>NZ_JBEPNK010000022.1:0-66877 GCF_040546245.1 Arthrobacter sp. UYEF3
CGGGGGGGCCCCCCCCCCCCCCCCCCCCGCCCCCCCCGCCCCCCCCCCCCCGCCCCCCCCCCCCCCCGCCCCCCCCCCCCCCCCCGGGGGGGCCCCCCCCGCCGTCGTACGTTTAACTCATCGACTGCTGAGACAACGCCGTTTTCAGCGCTCAAAAGGGCGGGTACGGAGCAGCGGGTCAGGATTCCCAGACGATCTCATCGTCGACGACGCCGTCCTCGTCCGCGGAGGCGACCAGGACCTCGTCGGTGAAGTGCGCGCCGAGGGTGAAGTCCAGGACGAAGTACCGCTCCGGCTGGCCGGGAAAGATGCCCACGTGGCCGAGCTTCAGGGCCTTCAGGAAAACCTGGGGGGTGAGCTGGGCACGTTCGTTCACGCCGAAGATCTGCCGCAGCGTCTCGGGCTTGAGCGCGTTGCAGTGGAAGCGGAGGTATTCCTGCGGGCTGGTGCCTTCCTGCTCCAGCTCCTCGGCGATCATTTCGCGGACCTGGTCCACGAGCTCGGGCAGAAACCGCAGCCGGTAGTCCACCTTGTGCAGGGCCGCCTCATCGAAGTGGTCATGCGCGTTGACGTTCAGGTCAAGTTCCAGGGCCTGGCCCGCCAACTCGTGTTTGGCGGCGAAATTATGGTCCCGGCCGTGGTTGAGGTCGATCTGTCCAAAGTGCCGGCTCGCTACCTTGCTCATATCTTCAACATAGTCCTCAAGACGGGTCCCTTCCAGCATTCCCCGGCATTTATCCGATACCGGACCCTGTGCACGGCGGTGGACCGGTACATTGATCGGATGCAAACAGTTGCCGCCGCCGTCGCCCGTGCCCGCGAAGTTTTTGGCAGCGGAACCACCCGGCCGCTGGCGTGGCGGCTGGAGCAACTCGGCAGCCTGCGGCGGATGCTGGTGCAGCGCCGCCGGGAGTTTGCCGAGGCGCTGGCCAGCGACCTGGGGAAGCACGAAACCGAGGCGCAACTGACGGAAATCGGTTTTGTCACAGCGGAAGCCGCGCACCTGGAGAAACACCTCGAAGCCTGGCTGCGCCCGCGGCCGGCGTCCGTGCCGCTGGCCGTCCAGCCGGCGAAGGCCTGGACCGAACTCACCCCGCTGGGCGTTGTGCTGGTGATCGGGCCGTGGAACTACCCGCTGCAGCTGCTGCTGGCACCCCTGGCCGGGGCCCTGGCCGCCGGCAACACCGTTGTGCTCAAGCCCAGCGAGCACGCACCCGCCACGTCCGCGGCCCTGGCCCGCTGGGTCCCGGAGTACCTGCAGGGTGCGGCCGAGGTCGTTGAAGGCGGGATCCCCGAGACCACCGAGCTGCTGTCGATCCGCTTCGACCACATCTTCTTCACCGGCGGGGAGGTAGCCGCCAAGGTGGTGCTGCGCGCCGCCGCCGAGCACCTGACGCCGGTGACGCTGGAGCTGGGCGGCAAATCCCCTGCCTACGTGGATGCCTCCACGGATCTGGCGAAGGCGGCCAAGCGGCTGGCCTGGGGCCGGTTCATGAACGCCGGGCAGACCTGTGTGGCACCGGACTACATCCTCGCCACGGAGGACGTGCTGGTGCCGTTGGAACGTGAGCTGGTCAAAGCCATCGGGGCGCTGTTCGGGCCCGATTCGGCGCGGAGCGCCTGCTACGGACGGATCGTCAACGACCGGCACTTCGACCGGCTCGCGGCGCTCGCGGACAGCAGCACCGTGGTCCACGGCGGCGAGCGCGACGCCGACAGCCTGCATTTTGCCCCGACCCTGCTCCGTCCAGCCCCCGGGGACGCCGTGATGGGGGAGGAAATCTTCGGCCCGCTGTTGCCGCTGGTCCCGGTCAGCGGCCGGGACGAGGCGATCCGGATGATCAACGCCGGGGCCAAGCCGCTGGCCCTGTACGTGTTCAGCAACGACGCCGACACCCGCCGGGCGTTCGCTGAACAGACCTCCTCGGGGGCGCTGTGCTTCGACGTGCCGGCCGTGCACCTGATGGTGCCCGGGCTGCCGTTCGGGGGAGTGGGCCGCAGCGGCATGGGTGCCTACCACGGCGAGCATTCGCTCCGGACGTTCTCGCACGAACGCTCCACCCTGGCCAAGCCGCTCTGGCCGGAGACCCTGGCGCTGATCTACCCGCCGTACACCAAGACCAAACACCGGATCATCAGCACCCTCGTGGCGCCGGCCGGTAAAGCTCCGGCCCCCGGACCAGACCGGTCCTAAGCCTCAGTCCCGGCGCGTGGTGCCGAGCTTGTGCAGCGTGTCGGCCAGCAGTTCCACGAACAGCTGGACCTGGGCCGTCTGCTGCTCCTTGGGCAGCAGGGCGAAGACGTTGCGGGCCAGCCGGATCTCCGGGACGTCCAGCACCACGACCCCGGCGGGCCGGTGCAGCAGGGCCAGTTCGGGGACCAGCGCCGCACCGAGCCCGGCAGCCGCCATTTCCAGGCTGGCGTGGAAATCGTCGCTGTTGGCCACCACCCGGGGGTGCAGGTTGCAGCTGGCGAAGAGCCGTTCGATCACGGTGGCGTCGGATGTGCCGGGGTGGTGCATGATCCAGGGCATGTCGGAGAGGTGGTCGGCCGCCACCTTGGACTCCGGGCCGATGCCCCAAGCCGCGGGCAGCACCACCCGGAAGTCGTCGTCGCCGATCCACTGCCGGTTTATCGTGTGCGGCCAGGCGAGCCCGGACTGCCCCACCTGGTAGACGAGGGCGACGTCGAGCTCGCCGCCGGTGCGCAGGCCCTGGATGGTCTGGCCCGGCTCGGCCACGGAGAGCCGCAGTTCGATGCCCAGTTTCTTCCACGCCGGGTTCTGCAGGATCCGGGGCAGAACGTAGGTGGCCAGGCTGGGGAAGATGCCCAACCGGAGCTCCTGGCTGGGGCTGTCATGGGTCCGGGCCGCCGCCGCCATCAGCGCATCGATATCGGTAAGGACCTTGGCCGCGTGCCGGGTCATTACGACGGCGGCTTCCGTGGGGTGGATGCTGCGGGCCGAGCGCTGGAACAGGTCAACCCCGGTGTCGCGCTCCAGGGCGGACATCTGCTGCGACACCGCGGATGCCGTGTAGCCAAGGCGAGTGGCGGCCGCCGCGAACGAGCCCAGCCGGACCACTTCCACCAGGGTTCGGAGGTGCACGGGGTTGATCAACGGCTGCCCTTCAGTGGTTTGCGGTGAGGCGGGAGCGGAATCCCGCTTCATTCTGGCACATTGGTTCCAGGCAGCCGCCGGGAAGTCGCACTCATCCGGAAGCCGCGCGGTGACGAATTGTCCGTAAGAGAGCCCAGCGGGCAACTCAAGCAATTCAGGCGAAGCAACAGGAGCAGACCAGTGCAGGAAGCAGCAAACATCCCGGAAGGACGCCGCGTAGCCGTGATCGGAAGCGGGGTGGCCGGACTGACCGCCGCGTACATCCTGAACCGGCGCGACCGCGTGACCGTGTTCGAGGCGGATGCACGGCTGGGCGGCCACGCCCACACCCACGACGTGCCGCAGGTGGACGGCTCGGTGCTGGGCGTGGACACCGGCTTCATTGTTCACAATGAACGGACCTACCCCACCCTGCTGCGGCTTTTTAGGGAACTGGGCGTGCAGACCCAGGACTCGGAAATGAGCATGTCCATCCGTTGCGACGGGTGCGGGCTGGAATACGCGGGCGCCCGGGGCGGTGCGCGGGGCATCATTCCTACGGCTTCAACCCTGCTGCGCGGCCGCTACCTGCTGATGCTGCTGGAGGTCACCCGGTTCTACCGCCGGGCCCGCGCCCTGCTCGCCGCCGACGCCGGTGCGTCCGCCGCCGGTGCGTCCGAACCGACTCTGGGCGAGTTCCTGGACCGGGAGAAGTTCAGCAGCTACTTTATCGTGCACTTCATGACCCCGGTGGTGAGCGCCGTCTGGTCCTGCGACCCGACCACCGCGCTGGCGTACCCGGCCCGCTACCTCTTCACCTTCCTCGGCCACCACGGGCTGCTGGGCGTCAAGGGTTCGCCGCAGTGGCGCACGGTCACGGGCGGCTCGCGCAGCTACGTGGACAAGCTCGCCGCGACGCTGCCGGACATCCGGCTCTCCAGCCCGGTCACCCGCGTTCGCCGCAACGCCGGCGGGGTGGAAATCACCACGGGGCAGGTCAGCGGACAGCAGGGCAGCGGACATGCGGGCAGCGGGCAGCAGGGCAGCGGCCCGGAGAGCACCGAGCAGTTCGACGCCGTGGTGATCGCCACCCACCCGGCGCAGGCGCTGCGGATGCTTGAAGACGCCTCGGATGCCGAGCGTGAGGCCCTGGCGGGGATGCCGTACTCGGTCAACCACACTGTCTTCCACCGCGATGACGCCGTGCTGCCCGCCAGCGATAACGCCAAGGCCTCCTGGAATTACCGGCTGCCCTCCTGCGACGCCCGCCCTGACCGGGTGCTGGTCAGTTATGACATGACCCGGCTGCAGCGGCTGGAACCGGCGGACGGCGGGCGCTACATTGTCAGCCTGGGCGAATCCGAACTGATCGGGGACAACACCGTGCTGGAGCAGATGGTCTACGAACACCCGCAGTACACCCCTGACTCGTTGCGCGCCCAGCAGCAGATCCTGGCCCTCGGCGACGGCAGCCTGGCGTTCGCCGGCGCCTACCACGGCTGGGGCTTCCATGAGGACGGCGCCCTCTCCGGCGCCCGCGCCGCGGCCAAACTGGGACGGGAGTGGGAGCCGGTCGTTGCGACCGGCGCGCTCGAATCACCGGACGCCGAGCTGCAGACCGCCCTGGAGGGCGCATGAGCAGCAACGCAGCCATCTACCGCACCTCGATCGCCCACGTGCGGCGCACCCCGCTGCGCAACGCCTTCACCTACCGCAGCTACAGCTGGTACGTCGACGTCGACGCTCTCCCCGCGCTGCCGCGCTGGCTCACCCCGCTGGCCGGCTTCGCCGTGGCGGACCACCTCGGCGATCCGACCGGGACGCTGCGCGGCAACGTCGAGCGCTACCTCGCCACCCGGGGCATCACGCTCTACGGCGGCCGGATCACCATGCTGGCCAGCGCCCGGGTCTTCGGCCACGTCTTCAACCCGCTGACCCTGTTCTGGTGCCACGACGCCGCGGGGGAGCTGCGCTGCGTGGTCGCCGAGGTCCACAACACCTACGGGGAGCGGCACTGCTACCTGCTGGAGACCGACGATGCCGGCCGGGCCACCGTGCCCAAGGCGTTTTACGTGTCACCGTTCAACGACGTCGACGGCCAGTACCGGATGAAGCTGCCGGAACCCGCGGAACGGCTCGCCGTTTCGATCGTCCTGGAGCGCGAAGGCCACAAGCCCTTCATCGCCACCGTGGACGGCGACCGCCGCGAAGCCACGGTGCCGAACATCCTGGCCGCGGCGCTCGCCGTCCCGCTGGCGCCGCTGCGGGTAGCAGCGCAGATCCGCTGGCAGGGAATCAAACTTTGGGCACGCAAGTTGCCCGTCATCAAGAGACCACACCACTCTTCACAGGAGGCAGTCCAGTGACCATCACCGAAGCGACCGGATCCGGGGCCGCGCAGCAGAACCCGGCGCCGAAGAACTCCACGCCGAAGAACCCCACGCCGAAGAACCCCGCACAGACATCCCCTGTGGTGCCCTACACTGTCCCGCAGCCGCCGGCAGTCATCGACGCCGAGATCTGGCCCAGCATCGCCACCGTGCCCTCCGGACTGAAGGCGAAGCTCGCGGGCCGGGCCGCGGACGCTATTTTCCGTGCCGCCGTGCGCCGGCTTCCGCTGGAGGTGCGCTATCCCGACGGCACCGTCCTGGGCTTGGGAAGCTCAGGCAAGGCCGGAGCAGGTCAAGGCGGGGCCGTCCCGGTCATGACAATGAACCGTCCGGACGCCTTCGCCGCCCGGTTGGGCGACGGCGGCCTGATCGGCTTGGGCGAGTCCTACATGGCGGGGGACTGGGACGCGGACGACCTCACCGCGGTAATGGAGGTCTTCGCCTCCCGGGTGGGGTCGCTGGTGCCCGAGCCGCTGCAGAAGCTGCGCGGCCTGTACCTGCCCCGCACGCCGCGGACCGAGCGCAACACGGAGCAGAACACCCGGTCCAACATCTCCCGGCACTACGATCTGTCCAACGAGCTCTTCGCGACCTTCCTGGACAGCACCATGACCTACTCCAGCGCCTTGTTCCCGGAGAGCGGCGAGGAGCTGCGGGACGTGGTGTGGGACGGCCTGGCCGCCGCGCAGCAGGCGAAGATCGACCGGCTGCTGGACAAAGCCGGCGTCAAAGAGGGCACCCGGGTGCTGGAAATTGGCACCGGCTGGGGTGAGCTGGCGCTCCGGGCCGCCGCCCGCGGAGCAAGCGTGTACTCCGTGACGCTGTCCAGCGAACAGCAGGAACTGGCCCGCCAACGCGTGGCCGAGGCAGGCTACGCCGATGCTGTCACGATCGAGCTCAAGGACTACCGGGCAGTGGAAGGCGAGTACGACGCCGTCGTCTCGGTCGAAATGATCGAGGCGGTGGGCTACGAGTACTGGGCCACCTACTTCCAGACCATAGAGCGGGTCCTGGCTCCCGGCGGGAAGGTGGCCATCCAGGCCATCACCATCGGCCACGACCGGCTGATCGCGACCCGGACCAGCTACACCTGGGTGCACAAGTACATCTTCCCGGGCGGGGTCATCCCTTCGGTCCGGGCCATCGAGGAGATCACCGAGAAGCAGACCGGGCTCCGGGTCAGGGAGCGACTTGCGATGGGCGAGCACTATGCCCAGACGCTGCGGCTCTGGTCGGAGCGCTTCATGGGCCGCGGCGAAGACGTCCGCGCCCTCGGGTTCGACGCGATCTTCCAGCGGATGTGGCTGTTCTACCTGTGCTACTCCCGCGCGGGCTTCGAGACCGGCTACCTGGACGTGCAGCAGATCGTGCTGGACAAGGTTGCCACCAAGTCAGCGGCCAGCAAGCAGCCAGCCGGCAACCGGACGGCCCGATGACGGCGCGGCTGGCAGGCATCATTGAGGAGGTCCTGCGGCCGGTGGTCGGCGGCGAGCTCCCGGTCCGGCTGATCGTGTGGGACGGTAGCGAAGCCGGCCCTGCCGGCGCGCCCGTAGTGCGGCTGAACTCTCCGGACGCCATCCGCCGGCTGCTTTGGGCGCCGGGCGAGCTGGGCGCCGCCCAGGCGTACGTCACCGGGGAGCTCGACGTCGACGGCGACCTCAACTCGGCGCTGCAGCACCTGTGGAAGGCGGTCCGCGACCGCGGACTGTCCGGTATCCGCCCCACCCCGGCCGTCCTCGCCGGCGTGGCCCGGATCGCCCGGGCTGCCGGAGCGCTGGGCGCCCCGCCGCAGCCGCCGGCCAGCCAGGCGCGGGTGAAGGGCAGGCTGCACAGCCTGCTCCGGGACCGCGCCGCGATCAGCCACCATTACGACCTGAGCAACGACTTCTACGCGCTGATTCTTGACCCGCAGATGGCGTACTCCAGCGGGTACTGGGCGGATCAGGTAGCGAATGGCAGCTCGTCCGAGGGGTACGGCCTCGAGGACGCGCAGCGGGACAAGCTGGATCTGGTCTGCCGCAAGCTTGGGCTCAAGCCGGGGATGCGGCTGCTCGACGTCGGCTGCGGCTGGGGCTCGCTGAGCCTGCACGCCGCGCAGTACTACGGCGTCGACGTCGTCGGCGTCACGCTGTCCGTCGAACAGAAGGCGTTCATCGACGCCCGGATCAAGGAACGCGGCCTGGAAGGGCGGGTGGAGATCCGGGTACAGGACTATCGCGAGATTCCCGACGGCCCGTTCGACGCCGTCGCCTCCCTGGAGATGGGCGAACACGTGGGGCAGCGGAATTACCCCGTGTACGCCGCCGCGCTGTTCGCCAACGTGGTGCCCGGCGGCCGGGTGCTGGTCCAGCAGATGTCCCGGCGGGGCAAACATCCCGGCGGCGGACCGTTCATCGAATCCTTCATCGCCCCGGACATGCACATGCGCCCGGTGGGGGAGACCCTGGCATTCCTCGAGCAGGCAGGGCTGGAGGTCGAGGGCGTCGAAGCGATGCGCCGGCACTACGTCCGGACCCTCGAGGCCTGGTATGCCCGCTTCGAGCAGAACCACGACGCCGCCGTCGGGATGATGGGGCACGAGGTTGCCCGGGTGTGGCGGCTGTACCTGGTCGGCGCGCTGCGCAGCTTCGCGGAGGCCCGGATGGGCGTGGAACAGATCCTCTGCAGCCGGCCGGAGTAGCCGCAATGGAGAGCGAAGGCGGGCACCCGATGGTGCCCGCCTTTTGCGTGCCTGCCCGGTGTACCCGGCTCGTGTGCGATCGAGCACTGGTGGTAGTGCCGCTGCCCACTTCCGGGCCCGTTTTCGGCCGGCTGCGACACGCCGTCCGGGAGGCGACACGCGGGGCGGTTAATTGTGGCTAACTACTCCACAGGGTGTGGATTTCGTCTGTGAAAACGGCTGGAATCCGGACATTTTGAAGGCCCTTGCCTGTGGATTAAAAGTGGGTTAAATGACATACTTGTAATACATCATCTTGGGGTCCGCGCAGGGCTCTTGCACTACATGTAGTATCGAAATACAGTTCGAGCGGAGCGGTTGCAGACCGCAGGGCGAGGCCACAAACGGATTAGGATTCCTGTTCCGAGTAGGCCCCACCGGACCCGGACCACAGACTTAACCTAAGGGGACTCAGGACATGACCGTTACGGTTTACACGAAGCCGGCTTGCGTGCAGTGCAACGCGACCTACCGCGCTCTCGACAAGAAGGGCATCGCGTACCAGAGCGTCGACATCTCCCAGGATGCCGAGGCCCTCGAGCGCCTCAAGGCCCTGGGCTACATGCAGGCGCCGGTCGTCGTCACGGACCAGGACCACTGGTCCGGTTTCCGCCCGGACAAGATCGAAGAACTGGCACAGGCCGCCGCCGTCGCGGTCGCCTGAAAGCCTCCACACGGCACCACGTCGGATGAGGTGAACCTTATGGCACTGGCAACCGCCGGCAGGCCGCCGGCAGCAGACGCCCGGGACTCAGCCCGGACCACAGCCAGCCACCTCATCTACTTCTCCTCCAGCTCCGAGAACACCACACGCTTCGTAGCGAAGCTGGGGGTCGACGCCGCCCGCATTCCGCTCCATGCGCGGGAACCGGCGCTGCTGGCCACCGAACCGTTTGTGCTGGTGCTGCCGACGTACGGCGGGACCAGGGGAGAGGGATCCGTTCCGAAGCAGGTCATCCGCTTTCTGAACGATCCGAGGAACCGGCAGCAGCTCCGTGGAGTGATCGGGGCGGGCAACACCAACTTCGGGGACAACTACTGCATGGCCGGGGACATCATCGCCGCCAAATGCCACGTCCCGCACCTATACCGTTTCGAACTCATGGGGACGCCGGAAGACGTCAGCCGAGTACAACAAGGATTGGAAGAATTTTGGACACGACTGTCGCAGACACCGGAGTAGAGCGGACCGGCGCGCCCGCGCCCATCGCCGTCGCCGTCGGGAACACCGCCGTCGAGAAGCACACCGTCCCCGGCGAGAAGCCGGCCATGCCGGCCGCTTACCAGGGCCTGGGCTACCACGAGCTGAACGCCATGCTGAACCTCTACGGCCCCAACGGCGAGATCCAGTTCGAGGCCGACCGCGAGGCCGCGCACCAGTACTTCCTGCAGCACGTGAACAACAACACCGTGTTCTTCCACGACCTCGAGGAAAAGCTCGACTACCTCGTCAAGAACGAGTACTACGAGCGCGAAACCCTCGACCAGTACACGATGAACTTCATCCGCGAGCTCTACAACCGCGCGTACAAGAAGAAGTTCCGTTTCGAGACCTTCCTCGGCGCCTTCAAGTTCTACACCTCCTACACGCTGAAGACGTTCGACGGGAAGCGTTTCCTGGAGCGCTACGAGGACCGCGTCTGCATGGTGGCCCTGCACCTGGCCCGCGGCGACGAGCAGCTCGCCACCCAGATGGTCGACGAGATCATCGAGGGCCGCTTCCAGCCGGCCACCCCGACGTTCCTGAACGCCGGCAAGAAGCAGCGCGGCGAGCTGGTCTCCTGCTTCCTGCTCCGCATCGAAGACAATATGGAGTCGATCGGCCGGTCCATCAATTCGGCGCTGCAGCTGTCCAAGCGCGGCGGCGGCGTGGCGTTCGCGCTGACCAACATCCGCGAGGTCGGCGCGCCGATCAAGCAGATCGAAAACCAGTCCTCCGGCGTCATCCCCGTGATGAAACTCCTCGAGGACAGCTTCTCCTACGCCAACCAGCTCGGTGCCCGCCAGGGTGCGGGCGCGGTGTACCTGCACGCGCACCACCCGGACATCTACCGCTTCCTGGACACCAAGCGCGAGAACGCGGACGAGAAGATCCGGATCAAGACCCTCTCGCTCGGCGTTGTGATCCCGGACATTACCTTCGAGCTGGCCAAGAAGGACGAGGATATGTACCTGTTCTCGCCGTACGACGTCGAACGCGTCTACGGCATGCCATTCTCCGACGTCTCGGTCACCGAGAAGTACTACGAGATGGTGGACGATTCCCGGATCAAGAAGACCAAGATCAAGGCGCGCGAGTTCTTCCAGACCCTCGCCGAGATCCAGTTCGAATCCGGCTACCCGTACATCATGTTCGAGGACACGGTGAACCGGGAAAACCCGATCGACGGCAAGATCATCATGTCCAACCTGTGCTCCGAGATCCTCCAGGTGAGCCAGCCCACGACGTACCACGATGACCTCTCCTACGACGCGACCGGCAAGGACATTTCCTGCAACCTGGGTTCGCTGAACATCGTGAAGGCCATGGACTCGCCGGACTTCGGCCTGACCATCGAGACCGCCATCCGGGCCCTCTCGGCTGTGTCGGACATGTCCAACATCACCTCGGTGCCCTCGATCGCCCGCGGCAACGACCAGAGCCACGCGATCGGCCTCGGCCAGATGAACCTGCACGGCTACCTGGCCCGCGAGCGGGTCCACTACGGCTCCGACGAGGGCCTGGACTTCACCAACATCTACTTCTACTCGGTGGTGTTCCACGCCGTCCGCGCCTCCAACCTGCTGGCCATCCAGACCGGCCAGACCTTCGGCGGCTTCGAGAAGTCCAAGTACGCCTCCGGCGAGTTCTTCGACAAGTACACCGAGCAGGAATGGGTCCCGCTGACGGCCAAAGTGGCCGAGCTGTTCAAGAACATCCACATCCCCACCCAGGCTGACTGGCGCGAGCTGAAGGCTTCCGTCATGGAGCACGGCATCTACAACCAGAACCTGCAGGCCGTTCCGCCGACCGGATCGATCTCTTACATCAACAACTCCACCTCCTCAATCCACCCGGTGGCGTCCAAGATTGAGATCCGCAAGGAAGGCAAGCTGGGCCGCGTGTACTACCCGGCGCCGTACCTGACGAACGACAACCTGGAGTACTACCAGGACGCATACGAGATCGGCTACGAGAAGGTCATCGACACCTACGCCGCTGCCACCCAGCACGTGGACCAGGGCCTGTCCCTGACGCTGTTCTTCAAGGACACCGCCACCACGCGTGACATCAACAAGGCCCAGATCTACGCCTGGAAGAAGGGCATCAAGACCATCTACTACATCCGTCTCCGCCAGCTCGCGCTGGAAGGGACGGAGGTGGAGGGCTGCGTCAGCTGTGCGCTATGAAACCAATATCGGTTGATTAGGTGAAGGGTTGAAATGATGGAAACGACGACGGCGACGGGCGGCTTGGTCTACGGCATCCGGCTTCGGCGGGAGGTTGAGTACCGCTATGTCGGTATCACCACCAAGACGGCCAGTCGTCGTTTCCATCAGCACCTCCGGGTGGCCGCCGAGGGACGCAAAACGCCGTTCTACGATTGGCTCCGAAAGCAAGACCCGGCGGACGTCATCGCGGATGAGCTGGACTGGATTGAAGGCCTGCCCGAGTTGGGCCAGGCCGAGATCGATTGGATAAGCTACCTGCGACGCGAAGGCGACCGGCTCCTGAACCTTTCCGGGGGTGGCCTCGGGCCGACCGGCGTTGTATGGACGGAAGCCATGCGGGAAGCCGCCCGTATTAGTTCCACGGGCCGCAAGATTGCCAGGGCGTCCGGACCCGGAGCCGCTTTCTTCGGAAAGAACCACAGCCTGGAGCAGCGGGAAAAGTGGTCACGGGAGCGCAAAGGGACTAACTCTGGTCCGGAAAATCCCAACTTTGGGAAGTTTGGGCCGGACCATCCGAGCTATGGACACACTATGAGTGAGGAATCCAAGGCGGCGTTCTCGGAAGCAAGGAAGGGGGCTGGCAATCCGTACTTCGGGAAGAAGGCCAGTGCCGAAACCCGTGCGAAGATGTCTGCAGTCCGGAAAGGCGTACCCAAGCCGTCCAGCCGACGCAGTGCCCACACCAGATATCACACCAAGCAGGGTATTGAGATTGCCGGGTGCAGCTACTGCATCGAGGACTCAGCAAAACCCAGTCTCTCTTCAGAAAGCGAACCGGAGTCATGACAGAAAAAGTAAAGCTTCTCAGCCACGTCGAGGCGATCAACTGGAACCGTATCCAGGACGAGAAGGACGTGGATGTCTGGAACCGCCTGGTCAACAACTTCTGGCTGCCGGAGAAGATCCCGCTGTCCAATGACGTGCAGTCGTGGGCGACGCTGACCCCGGACGAGCAGCAGCTCACCATGCGCGTGTTCACCGGCCTGACTTTGCTGGACACCATCCAGGGCACCGTCGGCGCCGTCTCCCTGATTCCGGACGCGATCACCCCGCACGAAGAAGCCGTCTACACGAACATCGCGTTCATGGAGTCCGTGCACGCCAAGAGCTACTCCTCCATCTTCTCTACGCTGGCCTCCACCAAGGAGATCGACGAGGCGTTCCGCTGGTCCACCGAGAACGAGAACCTTCAGAAGAAGGCCCAGATCGTCATGGACTACTACCAGGGCGATGACCCGCTGAAGCGCAAGGTAGCCTCCACGCTGCTGGAGAGCTTCCTGTTCTACTCGGGCTTCTACCTGCCGATGTACTGGTCCTCGCGGGCCAAGCTGACGAACACGGCCGACCTGATCCGCCTGATCATCCGCGACGAGGCCGTGCACGGCTACTACATCGGCTACAAGTTCCAGAAGGGCCTGGAAGGTCTCTCCGAGGAGCGCAAGCAGGAAATCAAGGACTACACCTTCGAGTTGCTCTTCGAGCTGTACGAAAACGAAGTCCAGTACACGCACGACCTCTACGATTCCGTTGGCCTGGCCGAGGACGTCAAGAAGTTCCTGCACTACAACGCCAACAAGGCCCTGATGAACCTGGGCTACGAGGCCATGTTCCCGGCATCCGTCACCGACGTAAACCCGGCGATCCTCTCGGCCCTGTCGCCGAATGCGGACGAGAACCACGACTTCTTCTCGGGGTCGGGTTCGTCGTATGTGATTGGCAAGGCTGTTAATACTGAGGACGACGACTGGGACTTCTAGTCTTTATTCCCCTCATTCTATAAAGCGCCACTAGGCGGCCCCTACTGAACATTCAGTAGGGGCCGCCTGCTATTCCGAGTGATTACTGTCCTTCAACCGACCTTGCGTGAGTTTGAAGTTCATTCACATGCCGTGCTGAAGTTCTTCTGCCTCCAGCAGTGCGACGCAGTCCTGAAGAAGCTTTTCGCGCTTCACTCGATCTCGACTCGGATCTCCAGCCGAGGCCTTCCGGACTATCTCTGCCGCCTTCTCGAAATGTCCAAGACAAACTGAGTCATCGCTTAATACTTCGATCAACATGCTCGCGTACTTTGCTGCATTCTTTGTCGTTAGGTCACCCGGCTCTGACTTAGGCAGGGCGATACGCCTAAATACGTTCATCATCACAAACCTTGACGGCTTCAGAGATGCATCAATTCTTCCGGTACGCAGCCACACATCCAATCTGTACCAGCAAAGTGCACTGGCGAAGTAAGCTTCGAGCTTGTGACCAGAGGTGAATATCTTCTCAGGGGACAGGTCGTAGAGTTCTCCTGGGAACCGGCTAGATACGTGAGGCACATCCAGAAACATTGCGGCGAAGGCCCTCATTTGGATGAGCTTGGTGATCACCCTGGTTTGTTCGACCGACTCTTCGGTAAACTGTCCGGAGCGCCGTTCGTAGTAAAGACGCTGCTTCGACCGGGCAGAAGCCATTGACTTGTAGAAAGTCTCTAGTTCCTTCTGAAAATCCGTGGAAGCAATCAAATCTTCCTTTGTGATCGGCGTCTGACTGTTGGTCGCTTGGGTGATCTTGGCGGTAGTGTCGGCGTTATTTGTCACAATTAGACGCAGGGGGATATAGACACTTGAAAGATCGAGTTCGCGAGCATAGAATAAGACGTTACTTGTCTGACAACCATTGACAATTTGGTAGTCTTCGATCGTGAAGTCGTCGCCGGCTATCCTGACTTCTTTCGCTACAACCGTGACACCATTGTTAAGAACAGCAAAAAGCCCCTTCTTGTCACTGTCTAGCGTGGAGTACATTTCTTCGTTTACTGCATTCCACTGCTGAAAATCTCTGACGTTGTCGAAGAAGGCAGACTTGCGCAGGCTGCCGGCCTCTGTGGCAAGCATTTTTATCAGCTCGGTTCCGGCTATCGCTCCGATATACGCCTGATCAATCCCGGGAATGCGAGGAAGCGGCGTTTGCCGAGGGAAGCTAACTGTTGCTTCAACCTTGTTAACCGTGGCATTGTACAAGCGTAGGAGTTGCGAGGCACCGAGAATGTTAACATGCGTAGAGCGGAAGAGTGCACGGTCAGCCATATCTGACTCAAAAGTGTTGACCGTATCTTTGAACAGCTCATCATTAACAGGCGGCGAGCCCTGGAATGCGAAGTACACTCGCAGTTCGGGCGCTCCATTTCGAAATTTGGCACTTGAGGCATAGATTTCAACAAATATTTCTCTTAGCTGAGCCCAAAATGGATGAGCTATGATGCTTGTACGCGCGTCAACGAATCCTTGAACGGCATCCATAAATCCGAGAACTAGATCACGACTGTATGATACTGACATCTTCGCCTGCAGGAAATGGAAAGAGACGTCCAGTGACTTAGAATCCCTAATAATTTCACGGGCATCGCCTAAGTCATTCACGGGCTGGCCGTTTATGACGACAAGAGCTGAGTCTACTCCAATCGTTCCGTCGCCCGCCATGTAATCATTGATGTCCTCGTCGCCCAGATACTCGTGTCCGAAGGCAACATGCGTGGCAAAATACTCGAACTCAGTATGTGGTGCCATGTTCGGCAGCTCGAATGCCTCTTTGTATTCTTTTATCGGGCCTGCAAGTAGCAAAGAAATATCCCCTCTATCTGTTTGGTAAGAAAAATAGGTTAATGAGTAACTCGCGCCGCGGCAAACCGCGGCGCCATGGACTCCATCTGTTCCATGACCAGCTTGATGGCCTCGGGCTGCTTGTCCGGCGGGTAACCGAAGCGAACCAAAAGCCGTTTGATTGACGACCGTAGCTTGGCTCGGACGTCGTCCCGCACGGTCCAGTCGGTGCGCACGTCCCGCCGCATGACCGAAACCAGCTCGCGCGCAATGTCGGCCAGGATGCCTTCGCCCTGGACTTCCACGGCCGACTCATTTGAAGCCACCGCGTCGTAGAATGCCAGCTCGTCTGAGTTCAGCGGGGGAGTGAAGCGCGCGCCGCGGTTGGCTTCGGCAGCCACTTCGCGGGCCAGTTCCACCAGTTCGGCGATGACCTCGGCCGACGTCAACTGCTGGTTGGTGTACTTCTTCATCAGCTCGGTGATGCGCTCCGAGAAGGCCCGCTGCCGGATGACGTTGTTCCGGGTGGCCGTGACGGTCTCGTCCGAAATTAACTTCCGTAGCGCTTCGATTGCTAGCTGCGGGTTCCGCGCCTGCTGGGTCTTAGCGATGAACTCCGGCGTCAGGTCATCCAGAGACGGCTTGGGCATGCCGGCGGCCTCGTAGATATCCAGCACGTCCCCAGATGACGTCGCAGAAGCGATCAGGTCACCCAGTAACCGCTGGATGTCCTCGGGCACAGGCTCACCAGAGGCCTGCCGGTCGGCAGCGTCGTACTTCGCCATCCAGACCCGGATCTCCTCGTAAACCTGGATCTCCGGGCGCAGCTCGGCCAGCGTCTCCGACCCGGAACACAGGGCCCAGGCCCTGGACAGCTGGCTGGAGAACCGTCGGTACTTGGAGGCGAGTGAATCCTCGCCGTCGGACGGCTGGTTACCGGTCGTGCCCGGGTTGCGCAGATAGCTCACCGCACCGGTCACGGCGTTCAGGAACGCCTTGTTGCCGCTCTTCATCAGGACTGCCCGCCAGTCGTACCCTGCGAGCAGACCACGCAGGGAATCCACGAGGGAAACCGTCAATCCGACAGCCTCATCGATGTTCTTGCCGACCGGCTTCTTGTCCTGATCGGAACGCGTGTACTCGCCCAGAGCCTTCGCCAGGTTCTCCGCAAGCGGAGCATACGCCACCAGCAGCCCGTCCTCCTTGCCGCGGAAGGTACGGTTCACCCGGGCCAGGGTCTGCATGAGCAGCGCACCCTTGAGCGGCCGGTCCAGATAGAGAGTGTGCAGGGGAGGAGAGTCGTAGCCGGTGAGCATCATGTCCTTGACGATCACCAGCTCCAGCTCGTCGTCCACGTCCTTGAGACGCTCCTTGATTTGGGCGTTCAACGAGTCGCGGCGCACATGATCCGCCACCGGCGGCACGTCCGTAGCGTTCCCCGAATAGACCACCTTGATCCTGCCCTTGCCCAGGTCATCCGAGTGCCAGTCCGGCCGCAGCTCCACGATCGCCGTATACAGCTTCGCGCAGATTTCCCGCGTCCCGCCGACGATCATGGCCTTGCCCGGCGCCTCGATGAACTTTTGCATCCGGGCGCTGCGGTTCTCCCAATGCGTCACCAGGTCAGCCGCCAGCGCCGCGATCCGCTGCGGCGCACCGTAGACGGCGTTCACGACGGCGACGCTCGCCTCGATCCGGGCCCGCTCGGTATCGTCCAGGCCCACGGTCGCCTCATCGGCGGACTTGTCCAGGTCCTCTTCGGTGATCTCCGAGGCCAGGCCCACCTTGATCAGCCGCGGCTCGAAGTAGACCGGCACCGTGGCGCCGTCCTCCACGGCCCGGGAAAGGTCGTAGACGTCGATGTAGTCGCCGAAGACGTCTTGGGTGTTGCGGTCATCGAAGGAGATCGGCGTGCCGGTGAAGGCGATCAGCGTGGCGTGCGGCAGCGCGTCGCGCAGGTGCCGGGCGTAGCCGTCGAGGTCGTCGTAGTGGCTGCGGTGCGCCTCGTCCACCACCACAATGACGTTCCGCCGGTCGGACAGCAGCGGGTGGTCGGTGCCGGCATCCTTCTCCGCCTTGCTGCGGCCGAACTTCTGCAGCGTGGTGAAGTAGATGCCGCCGGTGGTCCGGTTGGACAGTTCCTCGCGCAGCTCGGAACGCTTCTTGATCTGCTTGGGCGACTCGGCCAGTAGGAGGCTGCGGGCGAAGCCCTCGAACAGCTGCCCGTCGAGTTCGTTGCGGTCCGTGATGACGACGACGGTCGGGTTCTTCAGTTTGGGGTGCCGGGCCACCAGATTGGTGTAAAGCTCCATTTCCATGGACTTGCCCGAACCCTGGGTGTGCCAGACAACGCCGGCCTTGCCATTGCTCTCCACGGCCTGGACGGTGCTGCCCACGGCCTTGGAAACAGCGAAATACTGGTGCGGCTTTGCGATGCGCTTGGTGAGACCCTCCGAGCCGCCGTCGAACGCGGTGAAGTTCTGCAGCAGCTGCAGGAACCGCTCCTGGTTGTACAGCCCGTACAGGGCCGTCTCCAGGGCGGTGACGGCTTCGCCGTCCTCCATGTAGCCGGGCGCCACGGGCACGGCGTCGTCGTCGACGTTCCAGGGCGAGAAGTGGTTCAGGGGCGTGAAGGGTGTGCCGTACTTGGCCTCGATGCCGTCGGAGGCGAGCGTGAAGACGCAGAAGCGGAACGCCATGGGGAATTCGCGCAGGTAGGTCTGCAGCTGGGCGTGCGCGGAGGCGACGTCGGCCGTGGCGCTGCCGGCCTTCTTCAGCTCGATGATGCTGACGGGCATGCCGTTGCAGTAGAGCACGAGGTCGAAGCGGCGCTTGTGGTCGCTCTGGATGAGGGTGACCTGGTTGACGGCGAGCCAGTCGTTCTGGTCCGGGTCCGTGCTGAGCAGCCGGATGGTGGGGTTGGCTTCGGTGCCGTCGGAGTCGATGTAGCTGAGCCGGAAGCCGTCCACCAGGTAGCCGTGGATGCGGTGGTTCTCGGCGAGGGCGTCGTTGGACTTGGGCGAGGCGATTTCCGCGAGGGCCTGCTGCAGGTACTGCACCGGGACCGACGGGTTGAACCGTTGCAGGGCCGTGAGCAGCCGCGGCCGGATCAGCAGCTCGTCCCAGGACTCCCGCTCGCCCGTGCCGGGGGCGATGTCCTGCCCGGCAGCGGGCCGCCAGCCGAGCGGCTCGGCCAGCCGGTCCAAGGCGATACCTTCCCAGTCGGCTTCGGAAAAGGCTACTGCGGGTGCCGCTGTCACGGTGGTTCCCCCTGGTTGACCGGATGTCATTGTGAAATATCGTGGGAAAGTTCGGCTTCGAGTTCGCTGATGCTGGGAAGGCTGGAGGCGAACTCCTCGGGGAGCGACTCGACGATCTCGGCCTTCCACTCCGAGACGCCGATGGGCATCGACGTGGAGCGCAGCGCGTACTCGGCCACCAGATTATTTTTGGACTTGCACAGCAGCAGTCCGATCGTTGGCTTGTCATCGGGATGGGCCAGCAAATCGTCGACGGCGGCCATGTACATGCCCAGCTGGCCGAGGAAGCTCGGGTCGAACTTGACAGCCTTCAGCTCGATGACCAAATAGCAGCGGAGTTTGAGGTGGTAGAAGAGCAGGTCCGCGAAGAACTCGTCCCCATTGATCTCCAGCCGGACCTGCTCGCCGACAAAGGCGAAGCCCTGGCCGAGCTCCAGCAGGAACTTCTCGATGTGCTGGACCAGCTGCGTTTCGAGCTCGCGTTCGTTGCGCTTCTCAGTCAGGGACAGGAAGTCGAAGACGTACGGATCCTTGAGCGACTGCTGGGCAAGGTCGGAGTCCGACGGCGGGAGGGTCGCCGAAAAGTTGGTGATCGCCTTGCCACTGCGTTCGTGGAGCTTCGTCTCTATGTGGTGGACCAATACCGCCCGCGACCAGCCGTTCTCGACGGCGGCCGCGGCGTACCAGAGGCGGGACTCGCTATCGCTGAGCTTTTCCAACAGGGCGATCTGGTGGTACCAGGGCAATTGTGCAAGAGGCCCTTGCACAATTGCCTCGGCAGGCCAAGCCTCGGCCAAGGCCCGCATGTACTTCAGATTTCGCGGGGAGAATCCAGTGGCCTCGGGAAATTGGGTCCGGAGGTCAGCTGAGAGACGATCAATGATCTTGGCTCCCCAGCCTTCCTGATCCTGGCGCTCCAGGATCTCCCGGCCTATGGCCAGATAGCTGGACACCAGCTCCTGGTTGGCTGCCGCGATGGCCTTCGAGCGTCCGGTGCTAACCCGCCGGGTAACCGATGCAAGCAGTTCCGGGTACCACTCAGGCATGGAGCTGCGCGCCGGTGTGCCCGGAAACGACGCATTTGTCCTGTGCTGTCGAGCTCCTGGCTGAGTGGCACCCTGGTCCGGATTCATACGCCGGCTTCCTCCAGGACTTTCTCGGCGTCCTTCACACGAGCTTGCCGGACATGAGCTGGGGGAGAAGAGCGTCGCGGGTGGCGGCCAGGGTTTGGTTCTCGCCGAGCAAGGACTCGACCGCACCTCGCACGGCCGACACTCGAGCGCCAAACTCCCTGGCCACAGTCAGTCCTGGCCATGCAACTTCCACGGCGGCGAGATCCTTCCAGCTAGTTCGCGGCATTCTTGTACCCTCGCTCGCCGCCGTTGCTCTTTCAACAACAAAATCACTGGACAGGCTGGCAAGCACATAGCCGGCTAGATCTGAGGACGACGGACGAAGGACCAAAACGTCGGTCGAGCAAACGCCTCCGAACGGCGCAACTACCACCTTATGGAAGTAGGGACGAAGCTTTCCGAAAAGAATGTCCCCTTCCTCGAACTTTGCCTTCGTGCTCGATACGGACTTGGCAGTCCCGGCTGAGTCGGCCCACATTGATCGACGTGGCAAATGCTCAAGGCCGACGTACTTCGAATCAGGATCGAGAGTGCTTGGCTCCGCGAGCTCCTTCCTGTTCGTCGCAAGTTCTTTTACCGGAACTGTTTCAGTGGCTCCTTCGACTACTGCGGCCAAGCCAGCTCTTACCCATTCATCGCTTGTCGCAGCGAGTTTGGTGTTGGCGGCGATCTTGTCGTCGAGGGCCCCCAGCACCTCCGCTATGGCGCGCTGATTGGGTAAAGAGGGCCAGAGGACTCTCAGCGGATGAAGATGGTTTCGGTTCAAAGTTGGATTCGCAGAGCCCGCGTCCAGCCACGCGGTATCGAACTGCGTCATAAAGTAGTACACGAATCGGGGATGGCTGCCCTTGAAGTCCTGGACCCACAGAGTCGTATCGTGTGGCCAATAGTCTTCGGACATGTAGAACACCTTGCCCAAAGTACCCTTCCGACCGATTACCACCCCGGGTGCCTTGGCCGCCGCAGTGTCGTGGTAGCTACCTATGCCCCCCGATGAAACCACGGGGACCTTGCCGTCCCGCTGCGTTGCCCTCGTGATGTCATGACCACGCTGAAAGTTGATCACATCACCGAGCGTTGTCTCATCCCACTCAGACATCGACCCGCCCCAATTGCTCGCGCACAACCGCCGCCAGGCGCTCGGACTCCTCGAACTGCTCGAACAGCTCCTTAGACAACCGGGCGATTTTCTCCTCGATCGGCTCGCCGTCGTCCTCGACATCCGCAGCCCCCACATACCGGCCGGGTGTCAGCGCATAATCAGCAGCCTTGACCTCGGCCAGGCTGGCCGAGTAGCAGAAGCCGGGTTCGTCGTCGTACGTCAGACCTGCCCCAACCGCTGAAGCAGTCCCCCGCCACGCGTGATAAGTGCCGGCGATCTTGGCGATGTCCTCGTCGGAGAGGGCGCGTTCGGCGCGGTCCACCATGTAACCGAGGTTCCGGGCGTCGATGAACAGCACCTGGCCGGTGCGGTCGACGGACCCCTTCGATCCCGCCGTCTTGTCCTTGGCGAAGAACCAGGTGCAGACGGGGATGCCGGTGCTGCGGAAGAGCTGGGTGGGCAGGGCGACCATGCAGGAGACGAGGTCTGCCTCGACCAGCTGGGCGCGGATCTCGCCTTCGCCGCCGGAGTTGGAGGACATGGAGCCGTTGGCCATGACCACGCCGGCGCTGCCGCCGGGGGCAAGTTTTGAGATGATGTGCTGGATCCAGGCGTAGTTGGCGTTGCCGGCTGGTGGGACGCCGTACTTCCATCGGGGGTCGGATTCGGAGCGGGCCCAGTCCTTGATGTTGAAGGGCGGGTTGGCCATGATGAAGTCTGCGCCGTTGTGGCCGGTCAGTTCTGGGTGCTGGTCCCGGGCGAAGGTGTCGCCCCAGCGGGAGGCGAGGTTGGCGTTGAGGCCGTGGATGGCGAGGTTCATCTTGGCCATCCGCCAGGTGCGCTCGTTGAGCTCCTGCCCGTAGACGGAGATGTCCGAGCCCTCCATGTTGTGGGCGGCGAGGAATTTCTCGGCCTGGACGATCATGCCGCCGGAGCCGCAGCAGGGATCGTAGACGCGGCCGCGGTGCGGTTCCAGGACCTCCACCAGGACGCGGACCACGCCGGCGGGGGTGTAGAACTCGCCGCCGCGCTTGCCCTCGGCCCGGGCGAACTTCTCCAGGAAGTATTCGTAGACCTCGCCGAGCAGGTCGCGGGCCTTGCTGACGCCCTGCCCGGTGAAGCGGGCCGAGTTCAGCAGGTCCAGCAGCTCGCCCAGGCGGCGCTGGTCTACGTTGTCGCGGTTGAAGATGCGGGGGAGCGTGGCGGCAAGGGTGGGGTTGGCGCCCATGATGAGGTCCATGGCCTCATCGATCAGCTCGCCGATGCTTTTCGGTGCTTCGCCTGCCGCCGCGGCGAGGCCCTTGCCGTTCTCCGCGAGGTAGTCCCAGCGTGCCTGGGCCGGGACCCAGAAGACGCCGCGGCCGGTGTATTCGTCGACGTCGTCAATCAGCTGAGCGATCTGGTCCTCGTTGAGCCCGTCGGTTTCCAGTTCCGTGACGATCTGGGCGCGCCGCTCCTCGAAGGCGTCCGATACGTACTTCAGGAACACCAGGCCCAGGATCACGTCCTTGTACTGGGAGGCATCCATGGAGCCGCGCAGCTTGTCCGCGGCCTTCCACAGGGTGTCCTTGAGTTCCTTCATGGTGGACGGGGCGAGGTCCACCTTCGATGCTGTACTTCTTTTTGCGGCGGGCATTACTGGGTTCCTTCGGTCTGTGGTTCGGCGAGCTTAGTGCTGGGGTCTGTCAGTGTGAGGCTTCCGCCCGCTACGCCGTCCGTAATCAGGGTAGCGAGTTCCTCCAGCCGTTTGAGGCGTTCCCGGGCCAGATGTTGCCCGTGTTGCAGCCGGGCAAGCGACGCGGCGAGCTGGTCTCGTTGGGTGTCCGGCACGCGGCGCAGGCGCCACTGGCGCCAGGACTTGTCCGCTGCGGGGAGGGCGTTGATGTCCGCAGCGACGACGTCGGGCAGCATGCCGCCGGGGTCGCCGGCGTCGATCCGCAGGACGCGGGCAGGGAAGACGACGGCGGAGCCGCCGTCGCGATCCACGACGGCCGCGGGCCGTGGACCGGTGCAAAAGACGACGTCGCCCGGTTCGGTGAGCCGGCCGGAGGGGTTGTGGGCGGCAAACTCCAGGAGGCCGATGTGCCGCGGCGGCGCGGAGAGCGGGTGGAGGAGATCCTCGGGACCCAGGAGCCGGGTGCCCTCCGACTTAGGTGCGGCTGGCTCCGGGATCCGGTTGCCCTTGATGTACCGGAGATTCCCTGCACGGAGCAGCTCCTCGACCCTGACGGTGCCTGTTGCCGCCGGGGCCGCCGCAGGCTGGACCTTGAGCCCGGACTCCACGGCACCGGCGTCGTGTCCTGAGCCGAGCAGTTCGTCGATCCTGAGGGCAGCCTCGGCGCCCGCCCTCGTTCGGGGCGCCTGCGTGGCGGCCGCCGCCACAAGGGACCCCTTTCCCGCCAGCAAGGTGCGGGTGGGAATGAGCCGTGCGAAACGGAAGGAATGCGCGCGGAGCGTCGCACGGTTGCCCATGGCGGCGACGACGTCGCTGATCAGGTCCTGGCTGACGTCTTCCGTTAACTGCCGCGTGCTGAGATCCGCCACCATGGTCCAGCGGTCGGCGATGGATACCTCGGCGAAGGACGGACCAAGGATCCAGAGGGCCTGCAGCTCACGGGGTTTGGCCTTGAGCAGGCCCGGCGGCAGCAGAACAATGGCCCGGACGCGGCCCGAGCGCAACAGGTCGCCTCGCAGGTAGCCGGCTGCTCCTGTCAAGGGTTCGGACAGCAGCCTGGCGGGTGCGATGATCACGGCGCGCTGGGCGTCGTCCATTTGGAGGACGACGTCTTCGATCCCCGTCAGGATGTCCTGCGCCGTGGCGCCGGGGCGGCCGGGAGAAGGGTACTGGGCGACCTGAACGGCGGGCCCCGACACGGCCGGGCCGTCCTCGCCATCGGTGCTGATCAAGCCGGTGTCGGCGCCGTGCACAGCGAGCCGCCGCCGCAGCAGGCGCGCGGCGGCGCCGTCGTCGTCCGTGGTCAGGACCGAGAGGTGCGGGGTATCGGTGTGTTGCCGGACGATCGTGACGAGAAGGTCGCTGCCGCCCGGCGTCGGGTCGACAAACACGGGAGGACCGTCCAGGGTGGCGGCCAGTGCAGTGGCCGCGGCTGCGATCAAAGACAGCGCCGGAGCGGCTAGGGCGGTGTCTGAGAGATCACGAAGGCCGGAACGGAAACGGTCGGCCAGGAGTAACTCGAAGGCTGCGGGTGCGCTGTAGGCACTGTCCGTCAGCCTGTCCGCATAGCCGGCCAGCGCCGGCAATTCGCTGCTTAGTGCGTCCAGTTCGGAATAGAGCAGGCGATCGTCCGGGTCGCATTCGTCGGCGAGGTCCAGTAACTCGTCCGGGCCCAGGGATGCCAACTGCCGTCCGGTCAGGACCTTCAGCGTCAGCAGCGCAGTGAGCCCACTGAAAGTTCCCCGCTGGTCCCGGGTCGCCGGTGCGGCAAAGGCGGCGGCGTCGTTCCGCGCCTCGGTGTTGTTGCCTCGGCCGGTTGCCTCGAGCCAGGCGCCCACTTCATCGGCGTCGAAGAGCTCGCGGCCACTCTCCAGCGCTACCGGCTCGGGAAACGGCTGAGCCGTACCCTCGTTACGTTTACGCCACATGGAGACGACGGGCCGCTGCACGCGGGCCAGACCGGCGACGTCGGACAAGGTCAAGCGCAGTGCTGTCTTTTGTGCTTCCACGACGTCCCCCTTTCCCGTTGGCGTCCGCCCAGCCTAACCGTTGGTTTGTAAGAGTCCGGGATATTGCTGATAACGGGGGTTATCAGCTTCTGAGGACGTCCGGTGATGCCAGTGCCCGTAGGTTCGGTCCTGCAGCTACGGCGAGGTCTCGCAGAGCTGCGGCGGCGGCGGGGAACCACGCATTGGGGGATCGGTATCCCGCCGCCGTTCAGCCCACCCATCAGTAGAGGACGAGACATGTTGAACACCTACACCAGCAAGGCCGACGGTGACGCGCCTGGCGCCGAACCGCGCAAACCACGCCGCACGAAACGCGTCCTGGCCGCCGTCGCCGTGGCTGCACTCGTGGCGGGAGCTGCCGCCTTCGGCTCAACCCTGCCGGATCCGAAGGCCAGCGAGGTGTACACCTCACTGGCGGGGGAGAAGGCGTCCGTGGAGTCAGACCGCGACGCGGCGAAGACCGACTTCGGGGCGCTGAAGACCAAGTATGACGCCCTGGAAAAGGGCATGGCGGCGCGCGAGTCCAAGGTGGCCGCCCGCGAATCCGCCGTCGGCGCGGCCGAGGCAGCCACCAAGACGGCCGACGCCGCGGTCAAGAAGCGCGAGGAGGCCGTGACCGGCGCCGAGAAGACCAAGGCGGCCAACACGATCGGCGACGGTACCTGGACGGTCGGCAAGGACATCGCGCCCGGCACCTACCGGGCGTCGGCCGACGTCGGCTCCTCCTGCTACTGGGGCATCTACGCCACCGGCAGCAACGGCAGCAACATCATCGAGAACGACCTCCCCGGCGGCGGCCGGCCCACCGTGGCGTTATCCGGCGGCCAGGACTTCAAGTCCAGCCGGTGCGGCAAGTGGGAAAAGCAGTAACAGCCCCGTAGCAATCACCACTCATCCAAGAAAGGCATTACCCAAATGAGCCAGCAGTATCCTCAGGCGCCCGTCGCCAAGACCGTCTCCACCCAGCCGCGTCCGTTCTTCAAGAAAAAGCGGTTCCTCATCCCGGCCGGTGTCCTGGTGCTGGGCATCGCGCTGGGGTCCTGCTCTGGCGGCTCCAAGCAGGCGAGCGACGCCGCTCCCGCAAGCGCGCCGTCATCCGCTGCCCCTGCCGCGCCGCCCGCACCGTCGGCTGCTGCTGTGCCGGCCGCCGCGCCTGCCGCACCGCCCGCGACGGCGGCGCCGGCAGCTCCCGCCGTCGGCGTACCCTTCAGCGTGAAGATGGGCAACGGCAACGTTGCGAAAATCACGATCGTCTCAGCCGTGCGAACGGACGCTGTCACCACGACGGCATTCGCGACGGCACCAAAGACCGGAAGTTACCTGCTCCTCGACGTCCTATGGGAAACGGAGACGGGCAAGACCAGCTCCAACCCGTTCTACTTCTCGGCCAAGGATTCCAACGGGCGTAAAGCCGATCTGAGCCTCTTCGCGGACAACCAGCTTGGCTCAGGCGACGTTCTACCGGGGGACAAGAGCCGCGGATTCATCGCCTTCGACATCGCTGCCGGCGCTTCGACCGTGATGATCTCCGCACCACTGATGCAGGAAGCGGCGCGAATCCAGATTCCGGCATAGTGCTGCGCTCAGGAGCCGTGTCCGGGGGTGCCCGGCTCCCTCGCGCCGCTTACAGTTCAACTGTTCACTTTCGCGTTATCTATTGGGGGATTCCTTGAGCATCAACAAAGAGCACGTTTCGGCGTATAGGCAGATGCCCGTCGCAGAAGCCGGAAGCATGGTGGCCCCCGGGGCCGTCACCGCGGCACAGATCTATCAGTTTCGTGGCGGGGCTGCCTCCTGGTTCGGCACCCAGATCCTCGGCGTCCTGATTACGATCTGCACCATTGGGATCTGCTACCCGTTCGCCTTGGTTCTCGTTGAGCGATGGCGGGCGAAGAACACCTACCTCCAGGGCCGGCAGCTTCAGTTCGTCGGCACCGGGTGGGGCATCTTCGGGCTGTGGATCAAATGGGCGCTCCTGAGCATCATCACGCTTGGCATCTACACCTTCTGGGTCTACCCGAGGCTGATGCAGTGGAAGGTCGAAAAGACCGTCTTCGCGTAGCGCCTAGTAACACGCGGGTCAGGCGCCGACTCAGCGGCCTCCCTTCGCGCGGCACCGAATTGCCAGCGGCATGTGGAGACTAGCCGCGAGCCCCGCCTGGATTGATCTTCGGGTCATTCCTTTTAGTGTTGAAAGGACCATCTTGCCTGTCCGTGGGGAGACGGGACCAGGCCACCGCCGCCGCGAACATAGGGGACAGGGGAACGGTCCTCAGGACCAAGTAGCCTGTCCATCTACAGCCGTTCGTCTCGCATGGAGCAGATGTACATCTGGCACTGGCAGATGTACATTTGTTTCATGTCGACCATCAACATCACTGACGCGCGATCACACTTACCGGAGCTCATCGAAAAGGCGGAGTCGGAGCCGGTCTTCATTGAGCGCCGCGGACATCGGGCAGCAGTTCTAGTGTCGCCAGAGCGATATGAGCAGATGCTTGATGCATTGGAAGAAGTCGAGGACATTGCGGCATTTGATGCAGCGATTGCGGAAGAAGGCGAGAACATTCCCTGGGTACAAGTGAAGGCGGATCTGGGCTGGGCATGAGTCCCTTCCGGATCGAGCTAAGACCTGCGGCCATCCGCGCACTCAAGAAAATTCATCCCGAGGACAAAGAACGCATTCAAGGTGCTATCGCACTCCTCGGCCAAGACCCACGGCCGCCCAAAGCAATTGCCTTGAGCGGCCGTCCAGGTTATCGGGTCCGCGTGGGTGACTATCGGATCATCTACACCATCCAGGATGACGTGCTCCTGGTAGTTGTCGTCAACCTAGGGCATCGTCGGGACGTTTATCAGAAGTGAGGTCCGCTGACCTGCCGGCCAGCGTCGCTACGCGGTAGCTCGGCGGTTGATGCGTGCGCGCTCGGCAATGTCGTTGGCATACCGGCCGTCGACAACTGTCTGCTGCGGGGCGCCTTTGGTCTCGCCGTTGTTCATGGTGTTCTTCAGATCGGCCGCGCAGAGTTCCGACTTCCAGTCAGAAGGGCCGCTGCCGCTCAGAGCCGGGTTGTTCACGATCCACGTGATGATCAGCAGCAGACCCAACACCGAGCCCAAAATGAGCCGGGCGCCGTTGGCCGACCGGAGCTTCGCCAGTCTCAGCCCCTTGGCCTTCAGCTGTGGTGCGTGGTCGGGAGCCGGCGGTGACGCAGAAACCGGAGTTGCGTTGGATGCTTCGTAAGTAGACATTTCCCCATTTTTCATATTGTTGTTGCGACCGCCTGACGGCGGAGACTTTGGTGCGGTTAGGCCCGTGCATTAGCAAACCGCGGGGCCATGGACTCCATCTGTTCCATGACCAGCTTGATGGCCTCGGGCTGCTTGTCGGGCGGATACCCAAACCGCACGAGGAGCCGTTTGATCGAGGAGCGTAGCTTGGCGCGGACGTCGTCGCGGACGGTCCAGTCGGTGCGCACGTCCCGCCGCATGACCGAAACCAGCTCGCGGGCAATGTCAGCCAGGATGCCTTCGCCCTGGACCTCCACCGCAGACTGGTTTGAAGCGACGGCGTTGTAGAACGCCAGCTCATCCGAGTTCAGCGGAGGAGTGAAGTGCGCGCCGCGGTTGGCCTCGGCAGCAACCTCTCGGGCCAGCTCCACCAGTTCCGCAATGACCTCGGCCGAGGTCAGTTGCTGGTTGGTGTACTTCTTCATCATCTCAGTGATGCGTTCGGAGAAGGCACGCTGCCGGATCACGTTGTTGCGGGTAGCCATGACGGTTTCGTCGGCAATGAGCTTGCGGAGCGCCTCAATGGCCAGCTGCGGGTTCCGCGCCTGTTGGGTCTTCGCGATGAACTCCGGCGTAAGGGCATCCAGCGACGGCTTCGGCGTGCCGGCAGCCTCGTAGATGTCGAGGACCTCGCCGGACGAAGTGGCAGAGGCAATGAGTTCGCCAAGCAAGCGCCGGATCTCCTCTGGCACCGGCCGTCGGTCGGATGCCTGCCGGTCCGCGGCGTCGTACTTCGCCATCCAGACCCGGATCTCCTCATACACCTGGATCTCCGGACGCAGCTCGGCTCCATTTACCGACAATTGTATTGCCCTAAAGCCCACTCGCACCGGCACGCAAGATGGAAAGTCAGGAACTTGTGGAGTGCTTTCCCAGAAACGGCATTGCTGCACTAGCGATGGGAATCGCGTTGGCATTGTCCGGTTGCTCGTCGCCAAGCACACATGTCAGCCCGACGGCTGGTGTCTCTGTTTCTGCAGACAAGGAAGCCAGTACGACGGCTCTTGCTTCTGTTGCTGTTGAGCCGGAGACGGCGGCATGGGTCGAATATGTACGTAACCGCTCGACGACTCTGGGAAGCAAGACTGACGCGGGCCTCGTTGCCACTGCTGAAGGCATATGCGACGAATTGTCGGGCGGAAAGATGTCGAGGAGGTTGTGCACGAAGTTAGTTCCAAGGTGCTCCCTAACGCCCAGGAGCAAGATAAGTTGCTCGTTCTCGGAACGGGAATCGCCCGATTCTGCCCGGAACACCAGACGGCGAGCACAGGGAATAGCACGGCTGATTTCCTGGGCCGCATCCGAGAGATGGCGCCATCGCTTGCGCACAACACGGACGAGGCGCTTCTTTCTCAGGCACGTGCGACTTGTCCGAACGCCTCTGAAGGTCCCGCCGGCGGGGCCAGAGTTGTATCCGTTTCACGAAAGGCCTGGGGTGAGGTCGAGGGCTACCGGTTCGCTTTCCTTGCCGTGGCGCAGTTCTGCTCTACCGCTGCGCTTAGCAACATAGCCGTCAATAAATAGCCGCAAGCGCGCTCTTGGTTTCGAATCCAAGCAGAGACCAAAGCAGCCCTAGCGCTTTGCCCGAACGGCCTGCACGGCAAGCTGCGGGCCATCCTGAAGGTGGACAACGTGAACCACATCCTTGGGCGGGGCATGGAGCAGGGCATCTACCGGACGAGCGCGGTCGAAGGACTGCTACTGATCCCGGGCCAACGGCAGAGGAGGCCGATAGGCTCGCCTTATGTCGAGTTCGCAGAACGGCAACGAACGCTACGTCGTCCGTCCGTGGTGGAAGGGAAGACGACTGCCTTGGGCGGCCTTGGTCGTCGTCTCCATCGTCCTGACAGGCATTGCCCTGGAACGGACGGCGTTCCTCGTCTACGTGCCGGTCCCGGAGTCCATTGAGCGGCTGCGCGCGGGCAGGCTGCTCATGCTCGCAGGGTCTGCCACCTCGCTTGCCGCAGCCATTTGGTCGCAGGTCCGGGGTAGCCCGCTCTGGGTGACGATCTGCGTGGCCGCGCCGGCAGTGCTGGCGGGCATGGCGATGATGATCACGAACCCTCCGTCTCTGACTCCGCAGATCGCTGGTCTCTTCGCTCTGCCGGCAGCCCTGACAGGACTTATCGGAGGGCTGCTTGCCGAGACCAAGTATTGATCCAGCCGGGTCACGCGAAACGTCCAGACCATTGAGCATTCATGGTGAGGGATCTGGGCCTCGAAAGCCATTCGCTGGGCTGGCCGGGAAACTCCAGAGTTGCTTCACATGGCCCGCTGCCCTTACGCCAAGTAGTTCGGCTTCCTCGGCTCCTAAGCTGGCGACTCGGCCAGCAGCAGGCTGCGGGAAATGGCCCTCAAATAGTTGCCCGTCGAGTTCGTTGCGGTCCGTGATAACGACGACGGTCGGGTTCTTCAGCTTGGGGTGCCGTGCCACCATGTTGATGCAGAGCTCCACTTCTATGGATATTCCCGACCCCTGCGCGACGGGAGCTGCCAGCCGAGCGGCTCGGCCAGCCGGTCAAGTGCGACGCCCTCCCAGTCGGCCTCAGAAAAGCCAAGCGCGGGAATTGGGACGGGTGCGGTGCTCACGGTTGTTCTCCCAAAGTCGTTGCCGGACAGTTAAACCAGCGGCTCCGTTCGTCCCTGACGTTCGCCACACTCGGTAGGCTGGAGAAAAGTTGTCCCGGCAGCGGGCACTCGTCGCCCCAACCGATCCGTCAGCAGGCAGGAATCCATGACCAAGAACAACAGGAACAAAGGCACGGGCAATCCCGCGGGGACGCGTGGGGGCGGTTCGCGGAACTCCCGGGCACCTTCCCTGAGTTCGTTCCGGGCCGGCCGCGCCCTGGACGCGTTGACGCCGCCGTTTGTCCGGTGGTTCGACGACGGCACTCCGGGGGCCGCCGCCGCGGCGCTGGAGTGCTTGGCGGAGGTCAAGGTCGTCATGGGCCGTTATATGGAACGCACGGCCGCCGCGGACGTGACAAGCATTGACCCCGTCCCGCTGGCGCTTGCGTTCTCGGATGAATTCACCGGGCTGACCGTGGCCGCCAGAGCCGACCCTGCCGACTGGGACGACGTCGCCCAGGCCCTTGACGCAGCCGATGCCGTTCACGTCTTCGTCGAATTTCTCGCGGAAACGGAGCGGTGGACAGGATCCGAGGGGCAGCTCGCGGAGCTCCGGGATTTCTTCGACGCGCTCGGGGACGGCAGCGAGGACGACGGCGTTAGCCGGGGCCTCATCGAGGTGCCGGACATTCCTGAACAACATGTCCTCGAGGCCTTGTCTGGGCTCCCGCTGATCCAGCGGGCCACGGCGCTGCTGCAGTGGATCGGAGACGGTAAGCCGGTCACTGCCACCGGTGCGCTCCGCCTGCGGGAGATCGAAGCTGCTGCTGCCTGCGTCGGCGTAAGGGTCAAGGGCGCCACCAAGCGGGCTGCCTCGCAGCCGGGAGCCTTGCTGCCGGGATTCGACGAAGTGCCGGGATTCGGCGATGTGGCGGAGCCGGTGCCGACGGTCCGGAGCATGTATGAGGTGCCGCTGCTGGCCCAGCTGTGGAACGCGCTGGCCGACTCGGAACTGATCCAGATCGGGTCAACCAGGGTTGTGCCCGCGGCGGCCGCCGACGTGTTCGTGGCGGGCGGGACCGCCGACCGGCTGGAGGAGCTGGTATTTTTCGTTGAGCAGTTCCTGGAGGCTGCGGTGCTCGGCTACGATCGGGAGCAGCCGTGGGAACGGATAATCGCCGGCATGCAGGCATCGATCCTGCTGGCGGCGGCAACACCGGACCCGCCGCTCAGGGAGCTCGTTCTGGCCGCCCCTGACGCTGCGCCGGAAGCGGAAAAGTTGATGGCCGGCGTGCTGACCCGTGCGGTTCTGAGCCGGCTGGAAGCCCTTGCCGAGCTGGGTCTGTTGACCATTGACACCCATTTCCGGGTGCCGCCGGCGCTGATCGGATGCGTTGCGGGCGTTTTCGACGACGAGTGGGTGCTGTCCGACCTCGGCCTTCAACCCGAGCCGGAAGAGGATGTGGACCCTACGCTGCCGGGTTCGGCAGCTTCCGAGCCAGCCTCTGGCTCAACAACGACGGCGGCGGCTCCGGCAGAGGCGTCCGTTCTGCAGCTGAAAATCACGCTCAATGGTGCCAAGCCGCCCATCTGGCGGCGCGTCCTGGTGCCGTCCGGCATGTCCCTTCCGCAGCTGCACCAGGTGATCCAGGCAATGTTCGGCTGGCTCGACTACCACCTGCACCACTTCCAGCCCGCGGGGTACCACGGCCCCACCTACGCCCCGCTGGACCCGGACGGTGAGGACGACTTCTTCGGCGAATCCTCCCTCGACGAGGCCAACGTGAGCATCGGCGAACTGCTCCCCGCCGTGGGCAGCAGTTTGACGTATACGTATGATTTCGGGGATAACTGGGTGCATGCCATCAAGGTGGAGAAAATTCTGCCGACCGACGGCGGCGGACAGCTACCGCGGTGCACCGCGGGGCGCGGTGCCGCGCCGGCCGAGGACAGCGGCGGCACGTGGGGCTGGGCGAACATTGTCGAAGCCGTCAATGATCCCCGCCACGAGGAACACCAGGAATACCGGGAGTGGCTGGGTATGCATCCGGGCGACACTTTAGACCCCACGGCCTTCGATATGGACGAGGTTAACGAGGACCTGGCCGACCTCTTCTGACCGCGGCCGCGTCAGTTCCCCGGGCCGGCGTCACTCCGGGCGGCGTTTGCCGACCGGAGCTTCGCCAGATTCAGCCGCCTCGACTTTAGCTCCGGGTTCTGACGACGGACGGTATTTGCTAATGACGGGATCTGGCCGCGTTGCAGCGAAGCCGCTTATCGACCGATCAGCTTTACAAGATAGGTGGCGGCCAATTGAATGAAGGGATGGAAGACCGCACTATGCCCGCTGCCATCCGGAGCACCCCGGCCCCAACTGCGAGGTTCGGCTTAGCCTTCGTCGGTGTGCTGCTCATCGCAGTAAACCTTCGGGTGTCCTTTGTCAGCGTAGGACCGGTACTCGCTAACATCAGCAGCGACCTTGAGCTATCCAGTGCCGCGGCAGGGTTCCTCACGGGTCTTCCGCTCATCGCTTTCGCCGTCTTCTCACCCGTGGCGCCCGGCTTCGCAGCCCGCCTCGGCCTCGACCGGGCACTGTGGATGTCCCTGCTGATCCTCGCCTCGGGCATCGTGCTTCGCTCCTTGCCGTTGCCCGGCTTCATCTGGGCCGGCACCGCACTGATCGGCCTGGCAATCGCGTTTCTCAATGTGCTGGTGCCCTCCCTCGTAAAGCGTGACTTTCCGATGCGGGTCAGCCAGGTCACCGGAAGTTACACCGCAGTGCAGGCCGCCTTCGCGGCGATCGGTGCCGCCGTCGTCGTTCCCGTGGCACAAACGTCGCCGGCGGGATGGCGGCTTGCCCTGGGAATCTGGGTGGGACTGGCCCTCATCGCGATGGCGGTGCTGCTGCCGTGGCTGCGGCGGCACCGTCCAAGCGCCGCGCACGGCACCACGCCGAAGCTTTCCTACCGGTCGCCCTGGACTTCAGCCTTGGGCTGGCAAGTGACGATTTTCATGGGACTGCAGTCGATCGCCTTCTACGTCCTGATGGCCTGGCTGCCCACCATCGAACAAAGCCGCGGAGTCCCCGCCACTACCGCGGGCCTCCATCTGTCTGTGTTCCTGCTCATCAGTGTGTTCGCCAGCCTTGCCACCGGCGGGATCCTGCACCGGGGTCCGGACCAGAGGCTTGTGGCCTTCGCGAGCGGGGCGCTCCCATTCGTGACGTTCCTCGGGCTGGCGCTTGCGCCGGACCTCATCCTGCTGTGGATCGTTCTTGGGGCCATCGGGTGCGGAGGCCTCATTGTGATTGCCCTATCGCTATTCAGTCTCCGGACCGTGAATTACCCACAGGCAGCGTCATTGTCCGGGATGGCACAGTCTGTCGGTTACGGTCTGGCAGCGGTGGGCCCGGTGATGTTCGGGGGACTTCGCGACGCGAGCGGAGGCTGGACGCTTCCGCTCCTCGTCACCGCGGGCATCATGGCGGTTCTCGCCGTGACTGGTCTGCTTGCCGGACGTGACCGGGTGATCAGCGGTTCCACTGGGTGACCCGCGCTTCCGTTTCAGCACTACTCCAGGGCGCCTTGCGGTCGCTGCCGCTCAATCCCGGTCCGGAGTCCGCCGCTTGCGCTCATGCAAGAGCACGGCCGCAGTTGCCCGGGAATGTCCTTCGCCGCATAGCCGGCCTCGCCGGGTAAGGAAACGTGTCAGCGGATGTGAAAGGTGGCGTAGCCACGGTCAATCAATGCTTGTCTGATGCCGGGCAGCGCCTCGAGCGTATGCGGACCGGTGCCGTGCAGCAGGATTACCCCGCCGGGGTAGACACGGGGGGTTGTGGCATCGCCGTACTTGACCCGCCCGATGATGGTCGCCGCCGACGAGCCGTCCCAGTCCCGGGTGTCCACCGTCCAGAACGCCGGCCGACATCCAGCCCGTGCGAGGGCGTTGTAGACCCCGACACTGAAGGCGCCGGCACCGTACGGGGGCCTGCACAACTTGGGCGTGGTGCTGGGGATCACGCTGCCAAAGCGGCGAACCTCGTCGATGATCCGGGCGGCGGTCATCCGCGAATAGTCGCCGTGGTCGTAGCTGTGGTTTGCCATAAGCTGACCCGCCTGAACCAGCTGCGACGTATACGTGGGGTGCGCCAGCATGCACTGCCCCGTGAAGAAGAACACCGCCTGGACGTTGTAGGCCTTCAGCCAGTTCACCATCGCCGTCAGTCTCGCCTGCGTCGCACAGTCATCAAACGTGAGACGGACCTTGGGACCGGTGTAGTACAGATGCAAAATGTTGTACTGCTCCGCGGCAGTGATACTCGAGGCTCCCGGGAGGGGCGGCATCGGGTTGTCGGCGGCTTGCGCCGGTGCCGGGGCAAGCGCCAAACCAACGGCGGCGAGAGCACCGGCGAGGATGGACCGGAAAAACTTCAGGCCTGGCATCTTTTCCCTCCGACAAGGGACCGGGAGAACAGGGCCCACAGCAGGCAACCCTGAACCTTAGGTATAGACTGCCCAATGCTAGAACGCAACGGCCGCGGCTGCCCGCTCGTACCGGTGCGACGGACCGAGCGACGCTGTCACCAGCCGCCGCGCGTCGGCGTATGTCCCTTGCGGGCGTCGTCGGGCATTGCCATTTCGGCCCGCAGGCCCAGGAGCCGGATGGGACGGCCCGCTTCGATCCCGGCTGCGAGGTCCACTGCCCGCGCGAGGATTTCGTTCCGGTCGAATGTTTCGGGGATCTTCTTCGCGTGGGTCGTGGTGACGAACGGCGCGTACCGAACCTTGAGGGTCAGCCCAACCACGGGCCGTCCTTCGGCCACAACATCCTCAAGGACCCGTGCTGCCAGCTCCCTCACGGCGTCGTCCACCCGGGCAGGCTCGGTCAGGTCGCGCTGGTAAGTGGTCTCCCTGCTATGCCCGCGGGCAACCCACGGGGTATCGTCCACAACGCTGACGCCATCCCCGCGTCCGATTTCCGCGTACCAAGGACCCATCTTGGGGCCGAACTCCGGAACCAGGGCTTGGGGGTCGGACCCGGCGAGCTCGGCGACCGTCTTAATGCCAAGTTTGGCCAGCCGCCCCGACACTTTCGTTCCGACGCCCCAAAGGTCCTTGGTGGGCCGACTGCCCATGACGTCGAGCCAGTTCCCGGCAGTGAGACGGAAGACGCCGGCCGGCTTGCCGAAACCGGTGGCGACCTTGGCTCGGACCAGGGTGTCGCCGATGCCCACGCTGCAATGCAGCTGCGTTCGCGCGAGGACAGCGGCCTGCACCTGCCGGGCGTAGGCTTCCGGATTCTCCGTCTCAACGCCTACGAAGGCTTCATCCCAACCCAGCACCTGCACGGTGGCGCCAGGCTGGGCGTGCAGGGTAGCCATCACCGTTTCAGACGCCGCGAGGTACGCCTCCTGGTCCACGGGCAGGATCACCGCGTCGGGCACTTTCCGGGCCGCAATGCGTAAAGGCATTCCAGACCCGACGCCGAACGCCCTGGCTTCGTAGGAAGCGGTCGACACCACTGCCCGTTCCGTGGGGTCGCCCCGACCGCCGACAATGATCGGCCTGCCGGCAAGTTCCGGCCGCCGGAGCACTTCGACTGCCGCGATGAACTGGTCGAGATCTACATGCAGCACCCAGGGGATTCCGCTCACGCCATCAGTCTGCCCTAAACATCCCCGGCAGGCATCGGCTCCGCACGGATGACGTGTTCGCGGACGCGTCACGCATCGGTGACATGACCCGCGCCGCCGAAACGATGTGCGCAAAGCCGCAGCAGCCGGGCCCGCCCCCTCCACCCGAGATGGTGCACCCGACGTCGGCCGGTGCCGAAATGCCTTGACCTGGACCGTGAGCCACCACCATGCTGGGTCCCTGATCGCTTACCCGAACAGGAAGGACGATCATGACCGTCACCCGTACCACGCCGGCATTATTCCGGATCCGCTGGCCGCTCGCCGTCGCTGCCGCCATGCTATTGATGCTCCAGGCAGTCCCCGCGGAAGCCGCCACAACTGCAGGCCCGGGCAACGACGTCTCGTGGCCCCAGTGCGGTAACGCGCTCCCCAAAAGCCAGACTTTTGGAATCGTCGGCGTCAACAATGGTTTCGCGAACACGACCAACCCCTGCCTGGCTACCCAACTGTCGTGGGCTGGCTCATCCAAGGGAGGTACGGGACAGCCCAAGGTCGCGCTCTACGTGAACACCGCCAACCCCGGGAAAGCCGGGTCCTGGTGGCCCACCAGCAATACCTACGGCGGAACAACGGTCGCCAACCCCTACGGGCAGTGCACCAGCGGATCCTATGGGGCGGCCTGCTCCTACATGTACGGATACGCCAAGGCGTATGACGACGCGAATATTCGCGGCGTGAACAATCCGGCCTCCTACACCTGGTGGCTCGACGTCGAAACGGGCAACAGCTGGTCCGCCGACCATGGTGCCAACCGGGCGGACATCGAAGGCATGGTGGCCTACTTCGCTAGCATCGGTGCGCCGAGCGGCATCTACTCGACGAGTGCCCAGTGGTCGCAGATCACCGGTACCGTGCCCTCATCGAGCCCGCTCTACATTTTGAAAAGCTGGCTCGCCGGGGCAAACTCTCAGGCGTCCGCGAAGCGTATGTGCGCTTCGGCGCCGCTGACCGGAGGAGGCCACGTCACGCTCACGCAATACGTTGCCGGCGGCTTCGATTACGACTACTCCTGTATCTGAGACGCGGAAGGCTGTCTGAGACGCGGGCGGCATCGAACGCGGAAAGTCTTACGAAACGCCTGTCTGCCCAGTTCAGGGCCCCGCCCGGGAAGCCCAGGACCGGGGGAGCGCCGTCGTCGCCCGGTCCTGCGCTGCGGCGGCGGGAATCGGATCAGGGGCGCGGCATGGACCTGATGGTGGCGGTCATCGCCAGGCAATGCGTGCCCGGGCGAAGACCCGCCTTGCTCCTCCGCTGACCCCGGCGTGGGCCGCGGAACTGGCGCAGCTGAGCCTGACCCGGACCCTGGACACGGTGCGGCGTTTATTACCCGTCCGCCGTCGTCTGCTGGTCATGAACGGGGAGCCGCGGGACTACGGCGGCGGTTTCTGGGACGTGTATCTTGCCGCTTTTCGCCTCTACCTGACCCAACGCCTCCCGACCGGGGAAGGTCTGCGGACCAATCGCCCATCGCTGAGCGGATCGAGTATGAACCGGCGAAGCATCCCTGGCGGTGTTTACACGACACTCCATCAAACACAACGTTGCCACGACCATGAGACCCCCAGAGCACGGACCAATTGGCAACATCGAAAATTTGGGTATATACCGATAAGGGTTGCCCCGCTCGTCCCCGGCTGTTCCAAGTCTCGAGTGATCAGACGTCCGGCTTCGCGACGCCCACCTTCTATAAGGAGACCTGATGCATCTGTTGCCCCGTGAGCAGGAAAAGCTCATGATCGTTGTTGCCGCCGACCTCGCCCGACGCCGCCGGGCCCGCGGGTTGAAACTTAACTTTCCCGAGTCCGTGGCCATCATCAGCTACGAACTGATCGAGGGTGCCCGCGACGGGCGGACGGTGGCGGATCTGATGAGCTTCGGCACCACCCTCCTGACCAGGGACGATGTCATGGAGGGCGTTCCGGAGATGATCCACGACGTCCAGATCGAAGCCACGTTCCCCGATGGCACCAAGCTCGTCACCGTCCACGATCCCATTCGCTAGGAGCACAGCCATGATTCCAGGAGAGTACATCCTCAGATCCGAACCGGTGACACTAAATGCGGGGCGCGAGGCGATCGACGTCGTCGTGACGAACACCGGGGACCGGCCCATCCAGGTGGGTTCGCACTTCCACTTTGCCGAGGCAAACGCCGCCCTACACTTCGACCGGCAGGCTGCCTACGGCCGGCGGCTGGACATCCCCGCCGGAACCGCGGCCCGCTTCGAACCGGGGGACAGCAGGCCCGTGCGGCTGATCGAACTGGCCGGAGCCCGGGAGGTATACGGGCTGAGCAACGCAGTGAATGGTGCCCTGGCCCAGACTGAAGGAGTCAGCGAATGAGTTTTGAGATTCCCCGCAGGCAGTACGCGGACTTGTACGGCCCGACGACGGGTGATGCCATCCGCCTGGCGGATACCGAGCTGTTCCTGGAGATCGAAAAGGACCTCACCGTGTATGGCGAAGAGGTGGTTTTCGGTGGCGGAAAGGTGGTTCGCGACGGCATGGGCCAGAACGGCCAGGTAACCAGGGATGAGGACGTTCCCGATACGGTCATCACGAACGCCGTGATCCTGGACTACACCGGCATTTACAAAGCGGACGTCGCCCTCCGGGACGGGCACATCTTCAAGATCGGCAAGGCGGGGAACCAGCAGATTACCGACGGCGTGGACATCTTGATCGGTGCCAGCACCGAGATCATCGCCGGGGAGCGGAAGATCCTCACGGCCGGAGGCATCGACACCCACATTCACTTCATCTCACCCGACCAGGTCCCCACCGCGCTGTGCAGCGGCGTCACCACCATGGTGGGCGGGGGCACCGGCCCGGCCGAAGGCACCAAAGCCACCACCGTTACGCCCGGCAAATGGCACATCCAGCGGATGCTGCAGGCCGCGGAGGGGCTGCCGATCAACATCGGGCTTTTCGGCAAGGGCCATGCGTCCGCCGTCGAGCCCCTGGCCGAGCAGATCCGTGCCGGTGCCATCGGCCTGAAAGTTCACGAAGACTGGGGCGCCACCACGTCCTCAATCGATACTTCGCTGACGGTGGCTGACGAGTATGACGTGCAGGTGGCCATCCACACCGACACTTTGAACGAGTGCGGTTTCGTGGAGGACACCATCCGTGCCATTGCTGGCCGCGTCATCCACACCTTCCACACCGAAGGTGCCGGCGGCGGCCACGCCCCGGACATCATCAAAATCGCCGGGCTGCCCAACGTCCTGCCGGCCTCCACCAATCCAACGCTCCCCTATACGCGTAATACCATCGAAGAGCACCTGGACATGCTCATGGTCTGCCATCACCTCAGCCCGGCCATCCCCGAGGACGTGGCGTTCGCAGATTCGCGGATCCGGGCCGAGACCATCGCGGCGGAGGACGTTCTGCAGGACCTCGGCATTTTCGCCATCACATCCTCCGACTCCCAGGCCATGGGCCGCGTAGGTGAGGTGATCGCCCGCACCTGGCAGGTCGCGGACAAGATGAAGAAGCAGCGCGGGGCGCTCGCCGATCCCGCCGCCGGCGCGCATGGTTCCGAGGGCAGTGACAACTTCCGCCTGAAGCGCTACGTGGCGAAATACACCATCAACCCGGCAATCGCCCAGGGCATGGCGGACTCCATCGGCTCGGTGGAAGTGGGCAAGTTTGCGGACTTGGTGCTCTGGGACCCGGCGTTCTTCGGCGTCAAGCCGGAACTGGTCCTCAAAGGCGGCCAGATCGCCTACGCACTGATGGGGGACTCCAACGGATCCATCCCCACCCCGCAGCCCCGCACCATGCGGCCCATGTTCGCCACCTTCGGCAAGGCTTTGCAGCGGTCCTCCATCACCTTCATGTCGAAGGCAGCGATCGACGCCGGAGTGCCGGAAGAGCTGGGCCTGCAAAAAGTGATCCGGCCGGTCTCCGGGATCCGCTCTCTCACCAAAGCGGACCTTAAGTACAATGACGCCACGCCGGACATCCAGGTCGACCCGGAAACCTACCAGGTCACGGTCGACGGCGAGGACGTCACCTGCGAGCCGTCCGACGTGCTGCCCATGGCCCAGCGTTACTTCCTCTTTTAGGAGCGGCTGTGATTATTGAAAAAGTCCTTGGCAACCTGCACGACCTGCCCCCCGGCTCGATGGAATACGATGGCCTGCACCGCGAAAAGGTGGTGCTGCCCAGCCCGCAGCTGGTCAAACGGATCCAGCGGGTCACCACCGACCACGGCAAGGAGCTCGGCATCAGGCTGCCCGCCAACTCCGCTGACCTGCGCGACGGCGACATCCTGCACGTGGCCGAAACGAACATGATTGTTGTTTCCGTCCTGCCCACCGACGTTCTGGTTATTGCGCCGGCGAGCATCCACGAGATGGGTGTCGTGGCGCACTCGCTCGGCAACCGGCACCTGCAGGCCCAGTTCTTCAACACCTCATCCGAGTACGGCGCCGACGTCATGGTCTGCGCCTACGACCATACCGTCGAGGACTACCTCAAACACGTCGGTGTGCCCTACGACCGCCAGGAACGTGTGATGCCCGTGCCCTTCCGCCATGCCGAACACAGCCACTAACTACCAGCTCGCGCTCCAGCAGCTGACGGACTCTGCGCTTCCTACCGGGGCTTTTGCACACTCGCTGGGGTTTGAGTCCTATGTTGAGCGCGGGCTGGTTCATGACGGGGATTCGTTCGGGGTGTGGCTCGCAGCTTTTATCGGGCAGCAGCTGACCTACTCCGACGGGCTGGCCATCCGGTTCCTCTACGAGGGGCGGGATGTGCGGGAGCTCGATGTCCTGCTCTCCGCGCAGCTCCTGCCCCGGCAGGTCCGTGATGCCAGCGTCAAAATGGGTAACCGGCTGCTGGAGATCGGCACCGAGGTGTTCCCCTCGGCCGGGCTGGAGCTGTACCGGGACATGGTGGCCAGCGGCCAAGCCGCGGGCCACCAGCCGCTGGCATTCGCCGTCGTCGCCCGTTCCCTGGGCGTCCCCCTCGAGGAGGCGCTGCCGGCGTACCTGTTCGCCACTGTCACGTCGCTGACCCAAAACGCGGTGCGCGCCATCCCGCTGGGCCAGAACGCCGGCCAGCGGTTGCTGGGGAAAGCCGCCGACGACGTCGCTGCGGCCGTCGAACGCATCGGGCACCTCGCACCGGACGACTTCGGGGCCGTCAGCCCCGGACTCGAAATTTCCCAAATGCGGCACGAACGCCAACGTGCCCGCATGTTCATGAGTTAGCAGGAGGACAAAATGACTGAACCCATCATCATCGGCATCGGCGGCCCTGTCGGCGCCGGCAAAACCCAGCTGGTGGAACGGCTCACCCGCCACATGAGCCGGGACATCTCCATGGCCGCCATTACCAACGACATTTACACCATCGAGGACGCCAAGATCCTTGCCGCCAATGGTGTCCTGCCCGAAGATCGCATCATCGGCGTCGAAACCGGCGGCTGCCCGCACACCGCTATCCGCGAAGACACCTCGATGAACAGCGCGGCGATCGAAGAACTCAAGAAGCGGCACCCGGACCTGCAGGTTATCTTCGTCGAATCCGGCGGGGACAACCTCTCGGCGACTTTCAGCCCCGAGCTGGTGGACTTCTCCATCTACATTATCGACGTAGCCCAGGGCGAAAAGATCCCCCGCAAAGCCGGCCAGGGCATGATCAAGTCCGACCTTTTCATCATCAACAAGACTGACCTCGCACCCCACGTCGGCGCAGATCTCTCGGTAATGGAGAAAGACTCCAAGGAATTCCGCGGCGACAAGCCGTTCTGTTTCACCAACCTCAAGACCGACGAAGGCCTTGACGCCGTCATCGAATGGGTGCGCCGCGACGTGCTCATGCTCGACCTGACGCGGTGACGGCCGGCACTGCGGCGATCTCCGGGATGCCCGACGCTGTCTCAACAGGACCGGCGGGTCGGCCCGCGATGGGCCGCCTTGAGCTCGTGATCCAGGAACGCGGCGGCCGCTCGATTGCGTCCAGGCAATTCCACCAAGGCGCCTTGCGGGTCATGCGTCCCCATTACCTCGATGACTCGGGCCAGGTTTGCTATGTCATGGTGAACCCGGGCGGAGCCTATCTCGGCGCCGACCTCTACACGGTTGACGTTGAGGTGGGGCCCGGGGCTCGACTGCTCTTGACCACGCAGTCCGCAACCAAGATCTACCGGACTCCCGGGTCCTTCGCGGAGCAGCGGATGAAACTGAACCTGGGCGATGGGGCGCAGCTGGAGCTGGCACCCGACCAGCTCATTGCCTACCGCGAGGCCAGCTACCGGCAGGACACGCACATCACAGTGCGGCCCTCGTCGACCCTGGTGATGGCGGAAGTGGTGACCCCCGGCTGGGCTCCCGACGGTTCCTCGTTCAAGTACGAGGAACTGCGGCTCCGGAACGAGATCCACGTGTCCACCGCACCTGGTGAGGAGCTGCTGGCTTTGGATAACCTGCTCATCCGGCCCCCGCTGGGAGACGTCACCGGCATGGGCTTCATGGAAGGCTTTAGCCACCTGGGCTCGCTGATCGTGGTGGACCGCCGCGTGGACCAGGCCCTTGCCGATGAGCTTCACGCGCTTACCGCAGGATACGAAGCCCACACCGGAGTGTCGCTCACCGCGCAACAATCGGGGACGCGGGGGCTCGTCCTCCGGTCCCTGTCCAACAGCACCGGTGAACTCAACCACCTGCTTGGAGCGTGCACCGGACTCCTGCGCGGCCGCTGGCGCGGGCAGGAACCGTTGAACCTCAGGAAGTACTGATGACGGCATTCGGCGATTTCCGCGCTCGTGGGCCAATGGATGTAAGAGGGCACCACCGGCAACCTTGTGCTGCGGCTGGCCGGAATTGACCTCGGTGACGCCGGGTAGACTCTCGTAGCGTCGTTTGGTGTTGTCAGGATTGCCGCGACGCTGCTTGGACGGAGGAGGCACGCTAAATGATCGCCCTGGCTTTTCACTCGGAGGTCATCCGGACCCTGAATTGGTTCGCGGTTATAAGCCGCGGACTGGGTCAAATCTACTTCCAAGCAAACGCGTGGACGGGGATTGCGGTGCTGGCCGGCTTCGGTATCGCCAACTGGCGGATGGCTGCCCTAGCCGTGGTGGGACTACTGTTCTCAACGCTGAGCGGCGTGTTATGCCGCCGGACCCCGGCTGAGCTCGGGAACGGTCTGCACGGCTATTGCGGAGCGTTGGTGGGCGCCGCACAGTTTGCGGCCTTGGGCTTCACTTGGCCGTCGGCTGTTTTTGCGGTCCTCGGCGGGCTGGCGTGCGGGCCGGTCACGGTGGCGGTGGCGTGGCTGTTCTACCACCCAGCCATCCGAAAGTACTCGCTGCCCGTCACCACCGCGCCGTTCTGCATCGTCGCCGGGGTTCTGTTCGCCGTGCACACCCCCCTGCACGGCCCGCGCACCGACCTGGGTGAGGTGCCTGACAACATCCTTGCCAACATGGGCCAGGCCATCCTCACCAACATCTCCGAAGTGTTTCTGGTCGACTCAGCCATCGCAGGCGCCGTGATCCTCATCGGGTTATTCATCGCCCACTGGAAGGTAGGCGCCGCCGCCCTCCTGGGCAGCGTCCTGGAAGCCGGCATGGACCTTGTCACCGGTTCCGATGTACGGGCCCTGGCGCACGGACTTCTCGGTTACTCCGGGGTCCTGACGGCTATTGCCCTGGCTGCCGTTTTTCTGCGCGGTACCTGGCAACCTTGGGTTGCGGCGATAATCGGCGTCGTCATTTCGTCGACACTCGCCTGGCTGATGGGCCTCACCGCCCTCCCCGTCTACACCTGGCCCTTCATCCTTGCCACGTGGCTGATGCTAGTGGTGCTTCACTACATTCCGGGGTTCAGGCACCGCTGAGTGACCCGTACCGCTCTCTTGCCGCTGTACCGGACCGCTGTCCTCCGGTACGCCAAGGTGGGCTCAAGTGAGGCTGCCCTCGTGGTCTCCGCTCGCATTGACATTCTCAGGGCGGGGACGCCCGGTCCGTTCGAACGCATAGATCGCTAGTGCGGCCACGATGATGAGGGCCGCCCAGAACCAGAGGAGATGTCCGGCGTAGTCGCCCTCGAGGGCGCTGACGTTGCGGGCTTCCGACTGAGCTTTGACCAGGATCCCGGTGATGAGGCTGACGGTTGCGCCGATCATCAGGGTCACGCGCAGGATTGCGGCGGAGACCGGCCGCAGCCGGGATCCTGTCCGTGCCAGCCCCGCCCCCGCCAGCGTCGACAGCGGCAAGATCACGCCGTCGTGGAGCACGACGGCGGCGGCGGGCGTTGAGCGGTTTCACAGGACCTCCACGTGCTGCAGCCATTTGGTTTGCAGGACTCCCGGTCGTCCGGGGGCGATGATTCTGGCGGGGTAGCCGGTACGGGCCTTCGGGTTCGAGGATGGTGACACGCAACGCCGAATCCGGCGGCGCGCGACGGCGCCGATCAGATCGCGGATCCGCACACCCCGCCAGTGCGCGGTCTGGCTCAATCCCTCGACACAGGCGATCGGCAGTTCCTCTTGATGCTGGGGGAGTGCCCGGAGTTGGGCCAGATTGAAGGCGGTGCTCGTGCCCTTGTACGTAACGGCCAGGAACCACCAGCCGGAAGTGGCAAGGGCAGCGACCTTCGCGTCTTCCGAGGTCCGCCCGCCCCGGTGGTCACGCCGACGCCGGTCAGGAAGGCCCGCCGGGACCAGCGGCCGGGGGCGGGGCCGTGGAGTTCACGACGGCGGACGGTGCGGGACTAGGGCAGTGAGCCCGGCAGCGGCACACATCGCATTAATTTTGCGTCCCATTTATTGAAGGTCTTCCATTTGTCGGGCGAGGACCCGGATTGCCGGGACTTCAAACCCGGCTCGGAGGCGGACTTTGGGTCGCCGGCTTCAGGGTTTTGCATAGTCGGCGAATCCCTGCCAGTCGATTACGACACACGGTTCGTCCCCCAGCACCCAGGCATCGTGTCCGGGGGCCATGGTGGCGAAATCGCCTGGTCCGTACTCCATTTCTTCGCCGTCGTCCATGACGACCTTCATTTGTCCGGAAACGAAATACCCCATGTGTGCGGCCTGGCAACTGTCCGTTTTGGCGATTGGTTTTACGTGCTCAGACCAGCGCCACCCGGGAAGGAACGTGGCGCGTCCTACGGGGCCTTGATCCATGTTGACGAGTTGAAGTTGGCCCTTTCCACCTTCGAAGGGGCGCGTCTCCTCGGGCGAATCGAGGCTTTTGCGAATTAAACCTGGCATCGTAACCTCCTGTAGCAGATGCTGCTTGTCATTGCTTCCGTGAAAGCCGCGCTCGGCCGGGCCGCGTGGCCTCGGGTCCTTGTCGATCCGCAACCACCGGATAGCCACTTTCGGTGGCAACTCCATTCCTAGGGCGGCGCTGAGACTCGATTGCTGACGCCCCAGTCGAGGAACCCGTCGTCTGTGGTCCGCTACCCAGTGGCCGGGGCAACGGCCCCAAATCGGTGTGATACCGCACGGTCTACGCTCAACCAACGGGTTCGTCAACAGGTTGCGGGTCCTATGAGTCTTTTGAACGTCCGACTCGTCGAAGTATGAGTGCTGACGCTACCCGCGTAAAGGAGGCTGAAGCGCGTCCTCGTCAGGTAGGACATCGTGGATGCCAGGCTCTCGGATTTCGGCTGCGTCCAACCGCTAATCAAGCCTAGGCGCGGCCCTTGAGGATCAGGTTCCAGTAGACCTGGGGGAAGATGTCGCGGTCCACAACCCAGGATGCTCGGCTCTCTTTCCACGTTGGCACCTTCGGGATGGAGGGCATGGGCCGGTACTGGTCATCGAACTCGGCGAAGACCACCGTGGAGCGGGAAACCGTGAAGGGACAGACGGAGTATCCGTCATACTTCGCCGGCAGGGGTTTTGCCGTGCGGGCCGCAACCAGGTTCTTGGCCAAGACCTTCGTCTGGTTCCGCAACGCACCGCCGGACTTCGAGTTGGTGGTCCCCGCGGCATCCCCAAGGGACCAGATATTCGGAAAACGGACGTGCCGGAGGGTTCGCGGATCTACTTCGACAAATCCGCCGGAGTCATCTGGGGCGGGCAGTTCCGTGCCCTTGAGCCAATCCGGGGCCGACTGGGGCGGGACGGCGTTGAGGACGTCGTAGCGCAAGTCTTCGGTGGATCCGGTCGTGCTCTGCCGGATCCGTGCGGTCTGTGCTGCAGCGTCCACCGACACCAGTTCACTGTCGAGACGAAGCTCTATGCCATACTCGGCAATTTTGCGGTTCAGCTCGTCGTCCACTCCCGGCACCCCGAACACGGTGGGGTATGGCTGCACCATCACTACCCGAATGTCCTGCAGCACCCCCTGCTCCCGCCAATAGTCGCACGCCAGGTACATCGGTTTCTGCGCGGCGCCCCCGCACTTGATGGGGCCGGACGGCATGGTGAAAACGGCGGTCCCGGACGTCAGTCCACGGAGCAGCGTCCAGGCCTTGACGGCCAGGCTGAATTCGTAGTGGGACGCACCCGACGGCGCATGGACGGCCTCCGTAAGACCCGGGATTTTGTCCCAGTCCAGCTGCAGGCCCGGGCAGACCACCAAATGGCCAAATCCTAACTGTCCGCCCGAGGCCAGAGATATCCTGTTGAGCGCCGGGTCGACGTCCGTGACGCTGTCCTGGATCCATTCCACCCCACGTGGCATGACGGAGTGCTGGGATCGAATGGCTTCTGATTCCTTCGCCCTCCCGCCGGCGATGTGGGAGAACAGCGGCTGGTAGAGGTGGTGCTCCCGGGGCTCCACCACGGCTACGTCCTTCACCCCGTAGCGGTGGAGGCGTGCGGCCAGGGAAACGCCGGCGTTGCCCCCGCCGACGATGAGGACCTCGTGGTGCTGCCCGGCCATAGCGTTACTTCTTCACGGTCAGGGCAGAGGCTTTGTGCACGGCCCGGGCGCCGGTCTTGTCGGATTCCACCACATACTGCGGCTCGTCCTCACTGGCCTGGTGGGTATGTCCGTCCAACTCGAAGTCACTGACTTTCTTTTGCACGATCTTGCCGTGGGTGGTGCCTTGGGACGTATTCCATTCCACGGGTGTTCCCTTGCTAAGCGACATCGGTGTTCCTTCAGGTGGGCGGTTCCGGCAACGCACGGATGACCAGCAACCGGAGCCTCAATAGTAAGCAGTATGAGCATTATTGGGTACCGTGCGAGGTGAGGAGTCCGCGGCTGGCCGGCCCCCGGCGGAAGTCCGCAGCGGCGGACCTCACGGCTTGGTCATGGAAACGGGCGGCGAAGGAAACGGTGCAGCCGGGTAGAGCCCGGTTACTTCCAGCATGTAATTCGCCCACTGCGGCCCCGCGAGCATGTAGCCGTCAATCGCCTTGTAGAACTTGCCGTTGATGGTGACATTTTGGCCCGGCCGTTTCTGGCCCGCCAAAGTGTCCCCGAAGAAGGACGCGGTCGCGAGGCCGGAAGTGTAGCCGACCACCCAGGTGGCTCCGTTGGTGTTGGAAGTGCCGGTCTTGGCCGCGGCAGGCACGTGGTCCTGGACCTTGGGTTGGATGTAGATTCCCGACCCGCGTTTCAGCACGTCCTGGAGGACCGAGTTCACGCCGCGGGCTACCTCTGGCGTGACGGCGCTGCGACAGTCGGGGGCTTGGGCCGGGAGGTGCCGTCCCGCTGGGTCGGTCACGGCCACGACGGCGATCGGGGCACAGTACTTGCCGTCGGCGGCAAACGTGGCAAACGCATTGGCCAGGTGCAGCGGGGCCACGCCGATGGCACCCAGCAGGTTGCCGAGCTGGTGCATGTTCACCGGGGCGTTATCCACGCCGCTGTGGAGTCCCACGGTATCCACCATTTTCTGGATGCCGCAAAAGTCTAATTGGGTCGCTTCAGCGAAGGTCGCCGTGTTGATGGAGTTGTAGAGGCCGTAATTGACGGGCATCTTGCGGTAGTAGCCCTCGTCATTGTTCTGTAGGTCGTCCGCGGCGCCGAGGGCGCTCTGCGCCGTATCGTAGGCCCCGAGGACCTTTCCACAGCTGGACCTCCATGGAAAGTCCAACGGATAGGTCCGCCGGGAGGCGTCCACCTCAGCCACTATGGACTTCCCTTCATTGAGCCACTCCGCAAACGTAAACGGCTTCATCGTGGACCCGGGTTGGAACCCGCCCGCGCCATTAAGGTCATTCCCTTTGGCGTCCTTGGAGTCGACATTGAAGTTCAGCTGCGTATCAAATTTCCCCGGCTCGGGAAGGAAAACGGTATTCTGCGCCATGGCGAGAATCTTGCCGGTACCCGGTTCGATGGAGACCAGCGACGCACCCCACTTGTCCGGATTGGCCCCGGCCGTGGCATCGACCTGCGCCTGCGCGGACCCCTGCAGCCTGCTGTCCAGCGTGGTGGTGATGGTCAGGCCGCCGCGATACAGCTTCTTCTCCCGATCCGTGGCATCGACGCCGTAGGCCGGGTTGTTGAGGATTAGGTGGGCGACGTAGTCGCAAAAGTACGGCGCAGTGTCGGCCGCTGAACAGCCCTGCTTTGCAGGTGCGAGCTTCAGCTCCACACCGACGGTGACAGCGGCGTCGTGATCGGCGTGGGAGATCTTCCCCTCGCTCAGCATTTTGTCCAGGACCTGGTTGCGCCGCTTGAGGGAGTTTTCCGGGTTGGTGGCGGGATCGTAAAAGCTGGGGCTGTTGACCAGGCCGGCCAGCAGTGCAGCCTGCGGCAGCGTGAGGTCCTTGGCGGTGATGCTAAAGAAATGCCGGGCCGCGGCTTCGATGCCGTAGGCGTCCCGGTTGAAGAACACGATGTTGAGATAGCCTTCGAGGATCTGATCCTTCGTGTACTTCTTTTCCAGCTCGACCGCCAGCTTCATCTCGCGCACCTTGTCGCCGATGCTCTTTTGCCCGCTGAGAATGACCTGATCGGTCTTGTCCGCCGACAACAAGGACTCATTGATGACGTTCGTGACGTACTGCTGGGTCAGAGTGGAGGCGCCTTGCCTGCCTCCCCGGGTCAGGTTGAAGGTGAGGGCGCGCAGAATTCCTTGCGGGTCGACGCCGGCGTGCTTGTAAAAGCGGCTGTCTTCTATGGCGACAATCGCGTCCTTAATGTAGGCGGACATCTGATCCAGCCTGACCTCCACGCGGTTCTCCGCGAAGAAGGTGGCGATCGGCTTGCCGTCCGCGCTCAGAACCTTGGTCGCCTGCGACGGCGGAGCAATGGCCAGATCGGAGGGGAGGTTGTTGAAAAAGGTGATCGACCCACTGACGGCGAGGCCGGCGGTGGCGACGCCCGGGATGGCCAGGCTGGCTGCCAGAACTCCGCAGATCGCACTCACTGTTAGGAGTCCGAAGACCCTCCAAAGGGCCGCGGCCAAACGAGATCCGGTTCGTTTCTTCGGCGCCATTTTCTGACCGTCTAGTGCGCTCAAAACCTGTGCCCAGAATACGCCGATGGCCGTTCTACGGCCAGACAAGGACTTCGAACAATTACCGGCGGGCAGGGTATCGACTCACAAGCGTCTTGGGAGGACGATTAAAGGGCAGCCGCTAAAGGAGGTACATGATGTGCTATTCATCCAACAAGGACTTCGGGCGGGGCTACGAGAAGGAATCCGCCCGGAAGACCGAAACCCGTGGTGAGACGAAACCGGAGGACCGCTCGGAGCTTCGGCACCAGAGGCAAGGCATGCTGTTCTGGCCCTTCCCCCGCCGTCGCAGCGAACGCATCACCAAAGAATCGGTCGTCGACCGCGTCGACGAGAAGGTCTAACCAGGGCACCATCCAGCCGAACGTCCAAAGAAGGCTCCGCACGGCGGGGCCTTCTTCCTGGCCGTTGGATACGGCGCAACTAAGTTTCGCCGGCGCCGGAGTCCGCTTCCCACGTCATGATCTGGCGGCGACTTGTGCGCGGCGACGCGCCATGGTGACGGCGGCGGCCGCAAGGGCCAATGCCAGGGCGCCAGCGAAAAGAGCCAGCCGCCGACGTCGGGAGGCGTCTGAAGTCCAAGCCGGGTGCGCAGCTTCGTCGTTGGTTGGGCCGTCTTCCCCGGACTGCATTACCCTCTCGGATTCCTGACCTTCGGTGACGCTCTCGGATCTGAGGATACGTCGCTCGCGGAGTGCAGCCTCGAGTTGCGGGTCGGGAACGGTTTCTATGCTGTCGGCGGCAACTGCGGCGGGAAGGTCCACAATGTACGTCTTTCCGAATGCAGCATCCGACGCCACAGCGTCCAGCCACGGTCCCGGTTGCCGGGTCAGCCCCCGCTCAGCGAATGCTTTGGAGAGCATCGCCTTGATCTCGGAGAGGGACTTCCCAGGAGCCCGTTTGACAACATCAAAGATCGCCAATTGTCGCTGTACGTTGTCCGCGTTCGCCGGTGTAGGACTCTCCACAGCTGGCCTCCCTCTTTCGGCGGCGCTCCCGGGAGTGCGCGGTGCCGGTGGTGAAATCGTCGAAGTCTGAGTCTTTGCATCGCACCGTCAGTCTAGCGAGGGCTACCGCTTCCGGACAGGATCACGGGGACCCGCGTAAGGAACTCTTCAACCACCGCGGCGAACTCCTCAGGCCGTTCTATCTGCGGCATGTGGCCCGTCTTCGAGAAGACATGCGACTCGGCGTGCGGCAAGGCAGCGGCGGCAGCCCCGAGGTGGCTGAACGGCAGGATATGGTCGTGGTCACCCCAGACTACGAGCGTTGGAATGTCAGACTCCGCCAAGGCCACCATCAGGGCCGTGCGCCATTCGGCCCTGATGCCGGCGATGGTTCCGAGATCACGGGCGATGTCGAGGACCGTTTGGCGGTGGGTCGCCCGTTGCGACAGGGCCAGGGCATGACCGACGCGTGCATCGGTCACCAACTCCTTGTCGTAGAAGATCGACTGGACCGTGCGGCGTGATGCTTCCTTGTCGGGGCGCAAGAGCAGTGCCGCGAGCAGGCGCAGGACCACGGCAACCTCCTTGCCGAAACCGGCGCTGTTCGCCAGAACCAGGGCGGAGACGCGGTCCGGATGGTCGGCAGCCAGCTTCATGGCGACGGCGCCGCCGAGCGAGTTGCCCATCACGGGCAGCGGCTCGTGCACCCCCAGGGCATCGAGGAAACCCGGGAGGACGCTCGCTAGGCCCGCCAACGTCGCCCGCCCGGGAAGCCGGTCGGAGTAGGCGAAGCCGGGTAAGTCAACGCTGTAGACGGTATGCCGTGCCGCGAGGCGGTCGTGTTGCTCGGTCCAGTCATCTAGGCTCTGGCCGATGCCGTGCAGGAGCAGCACGGGCTCCCCGCTGCCGGTCTTCCGGTAGCGCAAACGGGTGCCGCCAACGTCGACGTGGCCGGTTCCCGGAAGTTCGACAGGATTCAGTGCCCGTACCGGGGCTGGCGCTCCGGGCGCCCGCACCGGCTGCCCACGCTTGCCGAAGCGAACGTGGTCCGTCAATCTTCCCGCCCGGAGCAAGGCGAAGTCGCGCAGATAGTTCTGGTGCAGCCGCCAGGGTGAGCGTGAGCCCTGCCGGGGCAGCTCGCCCGCGCCGCGCAGGATGTAGCCGGCCTTCAAATCGATCAGCGAACTCAGCTCGCCGTCCGCGAAGCTGCTGGGCGCCTTGGGTGCCACCCACTGCAGGTTCTGACGGTCGAGGTACTTCAGCAGCCGGCAGATCTAGCCCGCCACTAGATCCGCTTTCAGGGTCCACGAGGCATTGGTGTAACCGATGGTGAGCGCAAAGTTCGGCACGCCCGCCAGCATCATGCCCTTGTAGGTCAGCATCTTGCCGGTGTCCACGGGCTGGCCGTCCACGGTGAGCGTCATCCCGCCGATCACCAGCAGGTTTAGTCCTGTCGCCGTGACAATGACGTCGGCCGGGAGTGAGGTGCCCGAGACCAGATCAATCCCCTCCGGGGTGATCCGCGAGATCTCGTCGGTCACGATGTCGGCGGTGCCTGCGCTGATCGCACGGTAGAGATCGCCGTTGGGGATCGCGCAGAGGCGCTGGTCCCAGGGCTGGTACGACGGCGCGAGGTGCTTCTCCACCGGGAAGCCCGGCGGCAGCTTGGCGATCGCCGACTGGCGGAGAATCGCCTTCATCGTTTCCGGCCGCCGCCGGCTGAGCTGGTAGGTGAACATCGAAAAGAGAATGTTCTTCGCCCGGACGACGTCGTACGCCAGCTGCGCCGGCAGCTTGCCCCGGAGCCGGTCGGCCAGGTGATCCCGTGACGGCACGGGAGCGATGTAGGTGGGGGAGCGCTGCAGCATGGTCACCTTGGCGGCCGACTTCGCCATCGACGGCACGAGGGTCACGGCGGTGGCCCCGCTGCCGATGATCACGACGTGCTTCCCCGCATAATCGAGAGCGGCCGGCCAGTGCTGCGGGTGCACAATCGGGCCGGCGAAGGATTCCGCCCCCTCGATGGCCGGAGTGAACCCCTCGTCATAGCGGTAGTAGCCGGAGCAGACGGACAAGAATGAGCAGGTAAACGTGACTGCCTCGCCAGCTGCCTCGCTGGCATCCGAGCCCGCAGCGGCGCTTTGGTATTCGCCGCCCGACGTCGGGACGGCAATACCGGACCACAGCGCGGACTCGCTCGACCACTGGAGGGCGCTGCGCGCCGGCAAGGGCATGGTCGACCGGGTGGACGCCCTGACCCGGCTCAACCGCTCCGTCGGTGTCGGGCAGGTCATAATCTCCCACACCATGTCCGACCTGCTCGCGCTCCCGGCAGAAGAGGACCGGATGAAAGCCCTTAGATTCGTCGAACGCTCCGGCATGGTCATCTGCGGCGGACTCCCCGCCTCCGAGATGCCGCTGCTGACCGCAGCGATCCCGCTCTCAGGGGAAGAACAGTAGTAGCTCATCGGGTGGCAGGACCCGCCCGCCTGGGACTCCCGCGGCGGCGACGTCGAACCCCCGGGCCGGGGGAAATTCCTGATCAAGGTCGGTGGCCGCCCCGGCATCCCCGTCCAGATCGGTTTAACCTCCATCGAGACGTCCCTGAACGACACCAATAAAAAGTGGAATGGTCTGGCCAAAGCCATGTCGGCGGTGGACGTCCTTTCGGGCCCGGGGGAGGGGGTATAGCGTGAGCGCACCGAACCGCAAAGGCGCCGGGCTCGGCGACGGACTGGAAATCTGGGTGGCCATCGGCGCAGCTGTCGTCGTTGGGGGCGGCAGCTGGGTCGCAGCCCACCTCGGGTCCTGGCTGGCCGGCATCGCCGCGCCCCCGACGCACCCGATTGATCTGATCGCCGGAATCGCTAAAGGGAAGGTTCCGTGGCCGGTCCAGTCCACGGTCGTTGCCGGGGTCCTGGCAGTACTGCTGGTTGTCGGCGCGTTTCTGGTCCTCGTTGCCCGGGCCACGGGTGCGGGGAAGCGGGCCAGGGTGGACAAATCCGCACGCTACCTTGGCCGCGGCAAGTCACTGGCCGCGTTCTCCCGAAAAGGGTGCCATGGCCACCGCCGAACGCCTCGGCGTCAAAGACACCCCCGGGATTACGGTCGGCCGGGTGGTCTCCACCGGGCAAAAATTCATCCAGCCGTGGGAAGACCTCAGCATCGACATCTGGGGACCCCGGACCGGTAAATCCACCTCGCGTGTCATGCCAGCCATCCTGGATGCCCCCGGCGCGGTGGTCTCGACCTCGAACAAGCGCGACGTCGTGGACGGCACCCGCAGCGTCCGGGGCGGGACAGCCCCGGAGTGGGTGTTCGATCCGCAGAAGATCGCCCAGGAGGAACCCGCCTGGTGGTGGAACCCGCTGTCCGTACAAGCTCACCCAGCACTTCGCCGTCGGCTCGCGGACTCCCGGGTCCAAACCGGACGCGTACTTCGATCCCAAGGCCGAAGACATCCTGTCCTCCTACTTCCTCGCCGCCGCGCTGGGGGAGCTGCCCATCACGCAGGTCTACCTGTGGGTGACTGAACAGGTCAGCCGCAACCCCATCGAAATCCTCAAAGAGTACGGCTACGAGCTGCAGTACGAGGGCCTGGAGTCCGCGTTGAAGCTGGCCGATAAGCAGCGGGACGGTATCTTCGGGACCGCCGAAAAGATGGCGCAGTGCCTCAAAAGCAGAAACACCCTCCGCTGGGTCGCACCCGAGGCCGGGACCACCGTCACCATGGACTCCCGCCCGCAGTTCAACCCCAAAGATTTTGCCCGCTCCCGGGAGACGATCTACATCCTGTCCAAGGAAGGCGCCGGCTCGGCCGCGCCCCTGACCACAGCCCTGACCGTGGCTATCGCCGAGGCCATGGAGGAACGCGCCGAGCGCCAAGGCGGCCGGCTGGACCTGCCCGCCTTGTTTGCCCTGGACGAGCTGGCCAACGTGGGTCCGCTGGGCGTCCCTGCCGGATCAGTTCAGCCACTACGGGTCCAAGGGCCTGATCGTGATGGCGATCCTGCAGTCCTGGTCCCAGGGCGTGGAACTGTGGGGCGAGGCGACCATGCGGAAAATCTGGTCCGCCGCGAACATCAAGGTCTACGGCGGGGGAGTGGCCGAAGACGGCTTCCTCCGGGCACGCTCAGACCTGATCGGGGACTACAGCTACACCAACGTCTCCGTCTCTTCCGGCAAGTCCGGGCGCAGCCGCTCCCGCCAGGAGGGCAAGGAACGGATCTTCGATGTCTCCAACCTCGCGGAACTGGACCTCGGCCGCGCCGTCGTCCTCGCCTCCGGCGCACCGGCCACGCTCGTCCGAACGCTGCCCTGGTACACCGGCCTACACAAGGAAGCCGTGGAAGCATCCATCAAGGCCAATTGCCCCCGCCGGGACGACGACGCAGTGCCGGTACCCGCGGGCGAAACCGCGACGGTCAATCCCTGGGTCAGCAAGTAGGAGAGAAGATGGCGGAGGAAATCGGCCTGTTCGCAGACCCCGACACCGACGATAGCCACGCGCATGAAGCCCCTGCAGCCGGGCCGGCAGAGGCGCCGCAGCTGGTGTTCGGCTCGGCCGAAGATTCCTGCACGAACAGCTGCTGCCCACCTACGTCCGCGACGTCGATGACAGGAGCGCCAAGTGGTGCATGGAGTGGTACTTCCACCCCGAAGCAGTGTCGCGTGTGGAGGCCCTCTGGCGGGCATGGGAACACCTCCGCCTCGACGGCGCCACCGGCATGAGCGTCTGGTGGCGTGACCACGCAGACCATCACATGCGCGTCCTTCTGGACTCCCACGGTCCCTTCTACAACTGCGACAAAACCGGACACCGCGACCCGGCGCACCTGGAACCAATGCGCGCACCAGCAGGCTGGTTCCCCGACGTGAGGCTCCAGTGATCGGCCGCTCACAAAAAACAACCCTGCTAGAGCAGGATGTGGCTGGCTTATGACCTTGGCTCGGAGTGATGCCGGCTTTGCCCGGCAAGCGCGGGGTGATTGCCCAACACGGAGTCCCGCCCACGAGGTGGGTGCCCTCACCGGCCGCTCCGGCACCCGCACTGGGTCAGCTCTGTTGTTTTGCTCCGTCTGAGGGAAGGACTGCGAAGACGTCAGGCCTCTGGTATCCACGGGCGGCGAAGGCCGTCTCTACGGAGTACCCGACCTTCTCCGCATCAGTGGCCGGGACAAACGCAATTGCAGAACCGCCGAAGCCGCCGCCGGTCATTCGGGACCCCAGGGCACCGTTGGCCCGGGCAGCTTCGACCGCCAGGTCCAGTTCCGGGCATGATATTTCGAAGTCGTCTCGCATCGAGTGGTGGCTGGCGTTCAATATTTCCCCGATGGCATAAGGGCCCTCACTGACCAGAAGTTCCGCGGTCCGGACCACGCGTTGGTTTTCGGTGACGATGTGGCGAACGCGGCGGAACGCTTCCTCATCGAGAGTTCGCTCGGCCCGGGGGAGGTCTATGACCGTCAGATCCCGAAGCGCTTTCACCCCCAGGTTCGCCGCCGCGCGGACGCAGGAGTTCCGGCGGGAGGCGTAGCCGCCGTCTGCGTGGGCGTGGGAGACCTTTGTGTCGATCACCAGACAGACAAGTCCGGCATTATTCAGATCCAGAGGTATGTGCCGGGAGCTTCCGTCACGGCAGTCCACGAAGACGGCAGAGTCTGCGGCCCCCAGCATGGACGCGTATTGGTCCATGATGCCGGTCGGGGCGCCTACGACGTTGTTCTCTGCCCGCCGTCCGACTTCGGCAAGCTGAGCGTGTGCGAGTCCGGCCCCACAGAGATCCGAAAGAGCCAGGGCGACGGCGCATTCCAGGGCCGCCGATGAGGATAGTCCTGCCCCTACCGGTACATCCGAGGACACATACAGGTCGAACCCGGGCAGGGACACCCCCGCCTGCCTCAGTTCCCAAGCGACGCCGGCCGGATACGCAGACCATCCCGTGGCTGAGTCCGGGTTGAAGGTGTCAAGATCGAACTCTACGGGGTCCGCGGCGCCGAAGGCGGAGGCCAAGCGGACCGTACGGTCGGTCCTGAGCCTAACTGCTACGGTGGTGGCGCGGTCGATTGCGAACGGCAGGACGAGGCCTTCGTTGTAGTCGGTGTGCTCGCCGATGAGATTGACCCGGCCGGGTGCGCGCCATAGCCCGTCCGGGCCGACGCCGAAGCGGTCATGAAAAGCTCTGGTGAGGGCCACGCCACTCACTGTTTCGGTACTTTCCGAGGTCATGATGATCCTGTTTCCGGGCCCGGTAATGGGCCCTGTCGCTGCTGCGGATACTAGCCAGCAGAAATATGGGCGGGGGCGTCTCGGAGCAGCCCGGCGACGTGTTCGGGCGTGGTGTCGTTGATGAAGGCCCCCATCGCGGCTTCTGAACCGGCCAGGTACTTGAGTTTGTCTGCAGCCCGGCGGGGCGAGGTGATCTGGAGGTGCAGGTGCCCGTCTCTTCGCATGGAAGGATCCAGCGGCGCCTGGTGCCAAGCGCTGATGTACGGCGTGGGGGAGGCATAGAGACTATCCAGGCGTCCTAGAAGGTCCGGATACAGGACGGCGAGTTCGTCCCGTTCCGCACTGTCGAGCGCGGCCAGATCCGGGATCTGGCGGTGAGGAACGAGGTGTATTTCTAGGGGCCACCGCGCTGCGAAAGGGACATAGGCGCTGAAGAATTCGCCTTCCAGTACCATCCGAGAACCATCCGCGCGTTCCTTGCCCAGGATGTGTGCGGTCAGGGACTGCTTTTTGTTGTTCTCCTCGCGGAACCGGCCGGCCGCGGCGGCCATGGCTACGGCCTTAGGCGTGATGTAGGGGTAGGCGTAAATCTGGCCGTGGGGGTGGTGCAGCGTCACTCCGATATCCTGTCCGCGGTTTTCGAAGCAGAAGACTTGCGCGACGCCCGGCAGGGCGCTCAACGCTTCCGTACGGTGGGCCCACGCGTCGATCACGGTCCGGACTCGGCGAGTGCCAAGGGCCGCGAACGTCCCATCATGGTCCGGGGTGAACGCGACGACTTCGCAGCGGCCTCCGGCAATTTCACGGGTTCCCCAGGCAGGGGAGTCGGGAGCAGCGTAGGGGGCGGGTCCAAGCGACGGGAACCTGTTCTCGAAGACAGCCACTTCATAGTTCGTCGCCGGGATTTCCGAGGCTTTGATCTGGGTGCTTGGACACAGGGGGCATTCATCGGCCGGCGGCAGATGGGTTCGGTTTTGCCTGTGCGCAGCCACTGCAACCCACTCACCGGTAAGCGCGTCATAGCGGATCTCTCCGGATTCACTTCGTGCAGGTAAAGCCCTCTGGTCCACCGTCAATCTGCCGGACGCGGGCCGGTCACCGGCATCAAAATAATGCAGCTCGCGCCCGTCCGCCAGTCGTGTGCTCGTGACCGCCGTATGCCCCAGTCTGGGACGGTTGATGGTGCTTGTCATCGTGGATCCTTAGGAGTCTTGGGTGGTCAGCGGGATTGCCCCGTGCCGGGTTCAAACCGGTCGGGAGATGTACCGGGGGCCCGCAAGCAGCACCGATGAAACGGCATCGCATACGGCACTAGTGAGGCACCGCCTCGAGGAGGCCGGAGCATCTGGTTTCTTCCGATGCCTCAGTGCGGTCCAGATAGCGGCGAGGGCAGTTGCTATTATGGCGAGCTCGTCATAGCGACGGTTCGAAAGCCGCAGTTGCCGCTGGATGACTCTGGTGTGTTCGAGCTTCGGGCCGCCACACGGTATCTGTTGCAGTACGAGTCGTGGCAGAGGTAGGAGCCTCCCCTCATCACTCGTCCGCGGCCAATAGTAGGGCCCTGTGGGTTATCCGAGGGGGAGTTGCGGTAGTACTTCGGCAGGAACCAGTCACCGCACCACTCCCACACGTTTCCGCTCATCTCGTAGAGTCCGTAGCTGTTTGGCAGGAAACTTTTGACAGGAGCTGTGGTGAGGAAGCCATCGTCTTGAGTATTTTCCAGCGGAAAACTCCCTTGCCATATGTTGCACATGTGGGAGCCGTCTGCGGGGTGCAGGTCATTGCCCCAGGCGTAGCGGTTCTGCTCGAGTCCACCCCGGGCTGCGCATTCCCACTGAGCTTCTGTCGGGAGCCTGCGGCCGGCCCACCGACAGTAGGCCAGGGCGTCATTGTGGGAGACCTGCACGACGGGATGGTCGGGGACATCGCTCCAGTGTGAATTCCCGCCTGCGGGGTGTGCCCAGTCTGCGCCCCGAACGTTTAGCCACCAAGGAGTGCCCGAAGCCGAACCCAGAATGTCAGCAGGCATCGCGGCCACAGCGAGGTGAAAGACGGCCGAGGAGCCATAAAGTTCGGCTGCGGTGCGGTACCCGGTTTCGTTGACGAAGCGGTCGAACATGGCATTGGTGACCGCGATGGTGTCAATTCGGAATGCGTCGAGTCTTACCTCATGGACCGGCACTTCGCCGTCGTTAGGATAACCTTCGTTGAAGGCGTCACCCATCCTGAAGCTCCCGGAGCCTATGGCTATGTCTTCGTGTCTGATAGCAACATCGGCTGCCTCGCTAAGATGTTGCTGCGGACGTTCAAGGATGCTGCGCGACGGCGAACAGCAGCTTTTGATAGCTGGCCATTGTTGATCTTCTGCTGGCATTTGTCTCTCATTGGCTTGGTCGCTTTCAGCGGATCAGGGGCAGATCCGACATCCGGCTGACGGAGGCGAACTGCCCCCGTCAGCCGGCCGTGGTCAGCAGGTGGCTGTTTCACTTGCACCGATGTTGGGCGGGGTCGAAACCGCAGTCCCGAAGTAGTCGCGGCCGCCGTTGTTTACGAGAGTTGCACCCGCGTGTCTCGCAGGCGAGGATGGCTGCAGGTTGTAACCCGTGGCCGTGCCCTGGCTGGCCACCGTTCCGGGGTTGCACATGAGCGGGTTGGCTGTGGTGCCTCCGGGGTTGGCGGGCTTGCTTGTGATCCATGACGACATGGTGTTGTTCTGGAAGGCGTATCCGGTGCTTGCGGCCAGGTTGAAAGAAGCGGCCCCGGTGCCGCCCTTGTAGATGATGTTGTTCCACATCTTGACGTCGCGGGTAGCGTTGACGTTTTCGTTCACGACGACTTGGCTGACACCGTTTCCGATGTAGATGGTGTTGTTGTACACCTGAGCGCCTGTTACCTGCCCGCTGCAGTTTTCGATGCCACGGTACTGATCGTTTTGGCTGACGTTGTAGCGGACAATCGTGCCGCTGTTGACGTTGGTGCCATAGGGGCAAAACAGGAAAAACCCGCCCTGGTTATCGTGGCTGAAGTTGTACTGGAAAGTCGCCTTAACGTTGCCGCCGTCGCTGTCGTAGGCCATGCCGTCTAGGTGGCCGATACCGCCGGACACGTCATTGAACTGGGCCAAGAAGCCGTCGCTGTTAAAGCTCCACAATCCCGCGTTATACGCGGTTGAGCGAACGTTGAAGCCCTTGATCACGTTATTTTCAGCGACCGCATCCCGGGTGGTGTTGAGGACAATTCCGTCCCCGCCAATATTCGTCAGGGTGTTACCCGCCACCCTCACCGCTGTGGCTGGCAACCAGTTGGGGGTGCTCGTGCAGGCCAGCTCAACCCGGCAGTTCCACGAGCTCAGCCGCATCACCACGGCCTGACGGTCAATGTCCGCCAGCTGGTTGTTGATGAGTTTGACGTCGTTGTACGTGGTCGGTGTGGTCTGCCCAGTAACGCGAAATGCTATGCCCTGAGAGCCGGCTGGCCCCTTCGTGTCATCGCCCCACACGTCATGGAGGTAGACGTTCCGGATGGTATAGCCGTTGCCGACCCCGAAGTCCTGAAGCTCAACATCGATGCCGCGGCGGTTCGTTCCCGGATTCGCGGCATTAACGATTTCAAGGTCCTGCAGGGTCACGTACTGTTGATTGAACAGGTATACAACTTTCGAGGCCCCGTTCCCATCCAGTACCGCCCGCCCGCTGGCCGTGCCGTAGGCGCCGATGGTGAAGGGCGCGGCCGCGCTTCCGGAGCCGGAAGTGCTCAGCGAGCCGATGCAGGTGGTGCCCTTCTTAAACAGCAGACTGTCTCCAGGGCCGAAGGTGAAGCCATTGACCTGAATGAGAGAATTCCAAGGCGACGCCTGGGTTCCCGCGCCGGCCGGCAAGGCCGAACAGTCCACGTAGTACGTTTGCGGGCTCCCCGGGGATGCAACGGCCGCGCCGGCTCCGGCGAGCTGGGCCGCGGCCAACGCAGCGGCCAGTAGCAAACCCGCTCCACGCAGTAATTTGTGCATGTCCATCTCCTTGGCCCCGCTTTGGGCGCGGCTGACTATGATACAAAGTTTATATTCTACTGTCCATAAAGCCTGTCTTGTAGGCGGTGCGGTATAATCAAAACACATAGTGGTGTGATAGACAACACAGCTAGTCGTATGATTCGTTTCCCGTCCTTACATCCCACGGCAGCGCCACCTGAACCGATCCAGCCAAAACCGGGCCTCCTCGGGCCCATCTAATGTGAGTCGAACAACCAATGACATCAGCAAACAAAGTTCAGGCACTCGTCACGGACAGGAAACTCACCACTTCACGGATCAAAGTCGGACTTGATATCGGAGGCACAAAGACAGAAGCAGTGGCAGTGGATGTTGACAACAACATCCTGGGGCGGCACCGTCGCCGGACCGGTCAAGGCAACGCCGAGGTCCTGAACACAGTCTTCACTCTTCTGGACGAATTGCGTTTGACTGTGGGCGTACCCACTCAGTCTCTGGAGTCCGTTGGAATCGGCATCCCCGGCACCGTCGACACCGAGGCAGGCGTCGTAACCCACTCTGCGAATCTGGCCATCCGCAGACTGGACCTTGCCCGTACCGTACGTCGACAGCTCGGAGTGGATTGCCGAGTCGAAAACGATGTCAATGCAGCAGCCCTTGGAGCGGCTCAACTGTTTGGCTCAGCTGGGGCAACAACCGCGTACCTGAATCTGGGCACCGGGCTTGCCGCCGGTGTTGTCCACAACAACCGTATTTGGCCTGGGCATTCCGGGGCCGCTGGGGAAATTGGTCACATACCCATCGATCCTGAGGGCCCGCGCTGCAAGTGCGGACAATCCGGATGCTTGGAACTTGTCGCCTCCGGATCAGCCCTGGCCCGACTTTGGCCGACGAAGGCTGAATATCCCGCCGCAGCGCTCTTTCGAGAGGCAACGGCCGGAAACTCAACGGCGATAGAAATCCAACAACGCTTTTTTGATGGTGTGGCCACCGCGATTCAAATCTTTGGCCTAACTTTTGATCCTGGATCGATCATTATCGGCGGGGGACTGAGCGCTCTCGGCCGTCCCTTACTGGAAGGAATCAAGGGAAAACTCGCGGAACGCTCATTGGTCTCGCCCTTCATGGACGCCCTCAAGATGGCCGGCAGGGTGCGACTTTTGCCGCCCGGTTCTGCAGCGGGATCAGTCGGCGCGGCTAATTTATCCTAGCCGTGCTCTGCCCCGGGCGATGCGTTGGCCCAACGGGCAGTCTCATCGTCTTCATTCAGAAAAGTAACCAAAATCCCAGGAGGGAAGCATGTAAATTGTGATCTGCCAAGACCACGATGCCGTTGGTAAGCTCGCAGCGGACAACATCGAGGATGTAGTCCGCCGGAAGCCGGCCGCCGTCCTGGAACTGGCCACAGGTTCTTATCCCGGGACCACCTACGATGAGCTGGCACGCAGGAACCGCAACGTCAGCTTTCGTTTGCGACGCCAGAGCGTTCGTGCTCGACGAATACATAGGTCTTCCCGAGTGGCATCCGGAAACTTACAAGCAGGTGATCCGCCGTGATGTCACGGACCGGCTCAACATAGCGGCGGCAAACGTGCTGGAGCCTGACGGAACTGCTCCTGCCCCGGACCTCGAGGCCTCAGACCATGAGCAGGCGATTCAGGCAGGCGGCATTGGCATCCAAATACTTGGAGTCGGAACAAACGGGCACATCGGCTTCAACGAACCAGGCTGTTCGCTCGGATCACGGACCCGAGTCAAGACCCTGCTTCCAAGAACACGATCGGACAAGGCCGCTTTTTCAAACACGAGGGAGACGTCCCGCATCACGTCATCACTCAGGTATCAGGACCATCATGGAATCCCGCAGCATAATCCTGGTGGCAACCGGGAAGCAGAAGGCCGAAGCTATTCCACGACTGGCGGGGAGCCCATCTCAACCATATGCCCGGGCTCCATCCTCCAGCTGCACCCCCGAACCTGGGTCGACATTGATGAAGCCGCCGCCTCGGGTTTGGCTCTGGCCGATTACTACCGCTACACCTACGAAAACAAGCCAGCGTGGCAGCTTTGAGAGCCGGGCGCTAAGTTCCGGGGCGACCGAGGTTCTCCGGCCGGCCTGAAATGTACCTGAGCGCTGGGTGGTGCGGTCACATTTTCAGTTGATCAGCGAGTTCGTCCCGCCCAGAACAGCTCGGTACCTGTGGGGCTGAATACCCGGCTGCTGGTTGGACCGATGCCGCCGGAATTGCTGGGATCTACGGGAGCCTGCCAGGAGACGGCCACGGCCCCGGTTTGCGAGTGGAGTCGCGAGTAGAGGTCGTCGGCAAGATGAGCGCGACCAGTGCGCCGCAGATGTTCCATGTATAGATCAGGATCGTTGTACAGGGCCGGCCCGTCTTGCAGTGTGGTCTGCATGGGGTCGGGCAGGCATCCGGGCCGTCCGGCATAAGTGTTCCACCACTGAGCCAGGCGCGAACGCATCTGGTCCGCCAGAGCTGGATCATCGTCGATGACGTTGCGTGTGAGGAAAGGATCCTCGGTGACGTGGAACAAGGATTCCCACTCGGCGCGGAAGGCGCCCGGGTGGTAGGTGCGAATGTACAGATGGTCCCGAGTGCGGACCGAACGCTGGTAGGTGTGGGCCCCGTGACCCAGTACCAGGTACTCACGTGAGGCAATATCGCGGCCGCGGATCACGTCGGCAAAGGATTCACCCTGCCACTTTTCGGGGATGGGAAGCCCCAAGAGGTCGCAGATCGTCGGTGCGTAGTCGATGTTGTAGAGGAGCGCGTCTGAGGTTGGAGCCTGAGCTGCCTGGTCCGTTAGCCCGGGCCACCGCATCAACAGGGGAAGGTGGTGGGTCGGTTCACTGGCGAGTCCGTGTTCTGCATAGGACCCCTGCTCACCAAAGGACTCACCATGATCGGCACTCACGACTATGGCGACCTCGTCAGCCAGCCCCATCCGGTCCAGTCCCTGGATCAACCGGCCGAACTCGCTGTCCCAATAGTGGATAGCGCCGTCATATCCATTGATGAGTGCTTCGTAGTCGGAGCGGGTGCGGATCTGCTGCGGGAAATTATGCGGAACGCGCCTCTGAAAGAGCCCGTCGGAATACATCAGATCAAGCGCAGAGCGCGGGCCATAGATTTCCGCATGTCCGTCGATCGCTGCCTGGTCCGGCCATTCGGGTGCCGGACCCGAAGCCGCGGCTTTCCGCGTCCATTCCTCAGACTGGAGGTAATCCATGTGTGGATCCCAGTACGTGAGGTGCAGGTACCAGTCGTCGGTGTCCTGGTGCTGGCCGATCCAGTCGAGGGCGCGGTCGGTGATGATGTCAGCAGGCTCGTCCCCCACCTCCGGCGTGGCCCGGATGCTCTCGCGGAAGTTCCCGAGGAAGTACCAGGCACGGTGCCTTTCGGCGAACGAGGAAACGGCGGCCGTCAGGTAGCCGTGGGCCCCCAGATGCTGCCCCAGCAGTGGTCGCCCCGGGACCAGGCCGTGGCCAGCATCGGCCCGGAAGCGTGCGGCCTCCCCATGGTGGCCAATTACCCCATTGGTTATTCCGAATTGTCCGGAAGTGAGCGCCGTCCGCGAGGGCATGCAGGGGGAATCCGAAGCATAGTAGCTGTCGAAACGGGCAGCGCCGTCGGCAAAAGCGTCCAGATGCGGGGTGATGTGACGCTGATAGCCGTAGGGACCGGTGTGGTCTGGCCGCAGGCTGTCGACGTCGACATAAAGGATCTTCACTGTGCGGTCCCTACTTCATCCTGGGCCAGGCCCGGGTCTTTGGCGGGCCGTGAGAATTCTTCAAGCTGTTCACTGAGCCGGGCATGCGCCATTTCGAGCCAGGTGAGATAGGTGGTGCCCAGGAGGTATGACCGCTCCCGGCCCAGGCGGATGAGCTCCTGGTGCCATACGACGTCGACGTCGATGGCGGCCTCGGACGGGTCAATGTCGTCAGAGTAGGCTTTCTCACGCTGCTGTCCGCGACGGAAGTCCAGTTCCGAGGTCAACAGTCTCAGAGCGATATCAGGGCCAAGTATCCCGGTCAGGAGAAACCGCATCTGAAAATCTGCGTCCAAGGGGCGAATCGTGGGTTCGTGGGGCGACTCCGCCCACTCCCGGAAGGCGGCAAGCCCCGGAGCCGTTAGGCTGTACACCTTTGCATCCGGACCGGTGCTGCGCTGATCGATACTGAGCTCAACCCAGCCCTTGTCCAAGCATTTGGTGAGCTGGCGGTAGATCTGTGATGGCTGGGGGCTGTAGCCAAAAAAGGGGCCCTCCTGAGTCAACCACTTATGCAGATCGTAACCAGCCATGGGCTTCCGCACCAGATGACCCAGGATGATGCACTCCAGTTTGTTGAGCAATGTACGCCTCCTTCGAACTATATGATTAAAATCATAGCAAAATCTTGCAATTCTCTGCAAAGACAGGGAAACTTCATGCAGAGGTTGTTGCAATTGCATATACACCCCTCCAGTCTTGCAGGGGTCTGGACGGCCATCGAAGCTTGTTAACGAAGGAGTTTTCATGAGTAGGCAGAACCGCGCGATCCACACTCTGGCACTTGCCACAGCCGGCGCGCTCTTCTTGGGTGGCTGCGGGACTGGTCCCAGCAACCAGGCGGCCCCAGCGACAACCAAGACGCATATGACCTTGACCTTGGGATCGGGCGTCGAACCCCAGTCACTTGATCCTGCACAGTCCCGCGAAGCGCAGTTTGTCCAGTACTTCCAGCCGGTGTTCGACACACTGATCCGGCGTGACGCGGCCGGCAAGATCCAGCCCATGTTGGCCACGAAGTGGGAGACCAGCGCGGACCAGAAGACAATCACCTTTACCCTTCGGGACGACGTTACCTTCACAGATGGAACCAAGCTGACCGCGGACGCCGTGAAAGGCAACCTGGAGCGTTTCAAGAACTCCAGCGGCCCGTTGGTTGCAGCCCTCACCGCCGTCGCAACCGTCGCCGTCGTCGATGCAAAAACAGTCAAACTGGTGCTTTCCAAGCCGGACCCGGCCCTCATCTATGCCCTTGGCGGCCCAGGAGGATACATCCAATCCCCGGCCAATTTTGATAGCCCCACCGTCAAGACCCAGCCCATAGGTTCTGGGCCGTATGCACTGGACCGGTCCGCGACCACTCCCGGGTCCCAGTACACGTTCACGAAGAATCCCAACTACTGGGACAAATCACTGCAAAAGTTCGACAAGATCATCATCAAACCGATGAAGGATGAGAACGCCCGGCTCAATGCTCTCCGATCAGGACAGATTGACGGCATGATAGCCACCCCCAAAACGGTCCAGGCCGCCAAGGGAGCAGGCGTTGACGTGCAGACCGTGCCGGGCGACTGGCAGGGGCTTTCCCTGTTCGACCGCGCCGGCCAGCTGACCCCCGAGCTGGGCAAAGTTGAGGTGCGCCAGGCCATCAACTACGCCGTCGACAAGAATGCACTTCTGAAAAGCGTTGGCCAAGGCATGGGCACCGTCACGGGCCAGATCTTCTCACCAGCGTCAGAGGCCTACGTCAAGGACCTCGACGGCGCCTACGCGTACGACACGGAGAAGGCCAAGTCGCTGCTGAAGACCGCGGGGCTGGAAAACGGCTTTACCTTGACGATGACCACTTCCTCGGACATGGACCCGGCACTGGCCCCGGCCATCCATGACCAGCTCGCGAAGGTTGGGATCACCGTCAAGTGGGTCGATATCCCTTCCGCCCAGTACCAGGCTGAACAGCAGTCGGGCAAGTATTCAGCTGCGTTCACGGCCTTTGCACAGCCGGTGGTGGCCTGGAGCAGCATCTCCGTTTCGGTGACGGAGGCCGCGCCCTGGAACATTTTCAAGTCCAGCACCGATGCGTCTAAAACGTTGCTGGCCTCCATCCTGGCCAGCCGCGGTGATGAAGCTGCAAAGAAGAACCAGGACATTAACAAGTACCTGGTGGACAACGCCTGGTTTGCCCCGTGGTACCGGATCGATCAGCCGTACTACAGCTCCAAGGAAGTAAAAGTCCAGGTGCAGAACGGGCAGCCGGTTCCGTCCATCTACAACTACGAGCCGGCCAAGTAACAGGAACAGGGCCGTCCCGTTGCTCCACCGTCGAATCAAGGAGTGCTAGTGGTTCTCTATATTTCCCGCCGGATAGGGGCGGGGGTAGCGCTCGTCATCTGTGCATCGTTCATTGTGTTTGCGCTCATGCTGGCCGACAGCGACCATATCGCCAGGAATCTGTTGGGGGACCAGGCAACCCAAGCCATGCTTGAGGCCAAACTGTTAGGCGTCGCAGTGTTTGACTGTGGCGCCGTCGGTTTCTGTGACGACGGGCCGGGCACGAAAACGCCCCGCTGGTTGTTTCCGGCGGGGCGT
>NZ_JBEPNK010000023.1:0-64497 GCF_040546245.1 Arthrobacter sp. UYEF3
GATTCTCTCCCAAGGCCCTCACCTCAGCCGAAACAACCTCCCGCCCCGGACTCCTCACGCGGCAACGCTGAATACACTCTCAATTCTGAAGAGCCGAATATTGTGCCAGACTGCGCACGAGCGCTGGAACCACGAGCCTGGACACCGGCCTTTAGCGGCACTACCCTCGTGCGCGAGGGCCACGACATCGTGCTCGTCGCCGAACTCATGGGCCACGCCCGGCTGGAGACCACCCGCCGCTACACGAAACCATCCGAAACCGACCGATAAACCACAGGTGTGGCAGGTTTCAGGCGTACTTGGGTCCTACCCCAAGGAGACGAGGGTGGGTCATGCCTCGGGCGAGAATGGTTCTCGCAACGGGCGCAGCCCGTCGAGCGGGAGCGTGGTGAAAGCGTAGCGGCCGAGCATGTTGATATGGGCATCGGCCAGAGGTGACACTCTCGCGATGTCAGCGTCGGAGATCTCCTCTCCGGCTTCGCGTAGTGCCTTGACTGAGGCGTCGGTGTACCTGGTGTTCCACAGCACGACGGCGTTCAGAACCAGGCCAAGCGCGCCGAGCTGGTCTTCCTGCCCCTCGCGGTAGCGTTGGTGGATCTGCCCGCGCCGGCCGTGGAAGATCGCACGGGCCAGGCGGTGCCGGGACTCCTGGACGGTCAGCTGTGTGTTGATCGAACGCCGGTAGGTCTCGTCCGTCGGGTCGACCAGGGCCAGCAGGTGCAGGGTCTTGGCTATGCGCCCGTACTCCACAATCGCGGTGCCCAGCTGGGACGGGGACCCATTGTCCCGGGTGAGCATCCGCAGCACGTCGTAGGCGCGCACCGTCCCGGTCGCCAACGATGCTGCCACGCGGGTCATGTCATCCCAGTGTCTGGAGATCTTGTCCAGGTTGATCTTGTGCCGCGCGACGTCATTGATCGCCCCGTAGTCGCCCGGCCCCTGGCCGGGGAGCGTGATGCGCCATAGCCGTTGGTCGGACAGGTCCGCGATCCGGGGTGAGAATCGGTAGCCGAGCAGGGTGAAGATCCCGAAGACCATGTCGGAGTAGGACGCGGTGTCAGAGGTGACCATTTCCGGCCGGGGACCGCCGTCCAGGTTCAGTATCGTGTCCAGCACGTAGAGTGAATCGCGCACGGTGCCAGGCACGACGACGGCACCGATGCCGGCGAGCTGGTCGTTGACCGCGTTGAACCATGTCAGGCCTCGGCCGTGGCCGAAGTACTTCGGGTTCGGGGCCGCGTTGATCGTGCGCACAGGGACCACGAACCGCAGCCCGTCCACCGAAGCCAACAGCCCGCCACCCCACGCCGCGGCAATCGGCACACCGGACTGCGCCTGGATCAGCGCCGCGTTCGCGGCCGTGTGCGTTTCGGCGCGCACGTAGTTCGCCTCCACATGCCCCAACCGGTCCCGGGTCAGCGCAGGGTTCCCCTCAGCGACGACGGGGGTGAGCCCGACGTTGCAGGCCTGGGCGATCAGCACCGCGGCAATCGAGACCGGCAGCTCTCCCATGCGGGCCCCGGCGCCGGAGATGTGGGTGTAGGCGTCAAGGAACCCGGTCCAGGAGTGCACCTCCAGGAGGATCTCAGGAAGATCCACCCTGGGCTGCATGTCCGCCACCAGCGCCCGCAACCGGGTCAGTGATGCGGGGACCTCCAAGGCGCCCAGCGGTGCCACCGAGAGTTTCACCCTCCCGTTGCCGTCTTCGACCAGGCGGACGCCCGCCTCGGCACCTGCCTGCCCGATTGCGTCCGCCAGGCCCCGCCAGGCGGCATCGAGCACCTCGGCTTTTGCCGCCAGATGCTCACTCACCGGGCCGTCCAGACTCAACGACCGCAAAGCCGGCTTACGTGCCGCATCCCATGCCGGGCCGTCGAGCAGTTGGGCGCGTGGGTCGCCCCAGCGGGTCGAAGTCATCGCGAACACGTCACGGCGGCGCAGATTCGTGCGCAGTTGCTCCAGCACGCACACCACCCACGCATCCCGGTCCACTTCAACTTCTTCGCCCCGTCCGAAAACCGCCGCATGCCACGCTGGCGGTACCAGCGCCTCGTCGATTTCCTCACGCCGGACCTTGCGCCGGCCCCGCAGCCCGTCCAGTCCCGCCAAGGCGCCCAGCACCTGCTGCCCACCGGGGGTAGCACCCCACGGAACCGTCGTGGCCAGCAGACGCAGGAACGGTGTCACGGTGCGGAACCGGCGCGCCATCTGCTCACGCATCGCACCCTCAGCACCGGTCTCGTCCGGGACGAGCTCACCGACCTGCGCCACCGCATCAGCGATCAGGTCGCGGGCAGCGACCTGTTCCAGGGCCGTCCATGCTGCGGCGACATCGACCTGTTCCCCGGATTCCTCAAGCACGCGCAGCAGCGTCTGTCCGACCCGGGCCAAGACACGCGAGACTCTCTCCAGTTCCGGCATCTTCGCCAGCCGTTCCCATGCCGCGGCACGGCGCGAGGGCCCGAGCACCTTCGTGGCCATCAACAGATCGAACAGGTCCAGCGCATCATCGAGCGCAGAAGCTTCCAACGCCACCATCGTGGCCACCAGTGTCGCCGTACGGCGCGGCTCGGCCAACCGCCGCAACGACTGTGCCTTCGCGCCCAGCCCGTGCCGGGCCAACGCCCGCACCCGCACCCGCACCGCCGGCACTACCGACAAGTCAACCGCCCCGGCCCCGACCGCCCGGATCGCCGCGAGACGGTCCAACGCCTTCTCCAGCTCCGGACCCGAGACCCGCGTCGGGCCCGCCCGGAGCAACTCCAGCCGCGAGACCTGCTCACCCTGGTCCGTGCCGAGCAGACCCCGCAGCGCGGGAGGAAGCCCGGGCCCGGTCCGCTCGGCCGCTGCTGCAACCAGCCCATGCATCCGTGCCTGAGCCTGCTCGCGAGAGAACTGCACCACGCGGACAAGCGTCGTCACACCCGGCAGCAGTACCCGCTCACGGCGAAGCCATGCCGTTGCGTGCTCGAACAACACGGTCGGGCTCTCTCCCTGCGTCCAGGCGCGCGAGAACAAGAACTCCGCCAACTCCCCGGCCGCAGCCCCGGCGTACTCGCGGTACCCGTACACGGCGCGGATCTGACGGGCATGGGCGTTTGCCGTCTCGACACACTCCGTGTAGCGCTTCACCACAGAAGGGTCCAAAATGCCGAGCTGCGCAGCAAGGTAATCAACCGCGCTCCACGGAACATCCAGCGGATCCGTAAGGAACGTCCCCAGAAAACGGGCCGTCCCAAGCTGTAGCGCGAACCCCAGCCGACTGTGATCCCACGCCGCTTCGCTATCAGATCCCGATCGGCATCATCGAGGTAAAAGAACCGCTCCAGATCGGCCCGCGACAGCTTTCCGACGAACCGCCCGAACCCGGCGGCCTTCTCATTACTCAGGAACTCCACCGGCACACGCTACACACTACCCACCAGCGCGAACACCGACGCAGCGAACCTTAGCGCGCAATTTCACGCCGTTACTACCAATACCCCGAAGCGGTGCCTGACGACGCGGTTTCTCCCGAAAGCAGAGCCGCTGTCTACACCAGCGTCGCCGCCGGTGGCCGTTTGCTCCACGAGTTGGAGATCAAACGGTCCCGCTTCATCACAGTGCTGCAACGCACCCCCGACGAGGAAAGTGCCCGCGCCTTGGTCAGCGGGCTGCGCAAGGAATTCCACGATGCCCGCCACCACTGCTCGGCCTTCGTGCTCGGGCCGGACCGCGGGGTGCAGCGCTCCAACGACGACGGCGAACCATCCGGCACGGCCGGGACCCCGATGCTGGAGGCCCTGTTAAAGCGTGAAACCGCCCCCGGCGTGACGGACCTGAGCGACATCGGCGCCGTCGTGGTCCGCTACTTCGGCGGCACCCTGCTCGGGTCCGGCGGCCTGGTCCGGGCCTATTCCGAATCCGTGTCCGCCGCACTGGAGGCGGTGCCTCTCGTCCGGCGGCAGCGGCTGCGGATCTGCTCCGTGGCGGTGCCACTTGCGTCCGCCGGGCGGCTGGAGAACGAACTGCGGGCGGCGGGATATGTGATGGCCGGCGCCAGCTACGACGCGCAGACGGCCGTTCTCCGGCTGGCCCTGCCGGACGACCCGGCCGGGCTGGCGCACGCGGCCGACCGCGTCGCGGCCCTCTCCGCCGGAAGCGCCGCACTGCTCCCGGGAGAATCGGAGTGGTCCGATGTCGCCATCAGCTGAGCCGGTGCCCGTCGTGGCGCTGCTCGACGTCACGGACGCGGTGCTGGAGCGGCTCCTGTCGTTAGCGCTGCACGACGCCGACGCCGACGAGGTCACCCCGCCGCTGGGGACCGCCGAGGGATGGAACACGGAGCGGATCAGCTGGTTCCGTGCCTACCACCACGCCGCCGCGGCCGGGCTCGACGGCCCGGGGCGGCAGAAGACCTGGGCGGTCACTGCGGACGGCGAGCCGGCCGGTTCAGTCCGGCTGCGTCGGGTTCCGGACGGCGGGACCGGGCCCTCGGCGCACCGCGGAGTCGCGCTGGAGACCGGGATCTGGCTGGGCCGAAGCTTCCGCGGGCGCGGCATCGGCCGTGAGGCCCTGCGGCTGGTCACGGCCCAGGCATCGATCGCCGGCGCCAGGCTGCTGGAAGCGGAAACAACGGCCGGAAACAGTCCCGCGCAGGCCCTGCTGCGTTCCGCCGGCGCCGAACTCGCAGCCGGCGGCCAACAAGTCAAAGCACGGCTGAATCTCAGTTAGCACTGCGCGCGGCTTCGTGGCATTCGACTACTTCCGGGCCCCCCGGATCCTACGGACATGCCCCACGCCTCGGCCGAAGAACGGGCATCATGCCACTATGCCCGCCCGTCAGGCCCAGGACTGGACATGTCCTCACCCCGCGCAGACCCCCCGGACACCCGGGCCGCCCGGATCCGGCGGACATGCCCCACGCCACGGCCGAAGAATGGGCATGATGCCACTATGCCCGCCCGTCAGGCCCAGGACTGGACATGTCCTTCCCCCGAGCGGCTTCGTGGCACGCGACTACTTCCGAGCCGCCCGGATCCGCCGGACATGCCCGACGCCACGGCCGAACAATGGGCATCATGCCACTATGCCCGCCCGTCAGGCCCAGGACTGGACATGTCCTCCCAGCGCAGACCCCTAGAGAGCGCACGCAGCCACCGGCGACGGTTACCGGAGCTAGTGCGCGATCTCCCAGATATGTCCCCCCGGGTCGCGGAAGCTAGCGGTGCGGATCCCCCAGGGACGATCCATGGGGCCGTTCAGCAGCTCCACTCCGCGACTGGCCAGCTCGGCGCAGGTGGCGTCGACGTCGTCCACCTGGAGGGTGAACTGCATGCGGGCGCCGGCCTCCGGCGGAGCGACCGGCGCGGGCTGGATCAGCTCCGGCGCTTCCTCCGTCTTCAACAGGTTGATCATGGTGTTGTCGAACTGGAACACGGCGGAGGCGTCGTCCTCGAAGGCCACCGGGAGGCCAAAGACGTCCTGATAGAAGCGCTTGCTGGCGGCCAGATCTTCCACGAACAGGGTGACCGCACCGATGCCCCGCGGCAGGGGACTGACCGACGGACGGGCGTCGAGATGCCCGGTCCCTTTAGAAGTTCCGGCCATGAATAGTCCCTTCGTAGGTGCGATGCCTGATACCTCGTGGGCGCGTCGCGCAGCGTGCCTCTGTGACCTACAAAGTGTGAACTCCGTCAGCCGCGATGGCAAGCTTCACTACCCCTCCCGCAGATATCCCGTGGCGGCATCCGCGGGGGCTGTCCATCCCTGCCCCGCAGCCGATTCCGGCCTGTCCCTACGGACAGGAACAGTGGTTGGATGAAGGCTTGTGGAGACTGATCGATATGTACAAGAGAGGTGTGACATGGAGGACGACCCCTTTGAGCTGTCCCGTTTCGCGGAAGCCCAGGACTCGGCGGGCACTTATCACCATGCGCTCTCGGAGCTCCGGAGCGGGTCAAAGAGGAGCCATTGGATGTGGTTCGTCTTCCCGCAGATCGCCGGCCTCGGAATGAGCCCCACCTCCCGGAAATATGCGATCTCGAGCTTGGACGAGGCGAGGGAGTATCTTCACCACCCGGTGCTGGGCGCCCGCCTGCTGGAATGCGCCCGGGCAGTCCTCGCCGTGGACGGACGAAGCGCGGAGCAGATTTTCGGCAGCATCGATGCACGGAAGCTGCAGTCGTCGTCGACCCTGTTCCTGCGTGCGGCACCCGATGAGCAGGTGTTCCAGCAGATTCTCGACGAGTACTTCAACGGCGGCCCCGACGCAGTCACGGACCGGATAATCGGCTCCGCGCCCTGAACAGCCGCGCCACTCACTCCGCCAGATACTACGAACATGCTCCGCGCCCGCCCGGGCCAGTGGACATATTCGTACTATGTCCAGACCCCGGGCCCTGGACCGGGCATGTCCCCAGGCCTGAGGCCCCGCAGGAACCCGCTGCTTAAACCCAAAGCGGGCCCCTGCACGTGGCAGGGACCCGCCTGAGTCTGCCCGGAGCAACCCGGGCGGTCGGCAATTAGTTGCCGGTCAGCTTTTCGCGCAGAGCGGCAAGGGCCTCGTCAGAGGCGAGCGTGCCCGCACCGGCGTCGGCGGTGGCCGGCTCCGAGGAGTAGCTGGTGGTGCCGGAGTCGCTATCGCCGGACGTGGCAGCGGTAGCGTCATCGGCAGCGTGCTGGGCAACCTGCTTCTTGTGGGCTTCCCAGCGGGTCTGGGCGTCAGCGTACTGCTGCTCCCAGGCGGCGCGCTGCGTCTCGTAGCCTTCAAGCCACTCGTTGGACTCCGGATCGAAGCCCTCCGGGTACTTGTAGTTGCCCTCTTCGTCGTACTCGGCGGCCATGCCGTAGAGTGCCGGGTCGAATTCGGTGGACTCGGCGTCGACGCCCTCGTTGGCCTGCTTGAGGGACAGCGAGATGCGGCGGCGTTCCAGGTCGATGTCGATGACCTTGACGAACAGCTCGTCGCCAACGGAGACAACCTGCTCGGCCAGCTCAACGTGGCGGACTGCGAGCTCGGAGATGTGGACCAGGCCTTCGATGCCGTCTTCAACGCGAACGAATGCGCCGAACGGAACCAGCTTGGTGACCTTACCCGGAACAACCTGGCCGAGGGCGTGGGTGCGGGCGAAGGTCTGCCACGGATCTTCCTGCGTAGCCTTGAGCGACAGGGAAACGCGCTCACGGTCCAGATCGACCTCGAGAACCTCGACGGTGACTTCCTGGCCAACTTCGACAACCTCGGACGGGTGGTCGATGTGCTTCCAGGACAGCTCGGAAACGTGAACCAGACCGTCTACGCCGCCCAGGTCCACGAAGGCACCGAAGTTGACGATGGAGGAAACGACGCCGGGACGGACCTGGCCCTTTTCCAGCTTGTTGAGGAACGTGGAGCGGACCTCGGACTGGGTCTGCTCGAGCCAGGCACGGCGGGACAGCACAACGTTGTTGCGGTTCTTGTCCAGCTCGATGATCTTGGCTTCGATCTGCTGACCGATGTACGGAGCCAGGTCGCGCACACGGCGCATCTCGACGAGGGATGCGGGCAGGAAGCCGCGCAGGCCGATGTCGAGGATAAGACCACCCTTGACGACCTCGATGACGGTACCGGTAACGACGCCGTCTTCTTCCTTGACCTTCTCGATGTCGCCCCAGGCACGCTCGTACTGAGCGCGCTTCTTGGAGAGGATCAGGCGGCCTTCTTTGTCTTCCTTGGTGAGCACCAGGGCTTCGACCTGATCGCCGACGGAGACGACGTCTCCGGGATCAACGTCGTGCTTGATGGAAAGCTCACGGGAGGGAATGACACCTTCGGTCTTGTAACCGATGTCGAGCAGAACTTCGTCGCGGTCGACCTTGACGACGGTACCTTCGACGAGGTCTCCGTCGTTGAAGTACTTGATGGTCGCGTCGACAGCTGCGAGGAAGTCCTCAGCGGTACCGATGTCGTTAATAGCGACTACGGGGGTACCGGGCTTCTCGGTGGAGGTGATGGTCATGTAGTAGGGGCTCCGTTGTGGATAGTTAGTCGGTCAGGCAAACCGTCCCGCCCGCGTCGGCGACACGGGCAAAGAACACGGTGAATCAGAGGCGATCCGCCGGGTCATCCTGATGTTGTGGATTTGGTTGCGCGCACGTAATACACGCCCGCTTATTCTAGTCGTAGACGTCAACGCCGGTCAAAGCGCACCGACGTCCGCGGCGGCGCCGGTGCGTATTTTCCCGTGGCATACCTTCCAGCGGCATACCTTCCCGCGGCAGCCGCCGGCGGCGGGACGCACGGTTAGAAGTGCGTCAGACAGTGCGCCGGGCGTTCGACGGCGAACATACCGGCGGCGCGGAAGGCCGCGCCGGGCGTCGTCTCCTGGATACGCCCTGAGGCCGCCAGGGTGACGGGATGCACTCCTCCGAGGTAGATCGAGGACAGCGCCGACACATCCAGTTCAAGGTCGACGCCGGCGCCGGCTGCGTCCGTAACGACGCCAACTCCCCGGTTCACGTCCAGGGCGAACGTCCCGTCCGTCAGGCCGAGCGGGTCCGCCACCTTCAGCACCAGCCGGCCGTCGGCGGGATAGCGGCGTGCCTCCAGCGCCTTCCCGGCGTCCAGGATCCGCAACCAGAGCATGTCCCGGGCTTCGGACGCGTCGACGCAGCGGGGGTCCTCAAGGGCCCACGGCAGCGGATCGTCGACGGGCGCTTCCTGCCAGGAGACGCGCTCGACGAGGTCGATGGCACCCAGGTATTGCCACAGTTCCAGGTACGCGGGCCGGGTGGCTGCCACCAGGTCGACCACCTCCATCGAGTAGGGCGTGCTGGACCAGCCGCCGAACTTGTAGGAGACGTAACCGTCGACGGCGCCGTCGGGGCCGTAGTGCAGCGCGACCTTGACCTTCGGGTCTTCGGCGTCGTCGCGGCTGATGGAACCGGAGGCGAACTGGCGGTAAAACTCGTGCCGGCCGACGGAGCCCGGCGTGAGGCGGTGGAGGCGGTCGAAGACCAGCGGAGCCAGCTCCAGGAGGACCTTCGGATCGGCCACCTCGACACTGCCCACCGGGGTGTGGTTCAGGACGAAGCGAGCACTGGTGTCCACTTTGATCGACTGTTCCGAGGTCGCCACACCGTAGCCGAACCGGCTGTAGATGGACGCCTCCGAGGCGGTCAGAGCCGCCATCGCCAGGCCTTCCTGCCGTGCCAGGATCAGCTCCTCGGCCATCATGCGGCGCAGCAGGCCGCGCCGGCGGTGCGAGGTCCGCACCGTCACGGCAGTGACCAGCCGGGTGTCCAGCAACCGTCCGAAACCAATGTTCAGTGTCTTGTCCAGCGTGCCGAAGGTCGCGACCGGCACCTCGGCGCCGAGTGAGTGGTCGGCGACCGGCCCGGTCTGGTAGGCGCCGGTCAGCATGCGACGGTCCGCGCGCTGCATCGCGATGCCTGTGTCCACCCGTTCGTCGCTCCGGCGGGCATCGTGGAAGCCGAAGGCTACCGCGCGCATCCACGCGCCGGTCTCCGGGTATGCAGGATCGTCCTTGGCTGCCGGTTCGAACCGGCGGATTTCGTACTGCATTGCCACGTGCTTCTCCCCCTGGAATTCCTGGAACCTTGAAAGAACCGAAAAGCCCGCCTAGTGGCCGGCCTCGAACCAGCTGGTGCCGACGCCGATCTGGACGTCGAGCGGAACGGACAGCTGCGCCGCGGCGCCCATCTGCTCCGTGACCAGCTTTTCGACCGCCTCGCGTTCGCCCCTGGCGACTTCGAGGACCAGTTCATCATGAACCTGCAGCAGCATGCGTGATTCCAGCCCCTGTCCGGCCAGCGCATCGGAGACGCCCAGCATGGCGCGCTTGATGATGTCCGCCGCGGAACCCTGGATCGGTGAGTTCAGGGCGATGCGCTCCGCGTTTTCGCGGAGTTGGCGGTCAGTGCTGGTCAGGTCCGGGAGGTAACGGCGGCGCCCCTCAATGGTCGAGGTGTAACCGTCGATCCGGGCCTGGTCGACGACGCCGCGGAGGTAGTCGCGGACAGCGCCGAACCGGTCAAAGTAGTCCTTCATCAGGGTCCGCGCCTCGTCCACGGAAATCTCCAGCTGCTTGGACAGGCCGAAGGAGGTCAGACCGTACGCGAGGCCGTAAGACATTGCCTTGACCTTGGAGCGCATGGCGCTGGTCACCTGGTCGGTGGGCACGTGGAAGATATTGGAGCCGACGAACCGGTGCAGGTCTTCGCCGTCCTTGTAGGCCTGGATCAGTCCGGCGTCGCCCGAGAGGTGGGCCATGATCCGCATTTCGATCTGCGAGTAGTCGGCGGAGAGCAGGCACTCGTAGCCTTCGCTGACCACAAAGATGCCGCGGACGCGGCGGCCTTCCTCGCTGCGTATGGGGATGTTCTGCAGGTTGGGATTGTTGGAGGAGATCCGTCCCGTGGCCGCTACGTTCTGCGCGTAGGTGGTGTGGATCCGGCCGTCTTCCGTGACGGACTTCTTCAACGATTCCACCATCTGGCGCAGCTTCGCCGACTCGCGGTGCGCCATCAGCTGGACCAGGAATTCGTGCCCGGTCTTTTCCAGCAGGTTCTTGAGCGAGGCGGCGTCGGTGGTGTAGCCCGACTTGATTTTCTTGGTCTTCGGCAACTGCAATTCGTCGAAGAGGACTGTCTGGAGCTGCTTCGGCGAGCCAAGGTTGACCTCATGGCCGATCGCCGCAAACGCCTGCTCCTGGGCGTTGTCGATCACCTTGGCGAGGTCCGAGAGCTGCTCCTCCATGCGCTGCATGTCGACGGCGATTCCCGCGAGTTCCATCTCGGCCAGGACCCGGCTGACCGGCAGTTCAAGGGTAGTCAGCAGGTCCTGGGCCCGGCGGTCCTTGAGCTCCGCTTCGAAGTAGCGGCTCAGGGCCTGGACGACGGCGGCCACGTGGACCAGCGCACCGGCGGCGGCGGTGTCATCGACGTCGAACGCCAGTTCAAGCTGGCCTTCCTTGGCGGCCTCGGTGGAAACAGCGATGTTGAGGTGATGCTGCGCCAGTTCCGCGAGGTCGTAGCTGCGGCGGTCGGGCTGGATGAGATAGCCCGAAATAGAGGTGTCATCCACCACGCCGTCAAGTTCCAAGCCGCGGCCCGACAGCGCCTTCAGGGCATCCTTGAACCCGTGCAGCACTTTGGCTGACTTCGCGTCACGCAGCCAGCTTGCCAGGACGTTTTCGGCGGCCGCATCCTGCCGGGCCAGGTCGACGTAGACGGCGGCGTCGTCCCGGACGATCGCCAGCGCGGCAGCGTCGTAGCCGATCCGGCCGGGCACCAGGTCGAGGGCGACGGCGGATCGCTTCCCGGCACCGGCCGCCAGGAAAGCGTCCAGCTCGGCGGCGTCCGCCGGAGTCACGAAGTCCGGGAGGTCGAGGCTTTCCCGCTCCGCTTCGGTCACTTCACTGCCGTAGAGGGCGAAGAGCCGGGTGCGGATCGTCTTGAATTCGAGGTCGTCGAACAGCTCCTCGAGGGCGGCCTGGTCCGGCCGGGGGTCCGCGAGATCGTCGAGGGTGACGGGCAGTTCGAGGTCGGTGCGGAGCCGGTTGAGCCGCCGGTTGCGCTTGACATCCTCGACGTTTTCGCGGAGGGCGTCCCCCACCTTGCCGCCGATCGCCTCGAGGTTCGCCAGGACCCCCTCAAGGCCGCCGTAGAGGTTGATCCATTTGGCTGCCGTCTTGGGGCCGACGCCGGGAACGCCGGGGAGGTTGTCGGCCGTCTCGCCTACCAGGGCGGCGAGGTCCGAGTACTCGGCGGGGCTGACGAAGTACTTCGCCTGGATGGCGTCCGCGTCCATCCGGGGAATATCGCTGACGCCTTTCCTCGGGTAGAGCACAAACACGTTGTCCGTAATCAACTGGAAGGCATCGCGGTCACCTGACACCAGCAGCACCTCGTACCCGGCTTGTTCACCCATGGCGGCGAGAGTGGCCAGGATGTCGTCGGCTTCCCACCCGGGCATTTTGATGGTCTTGATGCCCCATGCGCCCATGACCTTGTCGATGAGGTCGATCTGGCCGCTCATTTCCCGCGGCGTCTCGTTGCGTCCGCCCTTGTACCCGTCGTATTCGGCCTTGCGGTGGGTGGTGTCATCGGAGACGTCGAAGGCCACAGCCACGTGGGTGGGCTTTTGTTCCTTGATCAGGTTGATCAGCATGGAGGTAAAGCCGTGGACCGCATTAGTGTGCTGCCCTGTGGCCGTGGAGAACTTGTCCGCTGGCAGGGCGAAGAATGCCCGGAACGCCATGGAGTGTCCGTCCAGCACCAGGAGGCGCGGCTGGTCCGTGACGGTAATCACGGGAGCCTCGGTGGCGGAAACCGACACCGCAGCCCGGCTGGAACTGCCGGCAGGCTGGGCCGCAAGGACTGATTCCGGCTCAATCGCCGGGAGAGTGTCAGTTGCGGAAGGGGAAAGGGCCGGTTTGGTAGTTTCGCTCACAGGTGCCAGCCTAGTTCCCATGATCGACAATTTCACGCCAGTTCCGTTCGTCGCCGAACTTGAAGCAGCGGGTGTTCCCGCGGAACTGCACGACTGGCTGGGCCGGATGGGCGTCGGCGCGCTGGTGGTGAAGATGGGGATCCAATTTTTGGAGATGAGCCCGGAACGCACGGTCGCCACCATGCCGGTGGAGGGCAACACCCAGGTCGCCGGAATCCTGCACGGCGGCGCGCATGTGGTGCTGGCCGAAACGCTGGGTTCCTTCGCCGCCGGGATGCATGCGGGGCCGGGGCGCAGGGCGCTCGGGGTCGACGTCGGAGCGACGCACCACCGCGCCATCTCCTCCGGCACGGTGACGGGCACCTGCACCGCCATTCACCTGGGCCGCACCCTCACCACGCACGAAATCGTCATGACGGACGAGTTGGGGCGCCGGCTTTCCACCGCCCGGATCACCAACCTGCTCCGCGACGCCCCCGAGGAGTCGGCCGAATAATCGGCCGGGGTTCTCAGGAGCTGCCGGCGAAGCGGTAGCGGAGTTCCACGACTCCCCGTCCCATGGCGGCCGAGGCGAGCAGCTCCAGCGGCGCCGTCGGGCGGGCCAGCGGGAGCAGCGGCTTCCCGCCGCCCAGCACCACGGGGATGGCCGAGAGGATCAGCTCCGCGAGCAGTCCGGCGTCCGCGAACTGTGCGGCCAGGTTTCCGCCGCCCACCACCCAGACGTTCCGGCCCGCGGCGCTGTCAATTAGGTCTTCGACGAATTCGGTCACGGGTCCTCGGACGAAGGTGATGTCCGTACTCTTCGGGGCCGCCAGTTCGTGGTGGGTGAAGACCCAGCACGGGGTTCCGGGGTACGGCCAGTTGTCGGGTTCGTGCTGCCTGAGCCAGGCGTAGGTTTCGCCGCCCATCACGACGCAGCCGACGTCGGCCATGAAGGCCTCATAGCTTTCCTTGCCGCCGGCGAATCCGTCGAACTGGAGCAGCCAGTCGAGCTGGTCGTCCGCGGTGGCGATGAAGCCGTCCAGGGAGGCCGCCACAAAGTACTGGAATTTCGGCATGGGCCCAGCGTAGCCACTCCCGGATGCCTTTCCCAGCGCTCTACCGCAGCGTCAGCCCGCCGGCGGGCTACTTGTGGAAGTAGGGAATGATCAGGTACAGCCCGAAGAGCACCGCAAGGCCGCAGAGAGCGAAGCAGGCGTAGGAGAGCGGCCGCACCCAGCGGGGCTGCCTGGTCCGGACGTCCCCGGCGATGGCGGTGAGCCGGACGCCGAGGGCGTAGAGGACGACGACGGTGACCGCCGCGACGAAGGTGGCCCCCGCTACCAGGACGAGTTCAAGCCACTTCATTTCCGGTCACCCTTGGAGTTGTTGGCGCGGCTGACCGCGGCTGCCTTCTTTTTCGCGAAGCGGACGGCCTGGCCGGCCTCTTCGACCTCGACGGCGTTGTGGTGGCCGACCGGGTTCCTGCCGGAGGCAATAAACATGTAGACCACGGCTGCCGTGCCGGCGACCGCGGCGATCACGAATCCCACGGTGCCGGTGTGCACCAGCATTGCTGTCAGGGCCCCCACAATCCCGGCAGCCGGGAGGGTGAAGAGCCAGCCGAGCGCAATCTTCCCGGCCGTTGACCAGTGCACGGAGGTGCCGCGGCGGCCCATCCCCGAACCGATGACCGATCCCGAGGCGACATGCGTGGTGGACAGGGCGAAGCCCAATTGGGAGGACGCAAGGATAGCGGCGGCAGTGCTGGTCTCCGCGGCGAACCCCTGGGCCGGCTTGACCTCGGTGAGGCCGGAGCCCAGCGTCCGGATGATCCGCCAGCCGCCGGAATAGGTGCCGACCGCGATGGCCAGCGCGCATGCCCCGATGACCCAGAGTTGCGGACCGGAGCCAGGGGCCTGGCTGCCGGCCGAAATCAGGACCAGGGTGATGATGCCCATGGTCTTCTGCGCATCATTCGTGCCGTGTGCGAGGGCCACGAGGCTGGACGTGAAGACCTGTCCGGTCCGGAAACCGCCGCGCTTCTGCGTGAGTTTGCTGCCGGTCTCCGGGTCGTGGCGGGACGTCAACGCATAGGCGAGCCTGGTGCAGACGTAGGCCACTACAGCGGCGATGACAGGAGCGACGACGGCCGGGAGGAGAACCTTCTGGACCACCGAGACGAAGTTCACCGAGTGCAGGCCGATGCCGGCGATGGCCGCGCCGATCAGGCCGCCGAAGAGGGCGTGCGAGGAGCTGGACGGAAGGCCCTTGAGCCAGGTGATCATGTTCCAGAGAATCGCCCCCATCAGGCCGGCGAAAATAATGTCAGGGGTGATTTGAACGCCGTCGGCCCCTTCCCGGATGATGCCGCCTGAAACGGTCTTCGCCACCTCGGTGGAGAGGAAGGCGCCCACCAGGTTGAGCACTGCCGCGAGGGCGACGGCGGTTTTCGGCTTGATGGCCCCGGTTGCGATTGGCGTCGCCATCGCGTTGGCGGTGTCGTGAAATCCGTTAGTGAAGTCAAAAAACAGCGCCAGTGCTATGACGAGCGCCACCATTACGGTGATTTCCACCTGTTGCCCAATCTGCAGAGTCGACGGTCAGCAGTTTCATGCCCCGTGGCGGCCTTGTCGGCAGGGTTCACCGCCTGTTCAGCCGGAATCTCCTGTGCAATTCATCAAGGCAGTCCTGAAACCTTAAAGATCGTACGCGCCAAAGGATGCCGGGCAAAACACGGCCGGGGCTCCAGCGGCCGAACGGGCAGCCTGCGCGGACCGGCGGCACCGTTCGGCCGCTCAACCGGACGGAGCGCCCCTTCCGGCACCGGCGTCGAGCATGCCGGCAAGTTTCTCCTCCAGGGCGGCCAGCGTTGCTTCCGGCAGCACAATCAGGCCGTCAAGTTCCCGCCGTGCCCGTTTGTACGCCGTCTGCCGCTCTGCCGGGGTAGCGGCGGCGTCGGAGGCGATCCGGAGCAGCTTCCGGGCCGTAGCCAGCCGCGCGCGTTCGGGGCCGGTGAAATTGCTGTCCTTGATCCGACGTGCTTCGCGCTCGGCGACCTCGAATGCCAACTCGAAGCCGCGCACCGCGGCCCGGTACTCCCCCAGCCGGGCGGCCGTCACGATGTGTTCCGGAGCATCCGGGCGCAGCCCGTCCGCTTCGCGCTTGGCCCGCAGGAATGCCACCGTCAGCGGCTCACGCACATCGGTCATCACCGGAAAGTCGATCAGCTTTCCGATGTCCAGTTCGTAGTCCAGCCAGCGCCGGTTGACGGCCTCGTGGGCGTCCACGAGGGCCTGCACCTCGCGCCGGCTGGCCTGCTCCACCTCCGCCTGCTGGTTCTTGAGCCCGTACAGCTCCACCTTCCGGCGGTGCCGTCGTTCGCTGGCCTTGGTCCAGGAGCGGGCCCAGCTCCCCAGCAACGCGCTCATCGGAAACACCAGCCACCAGTTGTGGCTGACGAAATTGAAGAAGGGATCCACAGCAACATCCTCCCACCGGGCCCGGCCGGCGGGAAGGCCCCGCCCAGGCGGAGGCTGTCCCTTTCATCCGGATCGGGCTCAGGCCTCGTGCTTGACCTTGTGCACCCGGGTCACCAGTGTGGGGCACGGCACGTTCAACAGCACGGCATGGGCCGTCGAGCCGAGCACGAGCCGGGAGAAGCCCCCGCGCCCCCGGCTGCCGATCACCAGCAGCCTGGCATTGCGTGCGAGGTCCACGAGGGCCTTCGCCGGTTCAGTGTCAGTTTCCAAGCGTTGGTGGATCACGAGGTCCGGGTACTTGTCACCGAGGCCCGCCACCGATTCTGCCAGGACCACCCGGTTCTCCTCGATGATGCTCTCGGCGAGTCCGCTGGAGGGGAGCTGGTTCTCAATCCAGCGCGCCGGGCTCCGGAAAGCGAGCAGGACGGTCAGCTCGTCGTGGCCTCGGTCCGCTTCGGCGGCGGCGAACGCCACTGCCTGGAGCGACTCCTCCGACCCGTCCACGCCGACCACCACGCCGTGGGTTCCGGTGGCGGGCTGGCTCGGGACGACGACGACCGGGCTGTCCGAGGCGGAGACGATCTGCAGGGCGCGGTCCGTCAGCGGACCGGCATCCATCCAGTGCTTGTCGTGGCCGCCGACGACGACCAAGGCGGCTTCCGCAGATGCTTCGCGCAGGGCCGAGCCGGGGCTTCCCTGCCGCAACTGCACGTCGACTTCCACGTCGGGGGCCTGGCTTTTCGCGGCGCCTTTGGCCTTCTCCAGCAGTTCCGTTCCGGCTTGGCGGATCAGTTCGTGGTACTGGAATTCCGGGGAAATCCAGCGGTCGTCCACGGCGTGCACGCACAGGACCGGGAGTTTCTGCCGGGCGGCGCGCTGCAGCGCCCACGCCAGCGCGGCCTCGCTGCCCGCCGAATCGTTGATGCCCACCACAACTGCTTTGCTCATGTTAATCCCTGCACCGTTCCCTGGCGTCCGTAGCCTCTCCTGTACTCCCGGCAGCGCACCATCCTGTGACCGCTGCCCTGACCACCGTCGACGGCCGTTGCTGGCGGCCATTCCCGGTGGCCGCTGCTGTTTGGCATGACTCGTCGGCAGAGCCGAGGCTCTGCCGACACCTCAGTGTGCCCCGGCCCCCGGCGCCCGGTTAGGGCCTTAAGCCCCGCAACACTTCTGCACCCCCGCACCGCCCTCCCCCGGCATCTGTGCCTAGGTGCGGCGGCCCTAGCGGTAGGCTTTTTCAGGCAGTCTCATCAGGCAGGCCCAACATGGAGGCCCAACAGGAAGGCTTTCGGGCCGGGCCCAACCAGGCTCCGCCACGCAAAGCGGCAAGGACCAAGCATGAACAGGAATTCCACCCGCGGCCTTCCGGCCCCCGGACTCCCGTGGTCGGACCGTCCATGGACGAAGCACTACAGCCCGGGAGTCCCCGCCGACCTCAAACTGCCTAAAGGTTCCCTCGTGAACCTGGTGGATTCCTCCGTCCGGCGCTTCGGCGCCAAGACGGCCCTGGAGTTCTTCGGGGCCCGCACCAGCTATCGGGAACTCGGGAAGCAGATCAGCCGGGTGGCCGCCGGGCTGAAGAACCTCGGCGTGAAAGCCGGTGACCGGGTTGCCCTGGTCCTGCCGAACTGTCCGCAGCACGTGGTCGCCTTCCACGCCGTGCTGCGCCTCGGCGCCGTCGTCGTTGAACACAACCCGCTGTACACGGACCGCGAACTCCGCCAGCAATTCGAGGACCACGGTGCCGCCGTCGCGATCGTCTGGGACAAGGCGGTGGACCGGGTCCTGCAGCTGCCGGCCGACGTCGGGCTCCGAAGCGTCGTCTCGGTGGAGCTCATCCCCGCGATGCCGCTGGGCACGCGGCTCGCGCTGCGGCTGCCGCTGCCGGCTGCCCGCAGGGCGCGGGCCGCACTGGCCGCACTGGCCGCGGGCACGCCGGCTCGTCGCGGCGGACACGCTGGGCGCACGCTCCTGCCGTGGCGCGGACTCTTCGACGCCGGCGAACTAAAGAAGCGGCACCCCCGGCCTGCGCCGGAAGACCTGGCGGTGCTCCAGTACACCAGCGGCACGACCGGGGTCCCTAAGGGCGCCATGCTCACGCATGCGAACCTGCAAGCCAACGCCGCCCAAGGCCGGGCCTGGGTTCCGGGGCTCAAGGACGGACGCGAAACCGTATACGCGGTACTCCCCATGTTCCATGCCTACGGCCTGACCCTTTGCATGAACTTCGCGCTGAGCATCGGCGCCAAGCTGGTGCTCTTCCCCAAGTTCGACGTCGATTTGGTGCTGAAGGCGCATCGGAAATCCCCGGCGACGTTTCTGCCGGCGGTGCCTCCGATTTACGACCGCCTGGCCGCCGCGGCAGCCCGGCAGGGTGTCAGCCTTCAAGGGATCCGCTTCTCCATCTCCGGGGCCATGAACCTGCCGTCGTCGACCGTGGAGACCTGGGAGAAAGCGACCGGCGGCTACCTCATCGAGGGCTACGGCCTGACCGAGACATCTCCCATCTCGGTGGGCAACCCCTTCGGCGCAAGCCGCAAGCCCGGCACCGTGGGCGTGCCGTTCCCGCTGACCGACATCCGAGTGGTGGACCCGCAGAACGTCCGGATTGACCGCGCCCCGGGCGAGCCCGGAGAACTGCTGATCCGCGGGCCGCAGGTGTTCGCCGGCTATTGGAAGCGTCCGCAGGAGACGGAAGCGGCGCTCCTGGAGGGCGGCTGGTTCCGCACCGGTGACATCGTGTCAGTAGACAAGGAACACTTCGTCACGATCCGGGACAGGATCAAGGAACTGATCATCACGGGCGGCTTCAACGTTTCGCCCACCGAGGTGGAGGACGTCCTCGCTGAGTACCCTGGGGTCGCCGAGGTTTCAGTGGTCGGCCTGCCCCGGCCAGGCGGCGGCGAGGACGTCGTGGCCGCCGTCGTGCTGACCCCGGGAGACGCCGTTGACGCCGGGGCCCTCCTGGCGTTCGCCCGCGGCCACCTAGCGGCCTACAAAGTCCCCCGCCGCGTCGTCGTGCTCGACGCGCTGCCGCGCTCGTTGATCGGCAAGGTCCTGCGTCGGGAAATCCAGGACATGCTGGTGGCCGGCTGACGGGTCGCTGGGAACCCGCCAGCCGGCGGTCCCATCTGAGGCCTCCGGCATGCGGACCTCGCCGGCGGACCGCGGCGCCGCGGCGTCCAAGGTCGGACGACGGCCGCCCGCAGCCAGAAGGTGATGGTGGTCCCACAATGCTGGCTGGTTCTTGCGAAAATCTGGGAGGGACGGGTCCAGCGATTCGCCGGGATCCAGCGAATCGCTTGCGGCACTCCGGGCTAGCTGATAGTCCTGTTATGGGCGTGCAGGTAGGGTGCCCAGTGTAGGCATGCCCGGGCGTGGCGTGCCCGCCGCCGATTCCGGCGGCGTCTGCAGAAGGGAAGCCGAAGTGACTCGTAAAACTCCGCGCGTGGAGGAAACTAGCGAAAAGGACCTGCAGGTCGGCGACGGGCCGAAGCACTGGGCTGCCGGTGTGCCCGGCGTTTACCATTCCATGGTCCCGGCCGTGGAGCAGATGGGGCTCAACAGGACCCGCAAGACGGTCATGAAGATGAACCAGAAGGACGGCTTCGACTGCCCCAGCTGCGCGTGGCCGGACCCCCACCACCGGAAGGCCTTCGAATTCTGCGAAAACGGTGCCAAGGCCGTCACGTGGGAGGCGACGCCGCTGGTCATCCCGACGTCGTTCTGGGCCGAGAACTCGGTCAGCGCCCTGCGGAACCGCTCGGACTACTGGCTGGGAATGCAGGGCAGGCTGACCGAGCCGGTCTACAAGCCCGCCGGCGAAGACCACTACAAGCCGGTCAGCTGGGACGAAGCGATACGTATCATCACGGCGAAACTCAAGGGCCTGGACTCCCCGGATGAGGCCGCCTTCTACACAAGCGGCCGCACGTCGAACGAGGCCGCCTTCCTCTACCAGCTGCTGGTGCGCGGCTACGGCACCAACAACCTGCCGGACTGCTCCAACATGTGCCATGAGTCCTCGGGCTGGGCCATGGGCCAGACCATCGGCATCGGCAAGGCCACTGTCAACTTCGACGACTACGCCGACGCAGACCTCATCATCATCATGGGGCAGAACCCTGGAACCAACCATCCGCGCATGCTCACGGAGCTCGAAAACTGCAAGCACAACGGCGGCGACATCGTGGCCGTGAACCCGCTGCCCGAGGCCGGCCTGCACCGTTACAAGAACCCGCAGAAGGTCAGTGGCATCATCGGACACGGGACGCAGATCGCCGACCAGTTCCTGCACATCCGGATCGGCGGGGACATGGCCCTCCTCCAGGCCGTCTCCAAACGCGTGCTCGACGCCGAGGCGAAGAACCCGGGCACCGTGCTGGACCACGCCTTCCTCGACGAGCACTGCGAGGGACTCGAAGACCTTAAGGAACACCTGGCCCTGCTGGACGAGCAGGTGGTGCTGGAGGCGACCGGGCTTCGCACCGAGGAGATCGACGAGCTCGCCGCCCGGTATCTGAAGGCCGAGAAGGTCATCATCACCTGGGCCATGGGGATCACGCAGCAAAAAAAGGGCGTGGCCACCATCAAGGAAATGATCAACCTGCTCCTTCTGCGCGGCAACATGGGCAAGCCCGGCGCGGGAGCTTCCCCGATCCGCGGCCACAGCAACGTCCAGGGCGACCGCACCATGGGCATCTGGGAACAAATGCCGCAGTCCTTCATGGAAGCGCTCGGCGAGGAATTCGACTTCGAACCGCCACGCGACCACGGCGTAGACGCGGTCGAAACCGTCAACAAGATGCAGGACGGTGAGATCAAGGTGTTCATGGCGGTCGGCGGCAACTTCGTCGGCGCCATCTCCGACACCAACGCTGTTGAGGCCGCGATGGCCGGGACCGAAATGTCCATCCAGGTTTCCACGAAGGTCAACCGATCCCATGTAGTCACGGGCGCCGAAGCGCTGATCCTCCCCACGATGGGCCGGACCGAGATCGACATCCAGGAATCCGGTGAGCAGTTCGTCTCGGTCGAGGACACGGTCTGCGCGGTTCATCCGTCCTGGGGCAGCGTTGAACCTGTTTCGCACCATCTGCTCTCCGAACCGGCCATCCTCAGCCGGCTGGGCAAAGCCCTGGTGGGAGACAAGATCAAGGCCGACTGGGACGGCTACGAGAAGAACTACGACCTGATCCGGGACCACATCGCACGGGTCGTGGGCGGCTGCGAGGACTATAACGAGAGAATCCGCCAGGAGGGCGGCTTTATCCTCGCCAACGGACCGCGGGACTCACGCACCTTCCCGACGCCGACCGGCAAAGCAGTGCTCACTGTCAACGAACTCGAACATGTAGAGCGGCCCGCGGGCACCCTGATCCTGCAGAGCATGCGCTCTCACGACCAGTTCAATACCACCATCTATGGCCACAATGACCGCTACCGGGGCATCAAAAAGGGCCGCCACGTGGTGTTCGTGAATCCGGAGGACCTCAGCGAACTGGGCCTGTCCGACGGACTCTTCGTGGACATCCACGGCGAGTACCGGGACGGCGTCGACCGCGTGCTGCGCAAGTTCCGGGTGGTCTCCTACCCGACGGCCCGCGGCTGCGCTGCCGCCTACTACCCGGAAGCCAACGTACTGGTGCCGTTGAACCACACCGCCGACGGCAGCAACACCCCGGTCTCGAAGGCCGTCATCGTCCGGCTCAAGCCAAGCCCGGACCAGACCCCCGACGACCCGGCACGGCTGCACGCGGCCCCGGGGGTGGCGACGCAAGCCTAGGCGCCGGACCCCGGCCCTTGGACATGCCCATCCCGGGCCGCGGCCACTGGACATAATGCCAACATGCCCATCCCTGACACCCTGGGATGGGCATGTCCAGGCCGCGGAGCAATCCCCGACGAGGGCCGCTGCACAAATTCGAGAGCTACTGGGCTCGCTTGGCCCAGCCCTCCTCGTCCGGGCCGCCGGACTCGCCGTGTTCGCACAGCTCGATGACCTTGTTGGAGGCGGCATGCACGGCTTCGTGGGTGCTCTTCCGGCCGTGTGTGGATGCCGTTCCGGCGGCATAGCCCACGATGAACGCGCTGATGGCATCCGCGTGCGGCCCCACAGCCTTCAGGGACTCGTCCGCGACCTCGACGATCTTCTCGTGGTCGACCTCCAGGTCCAGGATCTGCAGGGCCTGGATCAGGCGGGCACTCCAGTGCCGCAATGCGTTGTCTTCATCTCGGGGCAAAGTCATGTGTTGCTCCTCTTCATCGGAAATGGATCACGATCGGCTGTCACTCAAGGGGTAGCACCGATTCCAGCCAATGCGCAACGCGTCCCCGGCAACTCCACCGCACTCGACGCGTCCCGGCAGCTAGCTCCACAGGGCAACGTGGAATTTCGAGCCGCGGCGTTCCAGCCCCCGCGAACCGCCGCGGGCGACCATCGCGGCCGTGGCATCGGCGGTGCTAACGAAACGTTGCAGGGTTTTTGCCATGGTCGTGGTCCTGTGCTGGTCCAATGTGCTGGCCCACCACAGGCCGGGGACCGGGGTTCCGGCGACGGGCACCCGCACCAGGGTGCCGCTGACGATGTCGTCCCGCACGATGTGCCCGAGGGCAAGCATCAGCCCCTCCCCTGCCCGCACAGCCGCCAAGGCATCGGTTTCGCTGCTGAGCCTGATAATCTCCGGTACGACGCCGAGCGACGCGAGCCAGCGGCCCTCCTCCGAACTGTCGAGGATGCCCGCCGGGCCCGCGAACCACGGCCTGCCCAGCAGCCGTTCCACCGCGAGCGGGCCGGGCAGCCTGCGCAGCGGGTCAGCCGAAGCCGCGACGAAGACGCGCTGGTAGCGCAGGAACGGGACGGATTCCAGCCCGGGCACGGACGCCGTAGTGCCGGCGGCCGCCGGCGGGTGGGCACCCAGCGCGATGTCGTAGGCGCGCTCCAGCAGGAGACCGGCCAGGTCCTCGGCGGCTTCTGCGACCACATCCACCGCAGCCCCGGGCACGCGCTTGGTGAATAGGTCCAGCAGGCGGCCGGCCGCGTGCTCGGCAAACGGCGAGGTGGCGGCGATCTTTAGCCGCCCGGCGTCGTTCTTGGAGTTGCCCACCTCCCAGCGGGCCTGGTCCGCCAGCCCGACGATGTCCTGCGCGTAGTCAGCCAGTGCCCGGCCGCCAGGAGTCAGGGTGATACCGCCAGGGGCCCGCGCAAACAACGGGTCGCCCAGGTCCTGGCGGAGCGCCGCGAGGGCGGCAGAAACGGCGGGCCCGCTGACCCCCAGGGCTGCCGCAGCTGCGTGAAGGGAGCCTAGGCGTGCCACCAGCGCGAACGTCCGCAACTGGCTCAACGTCATCGACACGGCTTCATAACCTTTCGCTTATGACGATATTGACATCCCCGTCGTGGCGGAGCAAGACTAGCCCTAATTCGGCGCCGCGCGACGTTGCCGGCGCCTCGGAGTGAGGTGCGACTATGCAGATTCCGGCTCCTTTCGACTACGTCCGGGCCACCACGGTGGACAACGCGCTGGAGCTTCTTGCGCGCCACGGCCCCGACTCCCGGATCATCGCCGGCGGGCACAGCCTGCTCCCGATGATGAAGCTCCGGCTCGCCCGACCGGAGTGGCTGATTGATATCAACGACCTCTACGAGCTTGACTACATCCTGCGCGACGGCGGCGAGTTGCGCGTCGGCGCCCTGACCCGCCACACCACGTTGCTGGAAGCGGACGAGATCGCGACGCTGTTTCCGATTGTCCGGGACGCCGAACGCGTGATCGCCGACCCGGTCGTGCGCAACCGCGGCACCATCGGGGGTTCGCTGTGCCAGGCCGATCCGGCCGAGGATCTCTCCACGGTCTGCGACGTCCTCGGGGCCGTCGCAGTTATCCGCGGCCCCGCCGGCGAGCGCACCCTGACCATGCAGGAATTCCACCGCGGCCCGTACCAGACCGCCGTCGGACAGGACGAACTTCTGTGCGAGGTCCGGCTCCCCGTCCGGCCCCATACCGGCAGCGCCTACGAGAAGGTGGAACGGCGCGTGGGCGACTGGGCCGTGGGAGCCGCGGGCGCGGCCGTGACGCTCGCGGAGGACGGCAGCATCGCCGACGCCGCCGTCGGGCTGACGGCGCTGGGCCTGGACCACACAGTCGCGGACGTCGCCGGGCTCCTTCGCGGCAAACGGCCCTCCGAGGAACTGTTCGCCGACGCCGGGCGGCTCGCCGCCGAGGCCTGCAACCCGGTCGCGGACCAGCGCGGACCGGTCGACTACAAACGGCATCTGGCCGACGAACTCACCCGGCGGGTATTGCGGAAGGCCTGTGCCCGTGCCGCCCAGACAGCCGCCCAGACACAGGAAGGCTGAAGCGCATGCAGATCAGCATGACCGTGAACGGCAACGAAGTATCCAGCGAGATTGAACCGCGTGTGCTCCTGGTCCATTACATCCGCGAGGTGCTGGGGCTCACCGGCACCCACTGGGGCTGCGACACGAGCAACTGCGGAACCTGCGTGGTCCTGATGGACGGCCAGCCGGTGAAGTCCTGCACCGTCCTCGCGGCAATGGCCGCCGGGCACGACATCCGCACCGTCGAGGGGCTCGCCGACGGGCCCACGCTGGACCCGGTCCAGCAGGGCTTCATGGAGGAGCACGGGCTGCAATGCGGCTTCTGCACCCCGGGCATGATGCTCACCGCGCGGGCTTTGCTGGACAAGAACCCGCACCCGGACGCAGGCGAGATTCGGCAGGCCATCTCCGGGCAGATCTGCCGGTGCACCGGATACGCGACGATCGTCCGCTCGGTGCAGTGGGCGGCAGCCCATCCGGCAGCCGTTGCCGGCGCCGGGCTCGACGGCTCCGCCGAGGTCCTCGACGGCACCGACACTGTGGTGCAGGACATCGCCACGGAAACTGAAGACGCAGAGGTGAAGGCATGACTGTCATCCACGAGCGGGAAAGCAACCCAGCGGCCGGCGACGCAGACCGGCCGATCGGCTACGGCCGCATCCAGCGCAAGGAAGACCCCCGCTTCGTCCGCGGGAAGGGCAACTACATCGACGACCTTGTGCTGCCCGGCATGCTGCACAGCGCAATCCTGCGTGCTCCCGTGGCGCACGCCCGGCTCGTGTCGATCGACACCACCAACGCGCTGGCCCACCCCAAGGTGCTCGCCGTCATCACCGGCAAGGACTTGGAAGGACTCAAGCTCGCCTGGGCGCCGACCCTATCCGCCGATGTGCAGGCGGTGTTGGTCACGGACAAGGTCCGCTTCCAGGGGCAGGAGGTCGCGTTCGTCGTGGCCGAGGACCGTTACGCCGCCCGGGATGCGCTGGAACTGATTGACGTCGAATACGACGTGCTGCCGCCGCTGGTGGACGCGCGAAAGGCCCTCGACGCCGACGCGCCCCTCATCCGGGACGAAATCGAGGGCCGGACGGACAACAAAATCTTCGACTGGGAGATCGGCAGCGCCGCGGAGACCGAAGCCGTTTTCGCGAGCGCCGATGTTGTCGTCAGCCAGGAGATGGTCTACCCGCGGGTGCACCCGGCCCCGATGGAGACCTGCGGCGCCGTCGCCGACTTTGACCCGGTGGACGGCAAGCTGACGCTCTACGAGACCACCCAGGCCCCGCACGCCCACCGCACACTGTTCGCGATCGTGGCCGGCATCCCGGAGCACAAGATCCGGATCGTGTCCCCGGACATCGGCGGCGGCTTCGGCAACAAGGTCGGTATCTACCCCGGCTACATCCTCGCCGTCGTCGGCTCGATCGTCACCGGCCGGCCGGTGAAGTGGGTGGAGGACCGTTCCGAAAACCTGATGTCCACCTCGTTCGCCCGCGACTACATCATGCAGGGCGAGATCGCCGCCACCAAGGACGGCAAGATCCTGGCGCTGCGCACCAATGTCCTGGCCGACCACGGCGCCTTCAACGCCACCGCCCAGCCCACCAAGAACCCCGCCGGCTTCTTCTCCATCTTCACCGGCAGCTACGACCTGCAGGCCGCCTACTGCAAGGTGACCGGCGTGTACACCAACAAGGCACCCGGCGGCGTCGCTTACGCCTGCTCCTTCCGTGTCACCGAGGCCGTCTACCTGGTGGAGCGGATGGTGGACATCCTGGCCCGGAAGCTGGAGATGGACCCAGCGGAGCTGCGGCTGAAGAACTTCATCAAGCCGGAGCAGTTCCCCTACTCCAATAAGACAGGCTGGGTCTACGACTCGGGCAACTACGAGGCGGCCATGCGGCTGTCCATGCAGCTGGCGGGCTACGAAGACCTCCGGAGCGAGCAGCAGGCCAAACGCGCCAACGGCGAGCTGATGGGCATCGGCGTGTCCTTTTTCACCGAAGTCGTCGGCGCCGGGCCGCGCAAGCACTTCGACATCGTTGGCCTGGGTATGGCCGACGGCGCCGAGCTGCGGGTGCACCCCACCGGCAAGGCCGTCGTCCGGCTGTCCGTGCAAAGCCAGGGGCAGGGCCACGAAACCACGTTCGCCCAGATCGTCGCGGAGGAGCTGGGCATACCCCCGGAGAACATCGACGTCGTCCACGGCGACACGGACCAGACACCGTTCGGCCTGGGCACTTACGGAAGCCGCTCGACGCCGGTCAGCGGCGGCGCCGTGGCGCTCGTAGCCCGCAAGGTGCGGGAGAAGGCGAAACTCATCGCCGCCGTGATGCTGGAAACCCGCCCCGAGGATCTCGACTGGGAAAAGGGCCGCTGGTTCGTGAAGGGCGACCCCAGCGCCGGAAAATCCATCGAGGAGATCGCCATGGCAGCCCACGGCACCCTGACGCTGCCGGAGGGCGTCGACGGCAACCTGGACGCGGAGGTCACCTACGACCCGCCCAACCTGACGTTCCCGTTCGGCGCCTACATCTGCGTGGTCGACGTCGACCCGGGCACCGGCCACGTAAAGGTGCGGCGCTTCGTCGCGGTGGACGACTGCGGGACCCGGATCAATCCGATGATCATCGAGGGCCAGGTCCACGGCGGCCTGACCGACGGCGTCGGAATGGCACTGATGGAGATCATCGAGTTCGACGCGGACGGCAACAACCTCGGCGGCTCCTTCATGGACTATCTGATCCCCACCGCCATGGAAGTGCCTGACTGGGAGACCGGCTTCACCGTCACGCCGTCCCCGCACCACCCCATCGGCGCGAAGGGCATCGGCGAGTCCGCCACAGTCGGCTCGCCGCCGGCGATCGTGAACGCGGTAGTCGACGCGCTGGAGCCCTTCGGAGTGGTCCACATGGACATGCCCTGCACGCCGGCCCGGGTCTGGGCCGCCATGCAGGGCCGGGCCAGGCCGCCGGTCTGAGATGACTACCGCCGCAGACTCCCTCACCGCACGGGCCGGCGAGCTCGCAGCGCGCCGCGAACCGTTCGTGCAAGCCACGGTGGTGCGCGCCCAGCATCCCACCAGCGCCCGCGCCGGAGACGCTGCCCTGGTGCTGCCCGACGGCGAGATCGACGGCTTCGTCGGCGGGAACTGCGTTGAGTCCTCGGTGCGGGAATACGGGCTGCGGGTGCTGGCCTCCGGGGAACCGCTGTTGCTGCGCGTCCTGCCCGGCGAACCATCGCACCGGGCCGAGGAGGGCGCCGTCGAAGTGTCCAACCCATGCCTGAGCGGCGGCGCGATCGAGATCTTCCTGCAGCCGTGCATCCCGGCGCCCCGGGTGGTGGTAGTGGGGGCAGCACCGGTGGCGCAGGCGCTCGCCGCGCTCGGCGCCGGCGTCGGCTTCGACGTCGAACTAGCCGACGGCGACGCGGCACAGCCGCGCCCGGACGACGCCGCCCTGATCGTGGCCTCGCACGGCAAGGCCGAGGAGGGCGCCCTGGAAGCGGCGCTGCGCGCCGGCGTGCCGTACGTGGCCCTCGTGGCGAGCGAAACCCGCGGCGCCGCCGTGCTGGATTCACTCGAGGTGGATGATGTTCTCCGCTCGCGGGTCACCACCCCGGCGGGCCTGCAGCTGGGCGCCCGGACGCCCGGAGAAATCGCCCTGTCCATTCTGGCCCAGCTGGTCCAGGAACGGGCCGCGGCGAGGGCCCACACAAACACCGGCGGCATTCCGGCGCCGTCCGCACCTCAACCGAAGACCGCGGTGGACCCCGTGTGCGAGATGTCCGTGAAGGCAGCGGCAGCGTCCCTGCAGCTCGAACACAACGGCTCCACCGTGTACTTTTGCTCCCCCGGCTGCCGTGCGGCCTTCCGCAAGGATCCGGAGCGCTATGCCCTCAGCAGCTGACTCACCCCTCCTGGCCGGCACTGCGGCCGTCATCCTCGCCGCCGGGGGCTCGCGGCGCCTGGGCCGGCCCAAACAGCTGCTCCCCTACGGTGACGGCGTTCTGCTGGACGCCGTGCTCGCGACGGCGCGGCGTTGCGGGTTCGGCCAGACCATGCTGGCGCTGGGCGGATCAGCCGAGGAGATACTCGGCGCTGTGGACACCTCGGGCTCCGTGGTGGCGCTCAACCCCGACTACGGCCATGGCTGCTCGTCCTCGATCGCCGCAGCGCTGGGTTCGCTGCGGCCGGACACCCAGGCAGTGGTCCTGCTGCTGGGCGACCAGCCGGGCGTCCGGGCGGAGAGTATTGCCCCGTTGCTGCGGACGCTATTCCGCCCTGACGGTCCCGGAGCCGCCGTGTGCCGCTACGACGACGGCGTGGGCCATCCCCTCGCGTTCAGCCGGCGGATGCTGCCGAAGCTGGCCTCGCTGCACGGGGACAAGGCCGTGTGGAAACTGCTGGAGCACCGGGCGGACGACGTCGTCGAGGTTCCCATGCCCGGCCCGGTTCCCCTCGACGTCGACACCGAGGATGACTACCGGAGGGTGCTGGCCGCCTTGCAGGAGGCCGGGTGAACACGCCGGCCCGGACGGGCGCCGAGGAAGAGGTGCAGCGGCGGATCCCCGACGTGGCCGCGCTGATGGCCGAATTGGACAAGCACGACTACCTGGCCGACACCGGGCTGGCCACTGCACTGTTCCTCGCAGTGCGGCTGCCGCAGCCCATCCTGCTGGAGGGAGAAGCCGGGGTAGGCAAGACGGAAGCCGCAAAGACCCTGGCACTGCTCCTTGACACTCCGCTGTACCGGATCCAGTGCTACGAGGGGATCGACGCGGGCGAAGCGCTCTACGAGTGGAACCACCAACGCCAACTGCTGGGTATCCGGCTGGCCGAGGTGCGTGATGCGCAGGTCAGCGAAGCCGAGTTGTTCGGACCCCAGTACCTGCTGCGCCGGCCGCTGCTGCAGGCCATTGAGCATCCGGGGCCCCGTCCGGCTGTGCTGCTCCTGGACGAGATCGACCGCGCCGACGCCGAGTTCGAGGCGTTCACCTTTGAGTTGCTGGCGGAAGCTTCGGTCACCATTCCGGAGCTTGGTACCATCCGCGCCACGCATCCTCCCATCGTTGTCCTGACCTCCAACCGCACCCGGGACCTCCACGACGCGCTGACCCGCCGCTGCCTCTACCACTGGATCGAATATCCCGGGCCGGCCCGGATCGCCGAGATCGTGCGGCGCCGGGTACCGGCCAGCAGCGGCCCGCTGGCGTTGCAGGCCGCCGACATGATCACCCGGTTGCGGAGCCTGGACCTGGCCAAACCGCCAGGGATTTCGGAGGCTATCGACTGGGTCTCGGCGCTCGCGGTGCTGGGCATCGAACGGATCGACGCCGCAACGGCCGAACAGACCTGGGGATCGATCGTGAAAAACCGTGACGACCTGGAGCTGGTCTGGTCCCGCGGGGCCGCCTGGATGGTGGGTGGGACCGGTGGCTGAGTCGCCCCGGCCGCCCTCACCGCCCATCGTCGAGGCGGCCCCCTTCGCCGCCGCCTTCATCACGGCTCTGCGCGGCGCCGGCCTCCCATGCTCCCCGGATCGGGCTGCCCGGCTGGCCGAGGCGCTCCGGTTGCACCCGCCGACGCAGCTGGAGCGGCTCTACTGGACCCTGCGCGTGGTGCTGGTCGCCAGCCGTGAGCAGCTGCCGGTGTTCGACGCCGTGTTCGGCGCCGTGTTCCGGGGCGCCTCCGATCCCGCCGCAGCGCAGGACGGCCGCCCGGGCGCCCTGGTTCCCGCCCCGCCGGCACCGCCGCCCGCCGACGGCGCGCACCCACGGCCCGCCGCGGACACCGGCCGCCCGACCGAGCCGGGACGTCCTGACAAACCGCCGCACCCTGCAGTATCAGGGGGCCAGGACGATGCCCGGGACGGCCCCGGGCGTGAGGCAGTCCTCGCGATGGCGTCCAGCAGGGAACACCTGCACGGGATGAATTTTTCCGCGCTCTCCGAGGCGGAAGCCGCCGAGATCCGGCGTCTGGCGGCCCGGATCCTGCTCGCCACGCCGGTGCGCCTAAGCCGACGGACGCGCAAGTCCCCGCACGCGAGTGCGCGGCTGGACCTCAGGGCCACGGTCCGTTCCGCCCGCCGCTCCGGCGCTGACGCCACCAAACTCCGCTACGCGCAGCGCCAAGAGCAACGCCGCAAGCTGGTGCTGTTGTGCGATGTCTCCGGCTCGATGGACCCGTATTCCCGGATCTTCCTGGCGCTGCTGCAGGGCGCCGTGGCCACCGCCGGCGCCGAGGCCTTCGTGTTCTCCACCCGGCTGACGCGACTGACCCGGCAGCTGGCTCAGCGCAATCCGGACCTGGCCCTTGCCCGCGCCGCCGCCACCGCTCCGGATTGGGCCAGCGGGACCAGGATCGCCGAGAACCTCCGGCATTTCGTGGACGAACACGGCCGCCGTGGACTGGCCCGGGGTGCCGTGGTGGTGGTCTTCTCCGACGGTTGGGCGCAGGAGGATCCGGAACAGGTCGCGGCCCAGATGGCACGGCTGCGCAGGCTCGCGCACCGGGTGGTCTGGGTGAATCCGCGCAAGGCCGCGCCAGGCTATCAGCCGCTGGCCGGCGGCATCGCCGCTGCCCTGCCCTACTGCGACGCCTTCGTCAGCGGTCACAGCTATACAGCGTTGGCGGAGGTGGCCGCCGCCATTCGCGAGGAAAACCCGAACGCACCCGGAGCGCCCACCGTCCGGCAACAAGGGACAGCGCGACAAAGGATCAGCAGACAAGAGATCGGCAGACAAGGGAGCAACGAATGCAGGTAGAGAGCACTTTTTCGGTGGTCGCCCCGATCGGCAAGGTCTGGGACACCCTGATGGACTTTGAACGGGTGGCCGGCTGCCTTCCGGGCGCACGCATCCTGAACAAACTTTCCGACGACGCATACCAGGTGGGGATGTCCGTCAAACTGGGTCCGGTGAACATGCAATACAAGGGCCTGCTCAACGTCCTGGAGCGCGACGCCGCCGCGCACCGGGCCGTGCTGGGCGGCAAGGCGCAGGAAACCCGCGGCCAGGGCACCGCGGAAGCCACGGTAACGCTGGCCCTTACCGAGGAAGGGGCCACGACAAGGGGAACTGTCAATGCCGACCTGGCACTGTCCGGCAAGGCCGCCGCAATGGGCAAGAGCGTGATCGGCAGTGTCACCGAGCAGATGATGTCGCTCTTCGCGGCCAATCTGCAGTCCATGCTGGCCGAACCCGAGGCGCCGTCCGGGACCGCCGCCGGCAACACCGTCCCGACCGGGGCCCCTTCACCCCAGGACGAATCGCCAACTGCGGAAACAGGAGAAGGAAAGGCGGCGATGGCGACCGCAGGGCACGCCCCGGCGTCACCCGCGAGCGCACCGGCCACGGAACCGTCTGGCAGCGGCACCGTATCAGCACCAGCAGGCCGCGGCGCGCAGCCGGCGGGGAGCAGCCTGGATGCGTTCAGCCTGGCCAAGGGCATCGCCGTCGATCAGCTTTCCAGCCCCGGCAAGGTCATCGGCCTGCTAGCTGCTGTGGCCTGCCTCGCCTACTGGGCTGGCCGGCGGTCCGCCTTCCGGATGCTTCGGCTCTGCGGAAGGCTCTAGGGAGGACCCGTGCGGGACGTCCTGGCGGCCATCATGCCGGGCTGGCGGCAAGGCAGCACCGCCGGCCTGGCCACCGTCGTGAACACGTTCAGATCCGCCCCCCGGCTGCCGGGCGCGTCGATGCTCGTCACAGCCGGTGGCGAGGCCGTGGGCTCGGTTTCCGGCGGCTGCGTCGAGGGCGCCGTCTACGAACTGGCCACCCAGGTCAAGGCCGACGGCGCTCCAGTGCTGGTGCGGTACGGGATCAGCGACGACGACGCGTTCGCCGTCGGCCTCACCTGTGGCGGCATCATCGACATCTTCGTCGAGCCCATCTCCCGGCAGCGCTTCGCGGAGCTCGACGCCGTCAGCCAGGACATTGCCGACGAAAAGCGGGTGGGGGTCGCCACCGTAATCGAGCACCCGGACAACAGCTGGCTGGGGCGGCACCTGGCGGTGCGCCCGGACCGCTTCGAGGGCAACCTGGGGTCCGAGCGGGCCAACTTCGCCGTCGGCGACGACAGCCAGGGCTATTTGGCCGCCGGCCGCACCGGCATCCTGAGCTACGGCCCGAACGGGGAACGGCTGGACAGCGGGATGCGGGTCTTTTTCACCAGTTACGCCCCGGCGCCGCGGATGCTCGTCTTCGGCGCCATCGACTTCGCCTCGGCGCTGGCACGGCTCGGCAGCTTCCTGGGCTACCGGGTGACGGTTTGCGACGCCCGGGCCGTTTTTGCCACGCCGGCGAGGTTCCCCGAAGCCGCCGAAGTGGTCAACGAATGGCCGCACCGCTATCTTGCCGCGCAGCAGGAGCACGGGCTGGTGGATGAACGGACCGTGATCTGCGTCCTCACGCACGACCCCAAGTTCGACATACCGCTGCTGACGGTCGCCCTGCGCGGCAGCCCCATGGCGTTTGTCGGGGCGATGGGCTCGCGACGTACCCACGAAGACCGGATCAGGCGGCTGCGCGAGGAAGGGCTGGACGCGGCCGCGCTGTCCCGGCTGCACAGCCCCGTGGGCCTGGACCTCGGCGCCCGCACCCCGGAGGAGACGGCGGTGTCCATTGCCGCGGAGATCATCGCCAAGCAGTGGAACGGCAGCGGCGAACCCCTGCGGCAGCTGGACGAACGGATCCACCACGACGAAACCTTGTGACATGGAACCAAGGATCGGAAACGAAGCTTTCCGCTGGTCCGTTTCGGCAGTGCTGCTTGCCGCCACACTCGCCGCCGTCGTCCCGGCTGTGCGGCCGTCCCCGTAGTCCCTGCCCGTGTCGCGGATCGACCGTGGCCTGCAGGCACTGATGCTGCACCCCTTGGGGGCGGTTACCGTCCTACTACCGTTGGTGATCTTCGTACTGGCGGCGTGGTGGTTCGTCCTCCGGGCCTCGTCGAGGCGCCAGGCTTCGGTGCCCGTGGACCGCCTCCGGACCGGGGGCACCGGCCGCGGAGCAATGCTGTACCGCGCACTGATGATGGCCGCCACGGCATACATGCTGTTGGCCGTGGCAACCACCGGCGCACATCCGGCCGTTGCCAGCGCGGAAGCCGGCCCCGCCGTCTTCGTCGCCCCGCATCACGGGCCAGTGCCCCGGTGACGGTCCTGCTGCCGGGCCCGGGCGCCGCCGGAGCGGAGATGTTGCCCTCACTGCTGGGGGTGGTCTTCGGGCTCGCCGCGGTCCTGTGGGGCGTGCGGCTGATCCGGCAGTTGGGCTGCCGCGGGCTGCGCGCCGGCGGCGACGCGTTCCTGGAACTCGTCGGCGCGGCCGTGATGGCCGTGATGTTCGCGTCCCTGGCCGCATCACGGTTTTACAGCCTGACCACGGGGGCTTGAACTCGACGGCCGGGATGGACGTCGGCTCGACCGCCCCGGCGGACGCCGGGCGTAAGATCGTGCCATGGCGAGATTTTTCGATGTACACCCTGAGGACCCCCAGCCGCGCTCCATCACACAAGCGGTGGAGTTGTTGAAGTCCGGCGGTCTTATCGCGTACCCGACCGACTCCTGCTATGCCCTCGGCGCCCAACTGGGAAACCGGGACGCCCTGGACAGGATCCGCAGCATCCGGCACCTGAGCGACAAACACCACTTCACGCTGGTCTGCAAGGACTTCGCGCAACTCGGCCAGTTCGTGCAGATCGACAACGACGTGTTCCGCAGCATCAAGGCCGTGACTCCGGGCAGCTACACCTTCATCCTCCCGGCCACCAAGGAGGTACCGCGGCGGCTCCTGCACCCCAAGAAGAAGACCGTCGGCGTCCGGATTCCGGACCACAAGGTGGTCCAGTCACTCCTGGCCGAACTTGGCGAGCCGCTGCTCTCCAGCACCCTGCTGCTGCCGGACGAGGAGGAGCCGCTGACCCAGGGCTGGGAAATCAAGGAACGGCTGGACCACGTGGTGGACGCCGTGATCGATTCCGGCGACTGCGGAGCGGAGCCGACGACGGTAATCGATTTCTCCAGCGGCGTCGCCGAGGTGGTCCGGCACGGGATGGGCGACCCGTCCCGGTTCGAGTAGGGCACGCTCCAGTCCTAGACCCCGTAGGGCAGGATCCGAGCCTTGCGTGCCATGCTGGGGATACTCCCGAACAACAGGGTCGCCAGCCGCAACCACGTCGGGAATAGCTCCACGTCCTTGAACCCGGGATAGCCACTGCGTTGACTGGAGACAGCTTCCCGTCCAGACGGCCGGTCATCCAAATCTTCTTCTCGGCCACAGCGAATGCTCCTCCCAGATCCCTGCAGGTAGGCGCTTCGTTCCCGCTCCACGAGCTGCGGCTCATCCGTTCTCGTTGCGGCGCGAATGGCCCAGACGATTCTTGAGGCTGCGAAATGGTTGCTTAGTGTCTCTGATGGGCGCCGAGGAGCCGTTACGATAAAGGAACGCAAGTTTTCGGCCTGCCGGCGTATGGAAAGCGTTAAGGTCCATGCCGGTGAGGGGCCGCCGGTGGTGTCATTAACCCAGAGGACGCCGCAGCCACCGCGGCCGCGGCCCGGTCCCGGGCAGGAGCCAAAAAGATGGACGCCACGTCCCGCATATCGAACGTATCCGGTCATCCCTCCGGCGCCGGTGCCGCGCGGGATTTCGTCGCCGTCGATGACAGCGGAGAGTTTTCGTATCACCGGTCCGAACTGGATCTGATGACAGCGTTCGAGTACGTCGCCGAAGCCGCGTGCATCTTCGACCGCAGCGGCAACGCCTATCGCCTCATGCTGGACCCGAACCGGCATCTGGTTCTTGGACCCCCGCTCGGCCCGGTGGAATTCCATTGGCTTCGCCAGACGTGGTTGGATGCGCAAAACGCGCACCCCGAAAGCCACCGCCTCCGGCGCTACTTCCCGCTCACCGCTAACGAGGTGGTGTCGGATCTGTTCGAATCCCTCTCCTTGGAACACGGGCCAGAGCCGGCCGGTGGTTCTTGGTCTCTGGAAATCAACAACATTGCATCGCACCCACCCAATTTGGAGGCCATCGACCGCCGGCTCGCCCACCAGCACCGGTTGGAGGAAGCCCAGGTGACGGATCCCTTCGGACACATCTACCGGCCCGTGTTACACCACAAACACCGGCATCTGCCGGCACCCGCCGGGGTCATCCTCTACCTCGAAATCCCCGCCCGGACGAAACTCCCTGCGAGTCTTCCGCTTTCGCCGAAAACCGCATCATAATCGCCTCCGGGCCGCTCCGGTCCAGGCCTGGCAGGGCCATGGCGGCCCGGCGTTAAGGTTCCGTCAAGATAGCCGCATGCCGGGAGCGGCGCCAGGAACCGGTGTTATGGTCGGCAGTGTTACCGTCGGCGGCGAATAGTATGCCGGCGGCGCGGAGAGGCACAGATGAGCACAATGAGCAGGACGCCCGCGGATCCCTCGGCGGCGCGGCCGGGAGCCGGGGACAACTTCAGGAGATGGTTGTTGTTCGGCCTGCAGGACGCCAAGGGCGTCCATCAGGGTCCCGGAGCGGTCGGCGAGTCCCACCTGAAAAAGCATCCGTGGTGGCAGGTGATGTGCCTGACCGGCGTCGATTACTTCTCCACGCTGGGCTACCAGCCGGCCATCGCGGCCTTGGCCGCGGGTGTGATCTCCCCCGTGGCTACCCTGGTGCTGGTGGCCGTTACCCTGTTGGGGGCCTTGCCCGTCTACCGCAGGGTGGCCGGTGAGAGCCACCGTGGCGAAGGTTCCATCGCCATGCTGGAGCGTCTCCTGCCCCGCTGGAGCGGCAAGCTCTTTGTTCTGGTCCTGCTGGGGTTCGCGGCGACGGACTTCATGATTACCATGACCTTGTCCGCCGCCGACGCGACGGCGCATGCGATCCAGAACCCGTTTGCCCCAGCTTGGATGCAGGGTCAAAACATCCTCATCACGCTCTTTCTGCTGGCCATGCTTGCCGCGGTGTTCCTGCGCGGCTTCACGGAGGCCATCGGTGTGGCCGTCGTTCTGGTCGGCATCTATCTGAGCTTGAACGTCGTCGTGGTGATCTCCACCATTTTTGAGGTGTTCGCCCGACCTCTTGCTGTCGGAGACTGGTGGCATGCCCTATCGACCCAGCACGGGAATCCGTTCATGGTGGTGGGCATCGCGCTGCTGGTGTTCCCCAAGTTGGCCCTGGGGCTGTCCGGCTTCGAAACCGGCGTCGCCGTGATGCCCCAGATCCAGGGCCGGCCGGGTGACACCGAGGAGAACCCCGCAGGCCGGATCGAGAGGGCCCGGCGCCTGCTGACAACGGCGGCTGTCATTATGAGCTGCTTTCTGGTGACGACCAGCTTCACCACGGTGATCCTGATCCCGGAGCAGGAGTTCCAGCCCGGCGGGCAGGCCAACGGCCGTGCCCTGGCGTTCCTCGCCCATGAATACCTCGGTCCCGCGTTCGGCACGGTCTATGACGTCAGCACCATCGCCATCCTCTGGTTCGCCGGTGCCTCGGCCATGGCCGGGCTGCTGAACCTGGTGCCCCGTTACCTGCCCCGCTACGGCATGGCTCCCGGCTGGGCCCGGGCGGTTCGTCCCCTGGTGTTGGTCTTCACCCTCATCGGATTCCTGATCACCTGGCTTTTCAACGCCGACGTCGACGCCCAGGGCGGCGCGTATGCCACCGGCGTACTGGTGCTGATGACCTCCGCCGCCGTCGCCGTCACCCTCTCGGCACGCCGTCGGCAACAACACAAACGCACCATCGGGTTCGGCGTGATCGCCGTCGTCTTTATCTACACCACCGTGGCCAACATCATCGAACGGCCTGAAGGGATTCGGATCGCAGCGTTCTTCATCGCCGGCATCATCGTGATTTCGCTGCTCTCCCGGGTCCGGCGCTCCTTCGAACTCCACGCCACCCACGTCCACATGGACCGGCAGTCGCTGGAGTTTATGTCCGAGGTGCTCGACGGGCCCCTGGCCATCATTTCCCACGAACCACTCCGGCTCACCCCGGAGGCGTACCGGGAAAAACTCACCTCGGCGATCGAGGTCAGCCACCTGCCCGTAGACCAGCAGGCACTATTCCTGGAGGTGGTAGTCGACGATTCCTCCGACTTCGAAACCGAGCTCGAAGTCCGCGGCGTACACCGGCACGGCTACCGGATCCTCGAAGTCCACGGTCCCGTCGTACCGAACACGATCGCCTCGGTTCTCCTGCACATCCGGGACGTGACCGGACTGATGCCGCACATCTACTTCCGCTGGACCGAGGGGAACCCGGTCACCAACCTGCTGCGCTTCCTGGCGTTTGGCGAAGGCGAGATCGCCCCCGTCACCCGTGAAGTGCTGCGCGAAGCGGAGCCTGACGTCACCAGGCGCCCCTGGGTCCACGTCGGCTAAGCCCCGCGGCCGGACATTGCTGACCCGGGGTTCCTTGATCGTCAGACCGCGGCGCGGACCCGCTGAAGGAAGGAGTCCAGGATCCGTCCGGCATTCTCATGAAGCCTGTCGTCGGCCGCCAGCCGCTCAGGTCCGGCCGGATGCAGCCTCTCACCGAGGCAGAGCAGGGCCGCGAGCGCTTCGGAAAGTTCCGTATTAGCCTCGGCACGCTGCCGCAACAGCCTGAGATGCGCCGCCTGGAGGGCCGGCCCCGGCGAGCAGGCCAGGTCGCGGTCGAAGAGGCGGCGGCAGCGGTCATAAGCGGACAGGCCCTCAGCTGGTAGGCCGGCAAGCTCGTACGCCATCACCAGCACCGTCCAGGCCCTTTCATTGAGCGGCTCCGCCTGGATGGCTGACTGCGCCCAGCGAATCGCCTCGTCATGCCGTTCAAGTATCGTCGCCGTCTCGGCTGCGAAGATCATCGCCGCGACCCGCTCGGCAACGTGGCGGGTTCTGGCTTCATCGGCCCAGTCGGCGACCAGCTCGAATCCGAGCAGTGGTTCGGCGGAAAGCTCCAAGGCCTCGATCAGGAGCGGATACGCGTCCGCCGGCGAGGCAAGGCTGCTAGAACGAAGCAGACCGCGGAAGCGCGAGAGATCCAGGTCCACGAGCCGGGGTTCCAGAACGTAGCCGCTGTTGGCAGTCCGGAGCGGTCCCGTCTTGGTCTGTCCGGGCTGAATCGCCCGGCGGATACCGCTGACATAGCTTTCCAGCGTGGCAACGGCCCCATCGCTGGCCCTTGGTCCCCAAAGGAGTTCGATCAGACGTGTTTTGGACACCGGAGTACCCAGGCTCAGCAGGAGGATCTCAAAAATGTGCCGGGGCTTGCACCCGCCCAGCCCCGCCGCAGTGAGCACCATACCCTGGCGCCGGATTTCCAGTGACCCAAAAAGTTGAACGGAGATTGTTGCTGCTGCTCCCGGCAAGTTGTCCACGATGTTCTCCCGTTTCCCCAGGCAATACGATCTAAATCGCGTCATTCAAGGGTGGAAATCGGGTCGCGACAAGGCACGTAGAAACCGCTGTTCGATCCAGCCCTCAACGTCACCGTGACACGACGGACATTTGCCAACAAGCAGGTAAGCTACCCGATTCACGGGGAGATCAAAGACGGGTAGGGATGTTGGTATCGCCACGTAAGCGAGCGAGGGGAGTTTGCAAGTAGCCGGCGGTCGGGACAAGTGGGTCGTCGAGGAAAACGTGCCCGCTTCAAGTAGTAGGGCCGGAACGTTTGATCAGGCACTTTCCTTGCCTGCTGACGTCCTGCGGCGGATGCCTCTAATGACGAGCCAATATCACAGCAGCCACCTGCGTAGGCACCCAGCGTGCGGCTCAGGTCCTGCGTTGCCGGGGCAATAGGCACCAGTACGTGCACGGTCATCGTTCGGCTCCTTGGGCTGGACGGACTTCAGGCAGTATCCACCCGGCGGCAGCGCCCCTTTCCGGCAGCATTCCGACCGGATGCCCGCCCTCCGCTCCGACGCTATTTGGCCGCAGCAGGAGCAGAATTGAGTCAGGGCAGTTTCACTTCCAAGGTCAATTCCAGGTCAAGCACAGCCGGAATGAGAGGGTGCGTCATGAAAACCGGGAATACACGCGTCACGCTGCTGCTTGCGGCGGTTCTACTGGGTGCAGCGGGGTGCGCTGCGGGGGGCGGGACGGCGGCGTCGACCACCGCCACGGCTCCCCCGGCCAGCGCGTCGGCCACAGCGAGTATGGACATGGGCTCCGGCGCCCCCGGCACCATGTCCAGCGGTTCGGCGGCGGCAGGTTCCGCGGCAAGTTCGACGGCGGCAATCACCATCAGCGGCTTTGCCTACGGTGCGCCGCTGGTTGTCCCTGCCGGCGCCACGGTGACCGTGACCAACATGGACAGCGCCGAGCACACCGTCACCGCCGACACCGGTTCGGCGTTCGACGTCGAAGTCAAGGGCAGCGGTGGGACGGCTACCTTCACGGCGCCGTCCGCGCCCGGAACCTACGCCTTCCACTGCACCTACCACTCCAAGATGCACGGGACGCTGACGGTCAAATGAGCGTACCGTTCCGTCGCGGCGTACTGGCCCGGGGACGGGGCCGGGGACTGGATCTGGCGCTACGGGCGCTGACGGCAGTTGCCCTCCTGACCGACGCCGGCGTCCACTTCCATCTCGCTCCCGGCTACCAGGCCGGGTCGCCGCAAGGCATCGGCCAAGGTAACCTGTTCCTGCTCGAGGCCGCCGCGGCCGCATTGGCTGCGCTGGCCGTGTTACTGCGCGGAACCCGGGCCGCCTACGCCTTCGCCCTGCTCGTGGCGCTAAGTGCCGTCGCCGCCGTCGTGTTATATCGTTACGTGGACCTGCCCGCGTTTGGCCCGTTCCCGGCCATGTACGAGCCCGTCTGGTACTTCGAGAAGACGGCCAGCGCCGTCGCGGAGGCCACCGGGGCGGTGCTGGCCGGCATCGGACTGGCCCGTTCCAGACGCGCCGGCACTGCCCGGCGCGTGGGCCGATAATCCACCGCGCGGTCGATCCTGAACGGTGCGTTGCGAGCATGTGGGCGAGGTGTCTATGCAACCCGAATCCGGCCGTATGATGGCCGGACTGACGTCTGCAGCGGCCGCCTACCTTGCAGCGAGTTGCTGGCCTGCACGGTGCTCACCATCACCGGTGTCCTTCGCCGGCAAGCGCCGGGCGCTCCTCATCGTCCTCGGAGCCCGCCGCGGCGCTGGTCGCGGAGCCCGACGCGGCGCTGGCGCTGCTGCTGCTCCCGTTCGGCCGTGACGTCGCCGTCCTGGAGCGGATGCGCCGTGTCGAACTGCGCCACCCGGAACTGGTCCAGTGAAAGGTGCCGGCCTCAGTCCTTGGTCCGGGCCCGGCTTGGCTGTACCCGCGGCGGCTCGCCGGGCATTTTCGGGAAGTCCGGCGGGAAGGGAAGCTCGCCAAGGCCTGCGGCCAGGTCCCGCTCCCACCACCCGAGCAGGACGCCGATGGCGCCCGGGCGGGAGTGCATGCCGGCCCAGGGATCGCCGACAGCCTTAAGCCGCCCGGGGACGGTGGCCACGGTGAACTGCTGCGGGTCCGCGCCGTCCAGCTCGTCCCAGCCCAGCGGGCAGGACACGGTGGCAGCGGGTAGGGCGCGCGGACTGTAGGCCCCGGCGATGGTACGGTCACGGTTGGCCTGGTTGAAATCGAGGAAGATCCGGGTGCCGCGTTCCTCCTTCCACCAGGCGGTGGTGACCTTCTCCGGCATCCGTCGCTCGAGTTCGCGCGCGGCGGCGATGACGGCGTGGCGCACCTCGAGGAACTCATGTACCGGCTCGATCGGCGCGAAGACGTGCAGTCCGCGGTTACCGGAGGTTTTAATGAAGGCGGTCAGCCCCGCCTCGGCCAGCACCTTGCGCAGCTCCCGGGCCACGGGAACGGCATCAGGGAAGCCGGTGCCGGGCTGCGGGTCAAGGTCGATCCTCAACTGATCCGGGTTGTCCGGGTTCCCTGCTCCCGACGCCCAAGGGTGGAAGACCACCGTGTTCATCTGCACGGCCCACACCGCGGCGGCAATCTCATCGATCACCAGCTGGGGATGGGACCTGCCGCTCGGGTAGACGACGTCAACGGCGCCGACAAAGTCTGGGGCGCCCCTGGGCGGGTTCTTCGAGAAGAACTGCTCGCCGTCGACGTCGCCGGAGAACCTCTGCAGGGTGATGGGCCGGTTCCCGTTCGCGGCCAGGAACGACTCCCCGACGTCGATCATGTACTGCACTAGATCCAGCTTGGTCAGGCCCGCCTCGGGCCACAGCAGCCTGCTGGGACTCGAGATCCTGACTTCCCTGCTGCCGTCCGGCCCCTCCACGGAGACCCTTACTTCTTCCCGCGCCATGAGGACAAACTACCCCGGAGCTACGAGCCACGAAAGCGGCACGCGCCGCCGGATGATCTTGCAGCTGCGCGGGCAGGCGCTGTCGGCTGCGCCGGCGCCGGCCGGTGTCAGAGCCATGCGGTCCGGCGCAACGGGGGTTCAGCACCGCCGGGGCGTTGCACCAGAACCTGGTTGACTCCGGTGATTCCGGCCTCGAATCCGAGCGCACTGGCGGCCATGTACAGCCGCCAGACCCTGGCCCGGCCGAGGCTGCTGGACCGAACCGCTTCGTCCCAGTGACTCTCCAGGTTCTGTACCCAGGCCCGCAGCGTCAAGGCGTAGTGCTGGCGGAGGGCCTCGACGTCGAGCACTTCGAAGCCGCCGCCCTCCAGGGCGCCGATCATCTCGGCCAGGCTCAGCATCTCACCGTCCGGGAAGACATACCGCGGAATGAAAGAATCGGGATCCGGGTCGGTCGGGCCAGCGTTCCACGAGATGGCGTGGTTCAACAACCGGCCGCCGGGGCGCAGGAGCGCGTGCAGTCGGGACACGTAGTGGCCCAGCTTTTCGCGGCCCACGTGCTCGGACATGCCGATGGAACTGATCGCATCGAAGGGGCCGTCGTCCACATCGCGGTAGTCCTGGATCCGGATCTCCACCCGGTCCGTCAGCCCCGCTTCCGCCACCCGCTTCCGCGCCAGTTCGGCTTGCTCCGCAGAGAGCGTGACTCCGACGACGTCGGCCCCGTAACGTTGGGCGGCGTGTAGAGCGAAGCTGCCCCAGCCGCAGCCGACGTCCAAGACCCGCAGACCGGGCCGCAGTCCCAGCTTGCGGCAGACCAGGTCGAGTTTTGCTTCCTGTGCCGCATTCAGGCCGGTGTCCGGGCTGTCCCAGACGGCGCACGAATAGACCAGGGACGGGCCCAGCACGAGCGCATAGAAGGAATTGCCGACGTCGTAGTGGTGCGAGATGGCGGCGGCATCCCGTCCGCGGGAGTGGCGGCGGCCCTTGCGTGCCACCCGGGCTTCTTCCGGAGGCCGCGCCGGATTCGGGCCCAGCGCGCCGAGCCGCACCGCGGCAACGGCCAGGGCCCACAGTTCCCGCACCGTGGGCCTGCGGAACGGCCCGGGCTCGGCGAATTTACCCACCGAACTGAGGGCGGCGACGGTAGCGAAGATGTCGTCCGGCGCTTCAATGTCGCCGGCGACGTAGGCCCGGCTCAGGCCCAGCTGGCCGGGTGACCATAGGATCCGCCGCAGCGCCCGGCGCGAGTGGAACACCACCAGGGGGGCTCCCTCCGGTCCGGCCTCCGAACCGTCCCAGGCGCGTAGCCGAAGCGGAATGTCCTTGGTTCCGAGCACAATGGCCAGCGCTCCGGCTAGCCGGGATGCGGCTCCAGCGGTAGTCGACATGCTTCTTTCCTCCCAGTCGGCGGCGTGCCTCTGCCCCAATCTATTGGTAACCGGGTCGTCGGAACAGGTGCCGGACGTCCCCAACCCTCCGTTGCGCGCCGCACGGCGGCCCGCGCTGGTACTCCCCTGAGCTGGTGATTAGGGTGGTTCACATGGCTGAGGCTTTTTCGTCCCGAGAGGACGCGTTCAAGACTGGTGTGTGGGTCGGGTTGTCATTGCACGGAATACTGCATGGCCGCAGCTGAACTCCCACTGGTCGTCGACGTCGGAGGCAGCGCTGTTTCGGCGGTTTATGCCCGGCCCGCTGATCCGTTCGCGACGCTGGTGGTGGCCCACGGCGCGGGCGCCGGGATGGAGCACCCGTTCCTGCGCGGCTTCACTTCGGCCCTGAACGACGACGGCGTCGCAACCCTGCGCTTCAACTTTCCGTACCGCGATGCGGGCCGGAAGTTCCCGGACAGGCCGCCAGTGGCCATCGGGGCCTGGCGGGCGGCGATGGACGCGGCCGCCGCCTGTTCCGAGGGCGAACCGCTGTGGGCCGCCGGGAAGTCCTTCGGCGGGCGGATGGCGTCGATGGCGGTCGCGGAGGGCATGCCCGCGGCGGGGCTGGTGTACCTCGGCTATCCGCTGCATCCGCCGGGCAAGCCCGAAAAGTTGCGCGACGGGCATCTCTACGGACTCACCGTGCCGATGCTCTTCCTCCAGGGCACCAGGGATACCTTCGCCACCCGCGGGCTGCTGGAGTCCGTCGTGGCGCGCATAGGCCCCGCCGCGACGCTGCAATGGCGTGAAGGCGGGGACCATTCCTTCGCGGTGGCGGGGAGGAAACGGACACCGGAGGAAATCGGGGCGGACCTGGCGGCTCCCGTGGCGGACTTCATCCGGCAGCACAGCACGTCCCCGGCCGCCGAGTGCGTCGGCTGACTGGGACGCAGGCCGGCTTTCCGTACAATCCCGTCCCAGGCGAAGCGGGCCGAGTCGTCAGCCAGCACACGGCCGAACCCACCAAGGTGGCGAAGAAAAAGGGATTTTCCGGCCACAGCATCCGCCAGGGTGTGGCTGCCGTCCCGTCAAAACCGCGGCGATGGCGGCGACTGGGAACCATGGCGAGCCGGCCCGCGCCGGACGACAGAGTTCAGCAGTGCCAATTACGGCAATGAGCGGCTTCTCGGGGTCCACTCTCTGATTCTGCCTATCCTCTCGGTCTCGGCGCCTTTATCGCTGCCGCTCTTCATCGCGGTACGGCCGGGCCGGTGCGCCTGCCGCAGCCGAGGGTGCGGTGTCCCCTGCGCTCGCCGAGACGGCTACGTCGTCCGGCGTTGTTCATAGTTTCTCCATAAATGCAGCCCGAGATTCCCGGATCCCACCGGCGGCTTCGGTTGTTGCGGCCCCGCGTTGGGCCAGCGCCGCCTGCAGTGCCCGGGCGAATCCGCTGTGCGGGATTTGTGCGGAGACCTCCGCCGCGGTGTCGATGGTGTCCACGTCGGTCAGTTGGGGGAGCAAACCGCCACGGTGACCTGCCTGGAGCAGCCGTTCGTGCTGCCCCGCTCCGGTGGTCGGCGCGGACATGGGCACGCCGCGGGTCAGGCCCCGTCAGGGTGGCGCAGTGTCAGCGCCCAAAAGCCGCCGTCAGCGGCGAGGCCGATCCAGCTGTCGACGCCGGTGCCGGACTGAGGCAGGCCGCAAGGTGTTCGGCTCGAAGCTGGGGGTGTTCCATGTACCGGTGAGGCAACGCATCGTAGGTCTTCACCGCGCATCGACCCACTGCAATCGTAGAAGACCACAAATTCCGACGCGGGGCGCGGCGGCAGGGGCATCCCGGGCCCGGGGCAGCCGGCGCGCGGTGGCCCGGCCCATGGCCGGTCCGCTCAGGCGCAGGGAAACCATTTGGCTGCGGCGTCGGCACGCGCGCGGTATTCGCTGAACCGCCGGCGGACCTCAGCGATGGCCTGGGCCAGCGGAAAGATCTCCGCGGTGATGAGTTGATCGGTGTCGTCGGCGCTGACGGGGTGCCAGTAGACGCCGTCGGCGGTGACGGTCACTTCGGGGATGAGCGATTCGATGGTCAGCTCCAGGCCGGTGTCGGCGTAGCCGCGGTGGGCGAGGGCGCGGATGACTTGGTCAGCGGGCGCGATGCCGAGGGAGTCGAGGAAGCTGTGGAACGGCTGGAGTTCGTGGGTCTGTCCTGCGGGCAGGGTCGCGGCGACCCTGACCCGGAATCCTTCGTCCTGCGCGATCCGGATGCCGGCCACGGCCCGGGCCCAAGATCCGGTTCCGCGGTGACTGTCGTGAGCGTCCGGGGTGGCGGAGTCTAGACTGATTTGCAGCGCGAGCCTGTCGCGGTCCATTCGGCGAAGGCGTTCGAGCCGGTGGCCGCGGAAGAGCATCCCGTTGGTCAGCAGCGTGGTCGGCAGCTCGGCAGTGCAGGCTTCCACGAGGTCGTCGAGGTCCGGCAGCAGGAACGGTTCCCCCCCGGTGAGCAGCAGCTCGCTGACCCCGGCCTGCACGGCCTCCCCGGCCAGCCGGCGCACCCGGTCGATCCCCAGGGCCCGCCGCGCGGTCTGCGGTGAGGACCGGGCGCAGCAATAGTCGCAGGCAAGGTTACAGTCAAAGTTCGTGTACATCCACAAGCGCGTCCCCGGCAACTGCCCGGGGTCCAGACCAGCAAGCGGGTCCGGGGTGTGGCCGCGCCGGATCGTGGCGGACCCGTCCCGGACTTCGAGGAGTTCGTTGCCTGACCGGGCGCACCATGCGGCCACCGTCTGCATCAGCTGGCCCTGCTCGCCCGCACCCAGCCGAACGGTAACGGTGGCGCCATCGGCAACGGTGACGACTGCTTCGACCAAGTCCAGGACCAGGGAACTGTTTACCATCGCGGACCGATCTTCTGTTCACGGACGGCTTCGAACAGCGATGCGTAGCCTTCCATCCGGGGAGCCACCCACCGGCGGAGGCCCTCCATTTTAAGGATGGGCCGGTGCGCCGGGTTGTCCCAGTCCATGGCCATCAGGTGCTCGACCCAGGGCGCGGACCGCTCCTCCGGGAGGGCGGGCAGCGCTGTGAAGTTGCAGTGGCTGTACGTCGGGGACTCCCAGAAGAGCTCCAATGCCCCGGGCATCAGCTCATCACGTCCGATTGCCTCCCAGGTGTTGATGCCGATCGCGGCAGCGTCGGCCTTATCATCGAGGACCGCACGCAGGGCTTCAAGTTCGCTGCGGCCGGTGTCGCCGTGTTTGCCGACGTCACTATCCATCCGCAGCAGGTCCACGTCGGCGTCGGCGAGCCCGGCGCGGGTCAGGAAGTGTACGGGCAGGATCGCGGCCTGCGCCGAATCGCGGGAACCCAGCGCCAGCCTGCGGCCCTTTAGGTCCGCCAGGCCGCCCAGTCCGCTGCCGGTTCGGGCCACGAACATCGTCCTGAACACGGCGTCGGTGTCCCGCATGGCCAGCGCCCGACAGGCGCCCTCGGTCTGCGCGACGGTGCGTACCCAGGCCAGGTTGGTGTTCCAAGCCAGGTCGATCGTGCCCTGAAGCAGCGCATCCACCTGGCGGCCGTAGTTGGAGAAGAGCATGAAATCCATTTCCGCGGGGGTGCCGGCGAAGTACTCTCGGATGCCCTCCCAGATGGTGACCACGTTCGGCGTGTACGCAACCGAACCTACGACAAGCGGTGCACTCATGCCGGAACCTCCGCGGGCGTGGAAGGTTCACTCCCAAAGAGCGGTTGTCCGGTGATGGCCTTTCCGTAGAAGTCGTAGAGCACATCGGCGGTGGGGGCCATGACGTGGCCGGCCCGGGCGTCGCGGAAGTACCGGTCGACCTGCAAGTGCTCCGAGAACGCCGCCCCGCCGCAAACACGCATCGCTGCGTCAGTGATGTGCAGGGCCGCGTCGTTGGCTGCGGCCTTGACCCCCAGTACGTGCAACATGGTGTCCTCTGCTGGCTCGACCAACCGGCCGGCGGCCTGGGTGAGGTAGGCGGCAGTCGACGCCAGCTCGATGGACATCCGCGCCAATTGGGCGCGGATGGTCGGCAGGGCGGACAGGGCCTCATCCAGGTGCTCCAGCCGGGCTGCGCTGGTGTGCCGGATCGCGGCGTCCACCGCAGCCCGGGACAATCCGACCGACACGGCCGCGTTGCCCAGGTTGAACCACGGCAACACCGTCTGGAGCATCAGGTCCAACCCGGCGCCGGCCGCACCGAGGCGGTAGCTTCCGGGCACCTCGGCGTCGAAGGTCATGGGGGTCGAGGCGTTGCCGCGCAACCCCATGCCGCGCCATCTGCCGGCCACTTTGACGCCGGGTGTGGCCGCCGGGACCGCGAACAAATCAACGCCGTCGGCGTCCGCCGTCAGCGTCGAGACGATATACACGTTGGCATGACCGGCCGAGGTCACCCAACTCTTGGCGGCGTTAAGCCGCACCCCCGAACCGTTGAGCCCTGCCCGGGACACTGGCGCCCAAAAATGCGACCTGGATCCGGCCTCTGAGAACGCCAGCGAACCCAGTGCCTTGCCAGCTGCCAGATCGGCCAGCAGATCCGGCTGACCTGGTGGTGGTGCGGCCGCCACCGGCATCGCGGCACTGACATGCATCAGATAGATCATGGCGGTCGACCCGCAGACCCCGGCCAGTGCACCAAGGACTTTCACCAGTTCGTGCGGTCCGCCCCCAAGACCACCCGCCTCGACCGGCAGCGTCAGCCCGAGCAACCCCGACTCGCGCAAGGCTGCGACAGCTTCCTCTGGGAACCGGGCATCGGCGTCGACGTCGCGGGCATGCACCCGGGCAACGGCCAGTACCGGATCAAGCCGTTCGTTCACGTTCACGATGCCTTCCTGTCTGTGGCCGTGGAGAGGGTATGCGGTGTCAGTCCAACGGCGAGCAGCCCGAGCCCCAGGCCACCCATCAGCGCCAGGGTCGAGCCATCCCCGCCGAGCCAATTGACCGGCTGGCCGGCCTGCAGCAGCTGAATCACGGCGGCCGCCACGAAACCCGCACCGGCCACGATCACCAAAACACGCCGGCGTGACACCCCCCCGAGCACGGCGAGGATCCCCAACACCACGATCACGATCAGACCAGCACCGCGCACGTGGATGAAGTCCACCGGCGCCGGTCCGCCGGTGGAGAAGGCGAAAAGAGAGGCCAGCAGTGCGGCCACACCAAGGACCAGCGCAGGAAGATCGAAGCGCCGCCCGGTCATGAGAGCCTCACCAGGAGCGCCCCTAGCCGTCCGGTGGATTGCATCCAGCCGGGGCGCAGGACACCGTCGATCCCGAAGCTCCGCCCGGCGGCGGTAGCGAAGATCCCGACGTGCGCGAGGATCATCAGATAGTAGGACCAGTGCCATTCGTTGGGTGCGTTCAGGACGGACAGCATGATCGCCAGCGACTGGGCAAGCCCGATCACCGCCCAGAACCGGGTGGCCAGCCCGATCAGCAGGAACGCACCGAGGCCGGCCTCGATGAGCAGCGTCATCCACCCGAAAAAGGGGAAATTGGCCAGCACCACGTGTTCAACGAACCATGAATAGGGGGGAAACACCGGGTGGTCGACCGCGAAATGCGTGAAAAAGTACAATCCGGTGTTTGCATGCTCACCGAAATCCGGCGGCACTTTCCAGGCCACGTTCTGAATCCATAGCAGCGCCACGCCGATGCGCAACGCAGCAACACCCCCGCGCCGCAGCCGCGCGTCCCCGCCCGCCTCTACGGAGGCGGTGGTTTTAGCTGCCATGACCGGCTCCATGCCCATGGCACTCATTAAGGACCCGCAGCCGGCCGCACGCAATATCAAAAGCCGCGCAAATTACGAACACGGCCCATGAACACATGTCAACTTACGTGCAGATTATCTCGGAACCTGGGTTCCTGGCTCGGTGTGGCACGAAGTCCGCGATGGACCTGGCGTCGACCGGGGCGCGCCGTCTGCTGGTTCAAGGGCGGGCGGGTGCTCGGCAGTTGAGCCCGGCGGATCGGGTTCGCGGTGGTGGTTCCCATTACGGCTCCGAAGCTGAAAGATGGTGCCCATGAGCAAACCATATGAAGCCTCCCGGCGCGTCGAATCCGACCATCCCGAGGCAGTCGTTTCAGCGGTCCGCGAGGCCACCCAGGAACTGCGCGAAGGCCTTCAGCGCGACGGGATCGAGGTCAGCTTCCAGGACATTGCCCTGCTGGGCCATTCCGAATCCTGGGACGGGGAGGGGCAGCGCTGGGTCCACGTGGCCTGGGATGGCGCGGATGCAGGTTAGCTCCAGGAAACCGGGCCCTGCCATCACATCCTGCTTTTGACCCTGGCCGTCGCCGGGGCGGTCCACGGGTCTTCCGGCCAGGGATGCTTCGGATAGCGGCCGCGCATCTCGGCCCGGACCTGCGCGTAGGGCCCGGACCAGAACGACGCCAGATCGTCGGTCACGGCGAGCGGCCGTTGCGCCGGCGAGAGCAGGTGGAACAGCACCGGGACGCGGCCATCCACCAGCCTCGGCGTCTGATCCCAGCCGAAGCACTCCTGCAGCTTGACCGCGACCACCGGCCGGCCGCCGTCGTCCCCCACCGCGGGATAGTCGATGCGGACCCGCGAGCCGCTGGGTACCAGCAGCGTCTCCGGCGCCAGCCCGCCCAGCCGGGCCGCCCCGGGCCAGGGCAGCAGACGACGCAACGGCTCGGCCAGGCAGATGCTGCTGGTGGCGGCTCCGGCGGCCAGGGCCTCGAGTTCGGGCGCCAGCCACTCGCCCAGCCTGGCCAGTAAGGCCTGCTCGGACACGTCGGGCCACGGATCTCCCAGTTCTCGATGCAGCAGCGCCAGGCGCCGCCGCAGGGCATCCGCTGCCGCGGACCAGCCGATGACCTGCAGCCCCGCCTGCCCCAGGGCCCGTGCCACCGCGGTGCGGCCCTCCGCCGCGGACGGCCGCACGGGCGTCGAGGAGAGCAGGATCGCGCCGAGGCGGCGTTCCCGGCGGGCAGTGACGCGGCCCTGGCCGAACCCGGCCTCCACCGAGTCGACGAGCAGGTGCGCCGCGGCGGCCTCCGCAGCGTCCGCCGTCAGCGGTGCAGCCGACCGGATGACGGCGCCGGTACCGGCAGAGTCCTGCCCTTCGGCGCGTGAAACCTCGGCAACGGCCAGCCATTCGTGGCCGGCGAGCCGGCTCCCCCGCGGGAGTCCAGCGCGGGTGCCGGAGCTGAGCAAGTACCGTTCGCCCGTTCCCGGTACCCGGCGGGCCACCCGGTCCGGGAAGGCAAGGGCGACGACGAATCCAACGCCTTCCGGGCCGCCGCCGGTGGCCGCTGGCGCGGTGGTCCGGGGCGCTGCGGTCCGCGCCGCGGCCGCCCGGGTGCCGCTACCGGGCTCCGGCTGGCGGGCTATTGACTCCATCCGGCGGACGTCATCGGACCAGCGCCGGGACCCCGGGTCGCGGCCGGACCGCAGGGCGTGCAGGAGTCCGGGCAGATCGGCGCCGGTGGCTCGCTCGCCACCGGCGACGACTGCGACGGCTTCCGCCGCGATGCGGTGTCCGACGACGGACGCTCCGTCGAGCAGGGCCCGGGCGAGCCGCGGATCGGCAGGGACCCGGGCCAGCTTCTTGCCCAGTTCCGTGGCGAGGCCGGCCGGTCCTACGGCGCCCAGTTCGCGCAGCACTTCAACCGCCTCGTCCATCGCGGCGCCGGGCGGGGCGTCCGGCAGGGCCAGCCCGCGGCCGCCGGGCGATCCCCAGCAGGCGAGGACCAGTGCGGCGCCGGTGAGGTCGGCCACGGCGATCTCCGGAGTCTGGTGGGCCGGTGCGGCGCCGTAGCTCTTCTGGTCATAGCAGCGCACCACAAGTCCCGGGCCCTGCCGGGCAGCCCGGCCGGCGCGCTGCTCGGCAGAGGCCCGCGAGCAGGAGACCGTCACAAGGCCGGTCATGCCGCGCCCGGCGTCCCGCCGCGGCTCACGGGACAGGCCGGAGTCGATGACCAGGCGCACGCCCGGAACCGTGAGGGAGGATTCGGCGAGCGCGGTGGAGACGACGATCCGCGGCGGTTCGCCGGGCCCGCGGCCGGACACGGCCCGGTCCTGCAGGGCCGGGCCGACCTGGCCGTGCAGCTCCAACACCTCAGCCGGCACCCGGCCGCGTAGCCGGGCGGCGACGTGAGAGACCTCCCGTGCACCCGGAACGAAGACCAGGGCGTCGCTGTCCCGTCCGGCGGCGAGCGCCGCGGCGTGAGCGCGGGCGGCCGTGTCCGCCACGTGGTCCAGGAAAGCGCGGGTCACGCCGCGGGTGTCAAGCCGGGGGCCGGGAGCGGGCACCCATTGGACGTCCAGCGGGTAGAGCGCGGAAGGGCAGCCGACGACGGGAGCCGCGCCGCCGCCGTCGACGTTCGGAGAGATTCCAGCGGGGCTGTTAGCCGGCAGCTTGGACGGCATATTCGCCAGCGGGTCGTCGCCCAGCAGGGCGGCGAAACGGGCCGCGTCCAGGGTCGCGGACATGGCAACCAGCGTGAGGTCCCCGCGGAGCTGGCGGACCTCGGCGAGCATGCCCAGGAGCAAGTCGGTTTCCAGACCGCGTTCGTGGACCTCGTCGAGGACCACCGCGCCGGTGTCCTCCAGACCCGGATCGGCCAGCAGCCGGCGCAGCAGGATCCCGGGCGTCACAAACTCGACCCAGGTCCCGGGGCCGGCCTGGCGGTCCCCGCGGACCGTATAGCCGATCCGGTCGCCGAGCCGGCTGCCGTCCAGTTCGGCCAGACGACGCGCCGCGGACCGTGCGGCCACGCGGCGTGGCTGGGTCACCACGACGCGCCGGGCGCGGTCGCCGTCGCCGTCGCCGTCGCCGCGCAGGGCGAGGTTGGCCAGCAGCGGGGGCACCAGCGTGGTCTTACCCGTTCCCGGCGGTGCCTCGACCACTGCCGCCCCTGCCGCGGAGCCGGCGTGCAGGGCGTCGGTCAGGGGTCCCAGCGCCCGTGCAAAAACCAGGCCGGCGCCGATGGCATCAAGGTCGAACAGCCGGTGCGCTGGGTCGTGGGCGGCGGGCATTGAGGTCACGGCTCCATTGTCCCCCGCAAAATACGGTGACCCCCAATATTGTGGGCTCTTGCGGTTTGCTCCGGGTTGTTTCTCCGCCCCGGGCCGCGTCGCCGGTAGTGGCAGGGGTTGTTTTGCGGAAGACTTGGACCTTCCCGATGACGAAGGCGGAACACCGTTGATTAAGCTCCAGCAGGACACCGAAGGCTTCATCCGCATGACCCGGCACTTCCCCGCCGGCGCTCCGATCATCATCGGCTTCGCCGACGGTTCGTCCGAGGAATGCACCGGCCGGCAACTGAACGCGGCCTACGACGCCGCCGTCGCCGAGTACCGCACCCAAAACCATCTGGATGCGAAGGGCTTTTCCCGGTCCCCCAGGAAGAGGACCGACGCCGGCATCAAGATCGAGTTCGTCCGCGTCCAGCCGGGCCTTGCCGGCTAACCGGCCGCGGCGGTCAATGAAGATGGCGGAACAAACCGGGCAGCGCGTGCGTTTGCCCCTACTGTGGCAGTGGCTCAGGGCGACCTGCCTGCCGGCCACGAGGTTCCGGGCGGACCGGCAGGCGCTGCATGTGCCCATCCGGCCCTGAACCGGGGTTCACTCTCCCCCACGACCGCTGCTGCACAACCGACTCACACTGGAGAAAAATTGTTTACCGTAAACGCTTACGCTGCCCCGTCGGCCGCCGGGGACCTCGTCCCCACCAGCATCCAGCGCCGCGATGTCGGCCCGCATGACGTCCTCATCGAGATTAAGTTTGCCGGCATCTGCCATTCGGACATCCACACCGTCCGCGGCGACTGGGGACCGAAGTCCTACCCGCTCGCCCCCGGCCATGAGATCGCCGGCATCGTCACCGAGATTGGCTACGCCGTCACCAAGCACGCGGTCGGTGACCGCGTCGGCGTCGGCTGCATGGTGAACTCCTGCGGCGAGTGCGTCAACTGCCGGGCCGGTGAGGAGCAGTACTGCCTCAAGGGCAATACGGGTACATACGGCGCCGTGGACCGTGACGGCACCATCACCCAGGGTGGCTACTCCACCCACGTCGTCGTGACCGAAGACTTCGTGCTGAGAATCCCCGAGGGCATTGAGCTCGACGTCGCGGCGCCCCTCCTGTGCGCCGGCATCACCACCTACTCGCCGCTGCGCCACTGGAACGCCGGGCCCGGCAAAAAGGTGGCCATTGTCGGTCTGGGTGGACTCGGCCACATGGCAGTCAAAATCGCCCACGCCCTGGGCGCCGAGGTTACGGTCCTCTCTCAGTCGCTCAAGAAGCAGGAAGACGGCCTCCGCCTCGGCGCGGACCACTACTTTGCCACGAGCGATGAGAACACCTTCACCGAGCTCGCCGGCAGCTTCGATTTGATCATCAACACGGTCAGCGCCTCGATCGACATCAGCTCCTACCTGCAGCTGCTGACCCTCGACGGCGCCCTCGTGAATGTCGGAGCGCCGGCCGAACCGCTGCCCGTCAACGCGTTCGCGCTGATCGCGGGACGCCGGTCCTTCGCCGGTTCGATGATCGGCGGCATCCGCCAGACGCAGGAAATGCTGGACTTCTGCGCTGAGCACGGCCTCGGCGCCGAGATCGAGGTCATACCGGCCGAAAAGATCAACGAGGCCTACGAACGCGTCCTGGCCTCCGACGTGCGCTACCGCTTCGTGATTGACGCCGCCACCCTGGCCTAATCCCCGGCGTCGGTTCCGGACGTACGACGCGGAAACGGTCCGGCGCGACGGGATCCCCGCAGCGCCGGACCCCCTTGCCGGACACCGTATTTGGGAGGATGATATGCCAAAAACTCAGGGCCCGGAGACCGTTAACCTCCCGTCGACCTCCCCGACGCCGGGATGTCACTGACCGGAAACGCTGCTGAAATATTGCGGGCCCAAGCTGGAAAGGACTCTCCAAGGAGTCGCCGCTGCAACAGAGAGCAGGGTCGCTGTGAATCCACTGATCATCCTGACGGCAGTCACGGCCCCCCGCGACGGCGGCCGGACCGTCGCAGCAATCCGGCCAATTCGGGCCGCCGACCTCGATCAGCTGTCCACGATGTACCGGGACTCGTACGCCGACGGCCTGCCTCAGCCCCCGGACCGAAGTGACGGCTGGATCAACGCACTCCTAGACGGAGCCGAGGGCCCGCACGTTGCGCAGGCATCCGCCGTCGTGGCCGGACCCGATGGGCAGCTCGCGGCTGCCATCATTGTCACCGAACCGGCCGCCGGAAGCCCCGGCGACTGGGATTCCGTGATCGCCGAACTGTTCACCCATCCCGATCATCGCCGGCAGGGGCTGGCGGAGGAGCTGCTGGGCCACAGCCTGCACGCGCTGCATGCCCTGGGGCGAACAACGGTGGCCGTCGCGGTGGACAGCGGAAATTCAGCCGCGCTGGCGCTGTACCTATCCCGGGATTTCCGCCGGCGGGCCGACGAAGACGTCGACTGAGGGCCCAGGTCGGTGGCTTCCGGCCGGGCCCTTCCCCACCCGAACGCGCCGGTGCTAGCTTGTGCGGATGGACGTCCTCGACTGGCTGCTTGACTCCGATCACGAGGGACGAATGTCCCCGACGGAGCGCCAGCCGGACTAGCAGGAAAGCGCGCGGTAGTGCAGCAAGAGAGCTGCGCGCTCAACGACCCGCAGCAGTGGTGAGGCTTACCCGGTCAGCTGACAGGAGACCGTCATGACAGTCCGAAGCGCCGGCCTGCTGCTGTACCGCCGCACCACGGACTCGCTTCTGGAGATATGGATCGCCCACATGGGCGGGCCGTTCTGGGCCCGCAAAGATGAGGCGGCCTGGTCCCTTCCGAAAGGCGAATATACCGGGGACGAAGACCCGCTTGCGGCCGCACACCGAGAGTTCGCCGAGGAAATCGGGACGCCGGCACCGGCCGTCGACTACTTCCCGCTGGGCAGCTTCCGGCAGGCCTCCGGCAAGGTCATCACGGTATTCACGGCCGAAGCGGACTTCCAGCCCGGGCAGATCGTGAGCAACACCTTTCCGCTGGAATGGCCCCGCGGATCGGGCGTGGTCCGCCAATACCCGGAGGTCGACGGCGCAGCGTGGGTCCGCGAGACCGACGCCCGCACGAAGCTGGTGCGCGGCCAACTTCCGGTCCTGGACGCGCTCGTCCGGCATCTGTCGGAGGACGCGGGGCACCGCAGCTGGTCACGCACGTGACAATAAATAGGCATTGATTGTCCTACCGCGCCCGAGTAATGTGCCCAAGTGTCAGTTCACAGGACTTCGGCTCGGGAGTGACCATGCGCCATCTGATAGGACGTCGACTGTCCGCCTTCACGGCGGCGCTGGCCTTGGGCGTGACCGGTGCCGCCGTCGCCAGCCCCGCGGCCGCCGACCCGCGCGAGACTGAAAAGACCCCTACGGCCTCCGGTTACGGCGGTGCCGTAAGCAGTGTGGACCCGGAGGCTTCGGCAGCTGCGATCGAGGTGCTTCGTAAGGGCGGAAACGCGGCGGATGCCGCCGTCGCCGCGGCCGCTACCCTGGGCGTCACCGAGCCTTACAGTGCCGGGATCGGGGGTGGCGGCTACTTTGTTTATTACGACGCCGAGACCGGCAAGGTCGGTACGATCGACGGACGCGAAACAGCGCCGGCAAAAATGCCGCACGATGCCTTTATCGACCCGAAGACCAGCAAGCCCTACCGCTTCACTCCCGAACTCGTCACCAGCGGCGTGTCCGTCGGGGTCCCCGGCACCCCGGCCACGTGGGAACGCGCACTGGCCCGCTGGGGAAGCCTCGACCTGGGCGATGCCCTCAAGCCCGCCATCAAGGTCGCGACCCGCGGCTTCGTGGTCGATGAGACGTTCCGCCAGCAGACCCTCGACAACAAGGCCCGCTTTGCCGCGTTCCCTGCGACCAGCTCCCTGTACCTCCCCGGCGGCGACGCCCCCGCTGTCGGCAGCATCTTCCGAAACCACGACCTCGCCGCCACGTACCGGCTTCTCGCGCAGCAAGGCACCCGCAGCTTCTACACCGGCCCCCTGGCGGCGGAGATCGCGGCCACCGTCCAGGCTCCAGCGAAGGCCCCAGGAACCAGCCTGCCCGTCCCGGCCGGGTTCATGACGACGGCGGACCTCGCCGACTACGGCGCGCTCGACCAGGCCCCCACCCAAGTGAATTACCGCGGCCTGGACGTCTTCGGCATGGCGCCCTCGAGCAGCGGAGGCACCACGGTGGGCGAGGCGCTGAACATCCTGGACCCTGTCAACCTGTCCGGGATGTCCGCCGCCGGCGCGCTGCATCAATACCTGGAAGCCAGTGCCCTGGCGTTCGCCGACCGCGCCAAGTACGTGGGCGACCCGGCGCAGGTGGACGTACCCACCGACGCCCTGACCGACCCGCTGTTTGGTAAGGAACGCGCCTGCCAGATCAACCCGCAGCGTGCGGCGGTCAAACCGGTGGCGCCGGGGAACGTCGACGGCTACGACGGCGTGTGCCCCTCCGACGCTGCCCCGCTGGCGGCTGAGAAGGACACCGAGAACATCTCGACCACGAATCTGACGGTCGCGGACAAGTGGGGCAACGTGGCCGAGTACACGCTCACGATCGAACAGACCGGCGGTTCGGGCATGGTGGTACCCGGCCGCGGGTTCCTGCTGAACAATGAACTGACCGATTTCTCCACCGTGTACGACGCCAAGGATCCCAACCGGATCGAGCCGGGCAAGCGTCCGCGCTCCTCGATGGCGCCGACCATCATCCTCAAGGAAGGGGCCCCGTTCCTCGCGCTGGGCTCGCCGGGCGGGTCGACGATCATCACAACGGTCCTGCAGACCATCCTGAACCGCGTGGACCTGGGCATGGACATTTCGGCGGCGATCGCGGCGCCGCGCGCATCCCAGCGGAATACCGCACAGGTCACGGCCGAGCCGGAGTTCATCGCGGCGTTCGGCAAGGAGCTGGCGCCGTTCGGCCACCGGTTCACGCCGTCCGGAGACGCGTTCACCTCGGCGGCTGAGATCGGCGCGGCGACCGCAATCGAGTTCAGGCCGGACGGGAAGATGGTCGCCGCAGCCGAGCCGGTCCGGCGCGGCGGAGGCTCCGCGATGGTGCTGAACCGTTCGAGATAGGGTCCGGTGGAGCGGACGGAGCCCGGCCGTTAGGCGCCGGGACGCGCGGTGTGCAGGCCCCTGAGGTAGGCGGCCTGCCCCGCGTGCTGGAGGCAGTCGGCGAGGGTACTGACCAGCCGAACGCCGAGGGTGACGGGCGGATCCCAGCGGGTATCGACGATTCGGTCGAGGTCCTCGTCGTCGAGGGTGGTCAGGAAGCCGACAGTCTGCGAATGGACGGCGTCGTAGTAGGCGAGCAGCAGCTCCGGCGCAGCCTGGACAGCGTCGACCTGCTCGGTGCTGTGGGCGTAGCCGGTGTCCCGCGGGGCCAACGGCAGGTCGAATCGGGCGGCAAACCCCTGGGAAATCCAGGTCTGCTCCAGCCCGGCGGCGGAGGCGAGCTGCGCGTCCTCCACCCGGCTCAGGTGCCAGAGCAGCCACGCGATCGAGTTTCCGTTGCCCACCGGCCGCCGGGCCAGGGCCGCAGCGTCCGCCTCCTCAAGTGTGGCGGCCACGGCCTGGCGGATCCGGCCAAAGCCGTCCAACAGCAGTTCAGCGGTTTTCACTGCAGTCCCCTTCCGGCGTGTTGACACTGTGGCCCATGTTTGCACGGATGCCCGCCGGGGAGCCAGAGGGAATCCTGCCGTGGAACACGCAACGCGGGGCCACCCGGCGCCGATCCGAGGCGTCGGAACAGCGCTGGATGACCCCGCGTTGCGGCGGTAGGGGCCGGTCAGGCCGGAATGCTGTCCGCGCGGCCGGCGCGGACTGCCGGCAAACCGTCGCCCTCCTGGCCGTACAGCCAGTCGTTGTACTGGAAGTCCCCGTCCTTGCGGCTCTTGAACAGCAGGTTCCGGAGGACGCGTGCCAGTCCCGAGACGTGCCAGGATTCGCCCCAGACGCGGGCGGTGCGCTGCACGCGGGCCGTGCGAGCGGTGCGGATGTTGTTGAATTCCTTGATCGCGCCGTCCCAGGCTTCCGGGTTGACGCCGTCCGCGGTGAAGACGGTGCCGCTGCAGGCGTCCTGCAGCACGGCGGCGTCCTCAAGCGCCTGGCAGGCGCCCTGGGCCAGGTACTGGAGCATCGGGTGCGCGGCGTCGCCCATCAGCACCATCCGGCCGGCCACCCAGTTCTCGATCGGGTCGCGGTCGTACATGGGCCAGCGGACGTCGGTGGCCAGGTTCCTGAGCGCTTCCTGCACCGCCGGGACACAGTCCTTGTAGGCTGCCTCGAGCTCGTCCACTCCGCCGTATTGTTCCTCGCCGCGTTCAAAGGACGGCGACTTGAAGACGGCCACGGTGTTCAGCAGCTCGCCCTTGCGCAGCGGGTACTGGACCAGGTGGCAGTTCGGGCCAAGGTAGACGATGACGTCCTCAAGGTCGGCCTTGGGCGTGTTCTCGGTGATGGGCACCGTGCCGCGGTAGGCGACATACGCCGAAGGTACCGGCTCGTCGTTGGCGACGAGCGGACGCAGCGAGGACTTGAGCCCGTCGGCGCCGATCACGACGTCGGCCTCGTAGTCGACGCCGGCGGCGGTGTGGGCCACGCCGCGGCCGTTGAGCGTCTCAACGCTCTCGACCATGACGTCGTTCATCAGTTTGACGCCGGCGGCCTCACAGCCCTCAAGCAGGACGCGGTGCAGGTCGCTGCGGTGGATCACGACATAGGGTGCGCCGTAGCGTTCGGCGAATTCGCCGCCGAGGCTCTGGCGCGTCAGTTCCTCGCCGGTGACGGCGTCGCGGAAGACCAGGTGCTTGGGCTGGACGCCGATTTCCAGTGCCTTTTCCAGCAGGCCCCAGCGCTGCAGCACTCGGGAGGCGTTGGGGGCCATCTGCAGGCCCGCGCCGACCTCGCCGAATTCGGGGGCCCGCTCCACGAGGGTGACGTTGGCGCCGTTTTCACGTAGCGCGAGGGCCCCGGCCAGTCCGGCCATTCCCCCTCCGATGACCAAGACATCGGTGGACGTGGTGTACTCAGACATTGCTTGCTCCTGTTGTTGAGGATGAGGGGGAAATCGAGAAGTTGGATTTGAGTTTGAGGCTCACCGCAACCAGCAGGAACGCCGCGATGGCGGCGGCGCCGGCAAAGGCGAAGAAATTGGAGTTGACGCCCAGTCCCGCGGCCAGCAGGAGGCCGCCGATCTGTGGGGCGGCGACGGCGCCGATCCGGCCCGTGCCCAGCGCCCAGCCCAGCGCGGTCCCGCGCAGGTGCCCGGGATAGTGGCTCGCGACGGCGGCGATGATGAGGCACTGGGTGCCGTGGGTCCCGACGCCGGCGAGCACGAGCATGAGGTACACCACGCCCACCGGCGGTCCGGTCACGAGGACCGCGAGGGCGGCGGCGGCGACGGCGGCCGCGGCGATCGCCGTCGGAATCGGGCCGAAGCGGGTCCCGGCCCAGGCTGTGATGACCGAACCGGCCACCGCGCCGAGGTTCAGGGCCAGGGCGAAGGTCAAGGCCGATCCCAGGTTGTAGCCGGCCAGCTGCATGAGGTTCGGCAGCCAGGTTCCCAGCCCGTACCAGGCGAAAAGGGTGGCGATCGTCGCCACGGCGAACAGCATGCTGATCCCCAGGTACGGCGCGCGGAGCAGCGACGAGAACCCGGCGGGTTCCTTTGCCTGCTGCCCCTTGCCGGTGGCGCCGGCTAGGGCCAGCGTCTCGGGCAGGAACTTCAGGCCGAGGGGTACCACGACCAGCAGTGCGACAACGGCCACAACGAACATGGATTCCCAGCCGAAGGCGGGGATCAGCTGGATCCCGACGAGGGCTGCGATGGAGCCGCCGATCGGGACACCTGACATAATCAGGGTGGCAATGGTGGACCGCCATTTGGCGGGGACCAACTCGGCGACGAGGGCGTTGGCCGAGGGCACCAGGCCGCCGAGTCCGACGCCGGCCAGAAGCCGCAGGACACCGAAGACTGGGGCGCTGGGGGCGAACGCGCAAAGAATAGTGAAGATCGAGAAGACGATGGCGCAGCCCAGGATGGTACGGCGGCGGCCCCAGGAGTCAGCCATCCGGCCGGCGAAGATGGCCCCGATCATCATGCCGACGAAAGCCATGGAACCGATGGTGCCCGCGGTGGCTTTGCTCAGGCCCCAGCCGGTCTCGGAAATCAGGGAGGACTGGACGGTGCCGTAGACGATGAGGTCGTAGCCGTCGAAGACGACGAGGAGCCAGCAGACCAGGACGGCGGCCGCCGAGTTTTTGGGGAACTTCGAGGCAGGCCCTCCCGAGATGGCGGCGGCTTTCCTCCTTGGCGCGGACGGTTGCTGCGTTGCAACAGATGGTGTGTGATTCATCCCAATACTGTCCTGGCGGCCGCAGGTGAACCACAATATAATTCTGATGTGCAGAACGAACCATCCGCGCGGACGGCCCGGAAGCCCGTGCAAAAGCGGCCAACCTATTCCATCGAAGCAGTCGACAACGCGCTGCAGCTGCTCCAGCTGCTGCGCGACGGGGGCGCCCTTCGGCTCAAGGACGCCGCCGCGGAGCTGGGGGTAGCCCCGTCCACCGCCCACCGGCTGCTGGCCATGCTGGTCTACCGGGGGTTCTCGGTGCAGGATGAAACCCGCCGGTACGTGCCCGGCCCCGCGATGGGCGTAGGACCGGCCGGCCTGGCCTGGACCCGGTTGCTCCGCTCGCTGGCCCAGCCGCACATGGAACTGCTCTCCGCGCAACTGAACGAGACGGTAAACCTCATGGTCCGGGTGGGCACGAAAGTACGCTTCCTGGCCACTGTGGAGGGGAGCAATGTGTTGCGGGTCAGTGACCGGCAAGGGACTGTCATGCCCGCCAACCGGACGTCCGGCGGCAAAGCGATGCTGGCCGAACTCGAACCGCCCATGATCGAGCAGCTCTTCCGCAGCAACAACGCCGAGATTGGCGGGGACACCATCCGTGCCACCGAGTATCCGGCATTCCTGCGCGAGCTGGCGTCCATCCGCAGCAACGGGTTCGCCGCCAACTTCGAAGGCACCGAGGATGGGGTGAGCGCCCTTGGCATGGCCCTGCACAACCGGCACGGGCACGTCGTGGGGGCGCTCAGTGTAGCCACTCCTGCGACCCGATTCCGCCGCGTGTTCGACGCCGGGCTCGTCGCCGCCCTCCGGGAGACCTGCCGGCAGCTGGAGATCGACATCGCAGCTAATCCGGCCGAACCCGACTGAGCAGCGACAGTCCCCTTCAGGCAATTCTGACCAGCAGAATATGTTGGAGGTCACTCTGGCGCTTCCGTAGAGTCGGAGGACGCCAAATAGAACTGCTCTGACCTACGTAGGAGGCCCGCGTGTCCATCAGCGCCGAGAACACGACCCATCAATCAGTGGCTGCGGGGCACACCGCCGCCGAGCCGACGCCCGAAGAGGCTGCCCAGCTGAAGGAGCTCTACCGGGATTTCGACCGTGAAAACCTGATCCCGCTCTGGACTGAAATCGCGGACCTGATGCCGATGGTCCCGACGCCCAAGGCGGTGCCCCACGTCTGGAGTTGGAGCGACCTATACCCGCTGGCGGCCCGCGCCGGCGATCTGGTGCCGGTGGGCCGGGGCGGGGAACGCCGCGCCATTGCGCTGGCGAACCCGGGCCTTGGCAATACCCCCTACGCGACCCCCACGCTGTGGGCGGCCATCCAGTACCTCGGTGCCCGAGAGACCGCTCCGGAGCACCGCCACTCGCAGAACGCCTTCCGCTTCGTGGTCGAGGGCGAAGGCGTCTGGACTGTGGTGAACGGCGACCCGGTCCGGATGTCCCGCGGCGACTTCCTGCTGACCCCGGGCTGGAACTTCCACGGCCACCACAACGACACCGATGAGCCGATGGCGTGGATCGACGGCCTGGACATCCCGTTCGTGCACTACGCGGACGCCGGCTTCTTCGAGTTCGGCACCGAACGCGTCACCGACGAGGCCACCCCGGACATCTCCCGGTCCGAGCGGCTCTGGGCCCACCCGGGCCTGCGCCCGCTCTCCGGACTGGACGACACCACCAGCTCCCCCATCGCCGCCTACCGCTGGGAGTACACCGACCGCGCCCTGCGCGAGCAGCTGCTGCTCGAGGACGAGGGCCACCCGGCCACGGTGTCCCAGGGGCACGCCGCCGTCCGCTTCACCAACCCCACCACGGGCGGCGACGTCATGCCGACCATCCGGGCCGAATTCCACCGGCTGCGCGCCGGCGCCTCAACCGAGACTGTGCGCGAGGTGGGCTCAAGCGTCTGGCAGGTCTTCGAAGGATCCGGCCGCGTGGTCCTGAACGGTGAAACCCGGACCCTGGAGAAGGGCGACTTGTTCGTCGTCCCGTCCTGGGCAGCGTGGTCGCTGCAGGCCGAAAGCGAGTTTGACCTCTTCCGCTTCAGCGACGCCCCCATTTTCGAACGCCTGAACTTCAACCGCACCTACATCGAAGGACGCAAGAACGCATGAGACTCCTCACCCTCCGCACCCCTACCGGAACCAAGGCCGCCCGCCAGGACGGGGATACCCTGACCGAGGTCGAAGGCTTCGCCAACGTCGGCGAACTGCTCAACACCGCAGACTGGGAAGCGACCGCCAAAGCCGCGGCCGGCGCCACCCACCCGCTTGAAGGCGCCGACCTCGACGCCGTCGTCCCCTCCCCCGGCAAAATCATCTGCGTAGGCCACAACTACCGCAACCACATCAAGGAAATGGGCCGGGAAGTCCCGGAGTTCCCGACCCTGTTCGCCAAGTACGCCGAATCCCTGATCGGCCCCAACGATGACCTGGCCCTGCCCCAGGAATCCGACGCCGTCGACTGGGAAGCCGAACTCGCCGTCGTGATCGGCAAGAAGGGCCGTCGGATTTCCGAAGCCGACGCCGCGGACCACATCGCCGGATACGCCGTGCTGAACGACGTGTCCATGCGCGACTACCAGTTCCGCACCATCCAGTGGCTGCAGGGCAAGACCTGGGAGAAGTCCACCCCGTTCGGTCCCGCCCTGGTCACCAAGGACGAGTTCAGCGGCGGCCTCATGACCTCCGCCGTCGACGGCGACGTCCAGCAGCAAACGCGCACCAACGACGTTGTCTTCACCCCGGAGTTCCTGGTCTCCTACATCTCCACCATCATCACGCTGAACCCCGGCGACGTGATCGCGACCGGCACCCCCGGCGGCGTGGGCCACGCCCAGGACCCCAAGCGCTACCTGCAGGAGGGCCAGTTCCTGGTCACCACCATCGAGGGGCTCGGACAGCTGAAAAACCGCGTGGTGAAGGAAGCCTGATGGTTGCCCGCCACGACCAGACGACGGACCCCGAGCTGCTTGCGGCACTGCTACAGGCGCGCCGGGGCACGGCGTTCTTCGCCCGGAAACTGAACGAACTCAGTGACGCGGAGCTCGACGGCGACTCACTGCTGCCGGGCTGGAGCCGCCGCCACGTCACGGCGCACATCGGCTACAACGCCCGCGCCATCGCCCGGCTCATCCAGTGGGCGGCCACCGGCGTGGAAACCCCGATGTACCCGTCCACTGACGTCCGGGACCACGAGATTGACTTCGGCGCCACGCTGCCTCCGATCGCACTCCGGCACCTGTTCGACCATTCCGCTGTGCACTTGAACGTCGAGTGGCGGGACCTGCCCGAGGACGCGTGGCACCACAAAGTGCGCACCATCCAGGCCCGGGAAGTCCCCGCCGCCGAAACCGTCTGGATGCGCAGCCGGGAAGTCTGGATGCACGCCGTGGACCTGGACAACGGCGCCGGCTTCCGGGACATCCCCGTCCGGGTCCTGGCGCGCCTGCTCAACGACATCACCGGAGCCTGGCACGCCCGCGGCACCGACGCGGGCCTGGTGGTCAAGGTCACGGACCGCAACCTCACCTACGGGGACGCAACATCAGACTCCCCCACCCTGGTCTCCGGACCGCTGGCCGCCGTCGTCGAATGGGCCGCCGGCCGGGGCAACGACGGCGTCAGCGCCGCCGGCCCCGCGGCCGAGGCTGCCGGCGGTGCCGTACCGGCCGCCCCGAAATGGATCTGAGCATTTCGAAGCCGACGCCATCGCGGCACGCATGGACAGCGTCGTCGGCCGCAATCCCGCCTGGACTTACTGGGTTTTGTTCTCAAACGGAAGCTCCCGGCTTGTCTCCCCGAATGCGTCGGGCGCACCTATTAGTTATTTACACCCGCGGAGGAAGATGAGCGATGATGCGTGGGTTGGGCAGACGTCCAACAGGCAGGCGCGGAATTGGCCTGATCGGATTTGTGTATTTGCCATCGGAGTAATCGTCGCCGCCACCCACGGCTACCTTGTGGCATGGAACATTCCCGGCACCATCCTCGAATGCCTGGTAGCGAGCATGCTCTGGCCCCTCGTGGCCATCTTCGGGGTCGATCTGCACACCCTGATCGCCTAGTACTACAGCCGCGTTTATTCTTGGCGCTGGCGGCGTTTTAATCGGACTTCGCCAACCTGTTAATCAGGATGGATGGGCGAAAATATGTGGGTGGCTGAAATACGGGAATGGGCCGACGGGCTCGGGGAAATCCGTGAGCTGATCGGGG
>NZ_JBEPNK010000024.1:0-62459 GCF_040546245.1 Arthrobacter sp. UYEF3
CACGCCAATCGTGGCTCTGAACGACACGATCCGTGATCTGGGCAGGTGGCTCTGAAGCGCACGACAGGTGGCTCCCTTGGAAGCCAGTATTCACTGCTTGCGGTTCCGGCGCTGGTCCTCGATGAGCCACCGCTCAATGATGTGCTCGAACCCGGTCAACACCGAGGCCCCCGGCCTGGCCAGCGGTGCCGGCGCCGCCGGGGAGAAGTCCTCCTGCTCGGCGTACTTGGCCACTGAGGTCCGGCTCACTCCAAGCCTTCGGGCGATCTCCCGCACCGGGACTCCCTGGGAATCGAGTCTTCTGATATTTTCTTGAACGGACATGGGTACCGTCATCTCACTTTCCAGCCCTTCCGGCGCATACGCTTCGCAATGGCAGCGCCGTAAGGAACTTATCTGGGAGGTGGCGGGCCCATGTCCCTGACACAGGCAGGGCCCCGAACCACCGGTTGATCTCTATCTCCAAGCCAGCCCCCGAAACCGCGAATTTCAGGAGAAAAGACTGGCCTGATTCTTACCGCTCTTTTGGCCTGAAACGAGCCACCAACTTGGCTCAAATTCCTGGCTGAAACGGCCTACAGATAGTCGATCACACACACCAGGGCTCGAACCGTGTCCAGGTCTTTGATTCCGGGTCCTGGAAGTAGCGCACGGACCGGAACCGGTGTTCGTCGATGCCCAGCATTCGGGGGCTGAGCTTGTCCACGTCGGGCAACTGCAGCACGCAGGCTTCGTTGACGGCAGCACGGACCATCCACCACGACACGGCGAAGCCGGCCGCGGTCTCCGAGAAGGCACGGCCCGAACGGATGACCGCGTCCACGAGCTGGTCCCGGAGCCGGCCGGTGGAGCGGGCACGGCGCGGTACCTGTGTCGTGGATTCAAAGAAGGACAGCCTCTCGCAGGCGGGTTCCTCGCAATACCAGCGGTAATTGGACCAGAAGACGTCCACCGTCCCGGCGACAGGGATGTCCCGGAGTCGTTGGAAGCGGCGTTCCTTCCGGCGGGTGGCAATCACCCCGCAGCTCGGACAGCCCGGTGGCTGGTCGGTTTCGAAAATGACCTGCCGGCGGCCGCCGGTAGTGACGGTGGTGGAGACGACGCGGTAGTCGGGCAGGTTGAAGAGGATGGTGGCAGCGTCAGCTGCCGCCCCGGTAGGCTCGTTCAAGGCTCGTGGTCCTGTTCCAGGTTGAATGCTTAGACACACTCATCCCAGCAGGGCCACGGGCCCTCTTGTCTTCAACGACACGAACTCAATTCCCCACGAACCACCAAGAGCCGACAACACTCTCAAATGCGATGAGCAGGCAATCAGCCCGCAGCTCGGACAGCCCAGTGGCTGGTCGGTTTCGAAAATGACCTGCCGGCGGCCGCCGGTAGTGACGGTGGTGGAGACGACGCGGTAGTCGGGCAAGTTGGAGAGGATGGTGGCAGCGTCAGCTGCCGCCCCGGTAGGCTCGTTCAAGGCTCGTGGTCCTGTTCCAGGTTGAATGCTTAGACACACTCATACCAGCAGGGCCACGGGCCTCTAGTCTTCAACGACACGAACTCAATTCCCCACGAACCACCAAGAACCCGGAAATGATCACAGGCCCACCATGATCGAAGCCCACCCGCCCATCAGCCTCTTGACAAACGTGCCTGGGCAGCACACCTAGATCGACGCGACGATTTCCGTCACATTGGCGGTGAAGGCATCCAAGCCGTAGTTGTGTCGAACGTAGGTTTGGCCGTAGGCCCCGGTGGATTGAAAGACGCTTTCCTGGTGATTCTCGAGGATGTAATCCCGCATGCTGTAGATGTTAGCGTGAATGTATTTCTCAGGGTAAAGGAATTCGACGCCCCGCCACGGCAGAAATAACGCTTGGTTGCCGGAAACAAAGGCCTCAGCGGGTGCTACGTGGAAGCTTTCGAAATCGCTGAGGGATAGAACAAAACCTACTTTAGCAAGTTCCACCGTCGTGTCCACCCAGCCCGCATAGCTTACCGCCTCAGACAGGCCATGATCGACTATAAATCTTTCGCACAATTCGTAATAATTACGCTCATCTTCGTCCCTCATGACCCACGGAAACTCTTCGGGACCCTTGCCGAATATGGTTAGCGAGTAACGAGCGTCTAGAAGGTGCAAGCTGCGTAACAATTCGAGCGCCTTGAGCAAACCTTTACGGCGGGGGACTGGCCCCACTAGGCCTAGACGGAACAGCCTGTCTACGCCACTGCCTTGGGCGTAGTTGTCCTCAATGATGAAATTGGGGACAACGCGCACTTTCGCACGGTCCACGCCAAAAGTCTCTATCATATCTTCAGCGGTGTGCGCACTGACTGAAATGAAGGAGTCGACGGCCGAGTGTCTCAGTTTGTGGCCAAAATCCCGATTTAATTCGAAAAGATGCAACCTCACGATGAGTTTTTGGTGGGGCTTCTTGTTCTCCGCGTACCATACTGCATTTCCAAGGAGCCATTCGCAGAAAATGACGTCCGCCCAGTTAAGGAGTTCAGTGCTCAGCGCTGGATCGTGGCTATCATGGCCTGGCCATTCATCAACGCGGATTTCATAAAATTCTTCGAGTGCCGGCAGAGCAGCCTTTATGAATTTTAGGTCATTACCCGCAACCAGCACACGGAGGCGGAGGCTCTTACGGATTTCTGCAAGGTCGCCCTGCTCAAGTGCGTCAAGCGTTTCCCTGATACGCGGACGAACGATGAGCCCCCCTATGGCGTTAGAGTGCCGCTGCACAAAGTCGGCGAAGGCGAGCAGGCTTGCGTCCGGGTAGCTTGTTGAGCCGTACTTGTACATCTGGTCAATCGCAACACGGATACCAACTGCACCGCGCAATTCCAGATAGCTTAGTCCGGTTGGTGCGAGGATCCGCTCGGCTTCGTCCCAAACCGTCAGATGGGAGGCCAAATCGCGCGAAGTGTATTGTTGGGTGGCGGAACGGACTGCGCTGACCGTCTTGTGGTAGACAATGCCGGGTTCATCAAGGTAGGTGATCTTCTCGGCGCTGCTCAGAACCTTTAGGAGGAAAATCGTGTCCTCGCCCATATGAAGATCTTCCGGCCACTCCACGTTGTGGTCCACCAGGAGTGACCTTCGCACCAAGGACGAGTTTGTAGTGCTTTGTTGACGGACAAGCTCAGCGATCTGGTCGAACCGAGATCCGTCGGTTGGGTAGTCCTTTACCCGATTCATAACGATGGTCGGTTTCCCTAGTTCCGCGACCTCGAGGGAAGTGCGCACGAGGTCAGTTGCCCCGGCGACGGCAAGGTCGTATTGGGCTCGCAAGGTCACGGCATAGACTTCGTCGTCAGGGTCCAGGAAGAAGACGAATTGGCCCTTCGCGGCGGCCACCCCGGTATTCCGCGGCCGTGACGGGGAGCCGCTATTGCTCTGGAGCTCTACGACGCTCCAATGTGGCCGTTGGACCTGCTTTGCCAGAATCTTGCCCACTGTCCCGTCCGTCGAGCGATCGTCGACAAAGATCACCTCAAAGTCGGAGGGTCCGAACTCCTGATCGATCCTCTCTAGCGAAGCGAAGCACCTGTCGATTTTAGTTTCGACGTTGTAGCAAGGAACAATAATGCTAATTTTCATGCCATTGACCTTGTCATTTGGTGTCTCATCTGTCAGTGCAACCTTCCCATTGTCGAGATCAGACATGGTAGAAATCGCCGGCGATTGTAGTTCCGCTGTGTCGCAAAACGGTGCCGATGAACTCACGGGGTGCGATTAGGTTGGCGACTTTGTGAAACGGAGTAAATTCATACCTCACGTCCGAGCCGAGCACGATCGGCGAGTCCACATATTCGGTGTGGAGCATGGCCCGCTTAATGTACTCCGGAGTCACCTGACTTTCTGGTAAGAGGACCACGAAGTGAGAAGTGGGGACCAATGATTTGGCCGTTACATCTTGTTTTAGCGCAAGAGCCGCGGAAACCACCGTGGCACCGTACCGATTGAACTCCGAGTAGAGGGCGCGCACGTCTTCATCAGGAATATCCGCGGACAGAACGAGCAATACACCCTGTGCTACGGAAGACAGGCCGCTAAACGACGTTAGGGCGGCCGAGGCCTGACTGGCGTTGGCGACCGGGTACACGACGGTTACTCGTTCGTCGAGGCGCTGATAGTTAATCCCCACCACGTCGAGAACTTGCTGGAAACGTGCCCTATACGTGTGATTTTTGAGCACGTTGTGTAGAGCAGCGTCCCTCTTCCGCTCGATCTCCTCGGCCGTAAGGTCCTTGAGCCCGTCATGGTTCTGGCCCACAAGCACCAAAGTATCTCCAAAAAACTCCTCGGCCGCCGCAAAATCGTTGCTGAGAACCAGAGTGTTGCTGGACATTAGCTCGAAGATGCGTCGCGCGAACATGGTTGGGGAGTCCGTCACGGTGTTGATATTCATTCCGAAGAGGCTGGACTTATAGACCTTTGCCAGCCCAGCGTGTGAAAGGGCCGGAACAGTGAGCGGGCGAAGTTCTGGGGGAAATGCGTGTAGTTCGTCAGTGGAGCCATAGAAGCGGTCAAAGATCTTGACGGGGCGCCCAGCCGACAGCGCCTTGCGGAAGATGGCAAGCATCTCTGCCGACCGCTCTTCATGGTTGGCGTACCAACTCCCAGCGAAGATCACTTCGTCCGTTCGCGACGAACCTCCGACGGGGTTGAACAGTCGTGGCTGTGTGGCGAACGGTAGGCAGTGGACACTCGGATGTCCGTAGTCCTTCCGGTACATCTCCACACAGTCCCGGTCGGTGGTGAATACATGATCGAACTTGACCGCAGTGGCCACAAAGTCATGCTCCCTGTCCGGATAGTGCGTGGGATCCTCCTTGTTCCAGAAGACAGTTGGTACATTTTCGGTCCGGCACCACTCCAAGATCCCCAGCAGCTCGCGGCGGTTCTCGTAGGCAAAGTTCCGGCTGGCGTAGACCCTTCCTTTCCAAGGGCGAGTGTTGGAGTCCACGCCTGACCAGGCCGACTCACACAGGAAGATGTCCGGTCGGTTGTCTTCGAGTTGCTGTTGCCACGAGTCAGGATCGAGAACAATGGGGTCAAATTCGTATTTGAAACTGTTAAAGGTAAATTCATCACAGATGAGGGCGACTTTAAATTCCCGGGGGTGACGGACCGCCGGGGCTACGGCTCGGAAGTTGCCGACCGCTTTCCGTGTGGCACCCGGGTCGGCAGTCGCCTCAAAGTGGAGTTCGTTCGAGATCTGCAGATCGGCGTCCGGTGCGTCCCATGTTTGGACGGCAATACGTAGTTCCACTGTGGACGACGGCACCCCAATACGGAACGTCCTCGCCCCGGTTGTTCGGGCATCGAGATACGCGTACGCACCGTACTCCTCTGAGTGTTTGAGGCCCGACACTGTTTCCATCCGGCCAGTAGCAGCGATGGCCTCGACGCGCAATAGGCCGCTCTTGGCAGTACCGAGGGCTGTGGCTCGGGCGATGTTCAGCGACAGTGTGAAGTTCCGCGAACCGTCCGTGGCCAGCCGTATCCAGACAGGCGACTTCTTTACGATGAAATCTGCGGCATTCGCCGACTGTGGGTCGAAAAGGAAGCCGGTGTCCTTCGACTGAATCGGCGGTGCAGACGGCCGTAGACCCTCTGCGGCCGACGCCGGAAGCGACTCGAAGGTGATCCGGTTCCGGATCGTCAGACGCTGAGCGTTCGCTTCCCATGCGGCGAATCCCAGCTCAACGGTGACGGCATTGGCAGGTGCATGCAGGCGAAAGGCAAATCGTCCGGAAGCATCTGTATTCACGTAGAAGTAGTCGCCCCGTGGACCCGACGGAACCTCGACCCGGGAGGGTGTAGCGACCCCGTACTTGTCGAGGAATTTCACAAACACGATTCCCGGCTTCGGAGTTCCAAAGACAGCCGAGTCGAGGACCTCAATTTGGCACTCGAGATCTTTGGTGTCATGCAGAGAGAAAGCACGCCATACTGGCGACGTGTCGAGGACAAAAGCAGTCGAGCAGTCCTCGCCCGGAGAAATCACAATCTGGCCGGTCCGCGCCCCGGCGTTGCCTGCTTTCAGTGTGGGCACCGGTTGGGAAATCGTCTGCTCGATCGCAATAGCATTTTGAAGGCTAAGTGAGCCGGGACTGGCCTTCCATACTGCGAAGCCGAGAGCGACAGAGGCGCAGCTAGTTGGGGTGCGAAGCTTAAACGTCGTGACGCCCTCTGGCCCTGGTACCAGATAGACGTAGTGGCCGTTCTTACCGGAGGCTAGCTTTGACTCACTTACGACCTCGCCGCCGTCCTGTTCGAAGTACCTTATCCAGACAACGCCAGCCTTGTCTGCAAGTTCCGTAGAGCGCTGGGCCACCCTTACGTGGACAGATAACTCTGAGTTTCCTGCCACCTCAGCTCGAAGCCAATGCGAGCGTTTGACGAGGGCGATACTTGAACCTGAAGGAAGCCCAGTGTCTAGTAGGAACTGTGTCCTGGGTTGTCCCGTGGGGGAATCGTGCCAGGTTCGCTGAAGTTTTGCCCGGGGCTTGTCTAGGATGGTCCGAAGCATGCGGTTCTCTCCAAATAGCTGAAAACTGTGTAAACGAATTTGACGCTGATGATTGGGCCGAAGATCAAACCGTGAAGTCTTCGACCCGGAGTCCAAGACCAAAGAGTTGCGAGAGCGCCGCTAGTGTCCTGAGCGCCGCTTTGCCATCACCATAGGGATTTACCGCGTTAGCCATGGAGTCGAAGTGCGCTTGCTCATTCAACAGGCGGTCCACTTCTTTGACGATCCGATCTTCGTCTGTTCCGATGAGGGCTACGGTACCTGCGTGGACAGCCTCGGGCCGTTCCGTGTTTTCACGCATAACGAGAACCGGCTTACCGAGGCTCGGCGCTTCTTCCTGAACTCCACCAGAGTCCGTGAGGACGATGTGGGCTAGCGCGAGCATACGGGTGAATTCACCGTATGCCAGTGGTTCGGTGACGATGATGTTCGGCTTGCCCTCTAGGGCAGGCAGCACAGTCTCGCGAACCGCTGGATTCTTGTGGGCAGGCAGCACTATAACAAGATCCGGCTCCGCATCTGCGATCCTGGCGAGCGCCCTGCCCATGCCTCGCATCGTATCGCCCTGATTTTCGCGGCGATGGGTGGTGACCAGAAGGATCTGTCGCCCGGTGCTGGCAAGCTCTTCCAACCGGTGGTCGGTGAACGGTATTTTCTTTCCGACGGTAGTGAGCAAGGCATCAATGACGGTGTTGCCGGTTACGACGACGTCATGGGGGTCCACCCCTTCTGCCACGAGATTTGCTTTGCTGACGCTGGTGGGAGCTAAATGCAGACTGGCGAGCTGGCTGGTCAGCTTGCGGTTGGCCTCCTCCGGAAACGGGGAGAAAAGGTCGCCGCTGCGAAGTCCGGCCTCAACGTGTACTACGGGAATGCTGTGGTAGAACGCGGCGATTGCTCCTGCCGTGGACGTCGTGGTGTCACCCTGGACTATCACAGCGTCGGGCTTGTCGTGGGTAAAAAGCTTGTCCAGGCCGTCAATTGTGCGGGTCATGATGGCGGAGAGAGACTGGCGTTGCTGAAGGATGTTCAGATCGTGATCCGGGACGACGCCGAAGAGTTCGTTGACTTGGTCAAGCATCTCCCGGTGCTGGCCAGTGACGGTGACTACGCAGTCAAACAGGTCCGAGTCCTGCAGGGCGGCGACGATCGGGGCCATTTTGATGGCCTCTGGCCTCGTCCCGAAGATGGGCATGATCGTAGGCACAGGTATTTCCCCCAAAAGAATAAATGGATGTCCGCCGGTAATGTTACGGGAACGCGCTCCGAAAGGCTGAATCGCTACCGCCCAGGGACTTATCGGAGCGACGGCCGGCGCGCGGTTCTAATTGCAGTGGCGGATCAACGAAAACTTAAAGTTCCCTCTTGCACTCTGCGGCGGCTCGCGCCACCCTGTTTGATAAGTTCAGGGTCTCACCCAGCGAGCCAAGGACCAGGCGTGGCAGCAACCCAAGAGACCAAGACGTATTCTTCCCACGGGGCCTCACAACGGTGGTTCCCGCTGATGCTGGCCCTATTTTCGCTGGTACTCGGTCCTCTCGGGTCTTCAGCAGTGGCGGCCGACACCCCAGTGTTCCCCGTCAGCGGATTCTTCGTAGCGGCTAGCACGAGTGATTCCGTGAACACACATAAGTTGCGGGCCATCAAGGCCGTTGGGGGCGACACCGTCATCACCTTTGGATCGCGACTGACGCCATCGAGTGTTGCCGGTGTTCCCCCAGACTGCCAGATTTCAGCGGTCAATTGCGCCCAGGCAGCCGCGAGCGGTGTTCGGCTGAACAGGGTTTTCACGTACGCTGACGCCAGCCCGTGGGGCTCCGCCGCCGTCCGATGCCCTCGCGACCGGAGCATCACCAACAACAACAAGCTGTTCACCGTGCTGGTAATATCCACAACCGGCGCCGGATGCGACGCCTCGAACAACCTCTACGACGTCGTGGTGGTTAGCGGCGGCAGCGCGCCAGGGGCGAGCGCCACCGGTTCCCTCGCCCGGGCCGCGGCAGCCCAAGCGATGAAGTTCTACCCGGGCATGCCCATCCCGGCCAACAGAGCCGATGTGGCATACCTCCCGGACCTGTCCTATCAGGACACGTTTAGGCAGTTCACGGACCGGTATCTGCAATATCAAGCAGCGGCCAACAACGTGAAAGGACTCTCCGGGTTCTATCTATCTACGGAGATGCCTCTCAACGATGGGGCGGTCTTTGAACCCGTTCTGAGCGTCTACCGGATACAGAACCAAGCCATCCGGGCCATCATGCCGGGCCGCGGCGCCATCGTGAGCCCTTACATCGATGCGCGCACCGCCGCGCCGGGCCACGGTACACCGGCCCAAGCACAGGGCGGGGCGCGCAACATAGCGCTCACAGCTGGCGGAACACCATTGAGCATCGCCGTCCAGGACGGGATGGGGACCGGCAAAGGCGGCGCCTACTTCGGCAGCGAGGCAAACTCGCCCGTGGACCAGTACGCGGCGGCCATGGTGGGAGCGGGCACCTGGGGCAGCAAATACGTGGCGCCGAACCGGGACTACTTCCAGGCGGCGGCCGCCGGAGTGGCCGGAACCGGGGCGACTCTCTGGGCCAACATGGAAGGGATGGCGCCCGCCAACGGAACCAATCCATGCGATGCAAACCTTCGCGGCCAGACGACGAAGGGGCGGATCGACCGGCAGCTCCAGCAGATGGCCAACGCCCCGCGCAAGATTATTTCATTCATGTGGGACACGTACTACACCTGCGTCGGGACCGGCGTGCCCCTGGCGCAGCAACTAAAGAACGAAAAAAATACTCCCATCATTACCGACAGCAGCTTTAGCGCCGCCTCCGGCGCATTGCAAGTAACCGGCTTCAACCTCAGCGGGGCGACCGTCGAACTGCAGTGGACCACTGGGGCAGGACTAGTGCAGTCCAAGACCGTGGCTGCGTCCGGCTATAGTCCATTGTTCGGCCAGCAGCAAGGGCTCAACCCGGGTCTTCAAAGCATCAATGCCAACGTGGGGGCAACGAGCCTCGGGGCGGGAAAGTTCTACATCGTCAAAGTTACAAACGGCTGGGGGACCGTCAACCCGTTTTATGCGAAGACCGGATGATGGACCGGCTTTCTCCGTAACGACCGGTCTCAGCCGGCGAGAACGAGCACGACTACCAACACCGGCACACTGACCGCTATGGCAATCACCAGAAGCAAGGCCACCAGGCGTTTGCGCCGGTAGTCGGCTTCCTCCGGAGTGGCGGCCTCGGCGGCGCGTTTCGCCTTCGGCTCGCGGACTTCAGAGGAAGGGGGTTCGGAGAGCGGCTCGGCGGCAGGCACCAGCGAGGTATCCGGGATGTCCTCACGGAAGCGGCGCCGCTTAAGGTGCCGGGGCGCGGGGACACGTGGGGGACTCGCCTCGGTGGAATGCTCCATCGCCTGTCCTCCTCGCTTTTTAGATCATCGCCTTAGCGATTTTGCCGGGCCGCCCTCAATTCTTACATCACCGGGCGCTCGAGGAGCATTCGGGCCGCAGCGACACATCGATCAGGCCGCCGGTTTCGATCACGAAGCGCCGCAGCCATTGAACCGGCGAGAAGTCTGGGTGGGACGCCACCATCTGGACGTCCGCCGTCGTGCACTGCTCCATCAGCCGTCCGGCCCGGGTGAGATGGTAACTGGACGTCACCACCGTGATGGATTTCCAGCCGTTTGCTGCGATCAGCTTCCGTATGGCTTGGGCCTCACCCCGGGTGTCGTAGTCAGCGGGGGTGAAGCAGACCAGGCCGGGGCTGGGGAACTGCGCCGTATTGCAGGCTTCGTCGGCCACCTTGTTGCCGGGGGTGTCCGTGTGCGAGAGCACCAGCACCGGGGCGCCGAGTTCCTGCTGGATCCGTTGCGCCACCGGCAGGCGTTCGGAACTGGCGCCGCCCAGCATGATGACCGCGTCCGTAGGGTGCACACTCAGGGGATCAACGTTGACGAACAACTGGACGGCGACGATCAGCCACAATACGGCCGCCCCAAGGGCGAACGCCAAGCCCTGCGCCGCGACGGGGGGCATCGCAGGCATCAGTCGGGGCATGCCTAAGAGTTTGGCACGTGCCCTGCTAACCACGAAATACGGTGCCGGCGCCGCGGCAGGTATCGTCCACCGCCGTTGTCGCCCCCGCGCGGTAGCGTAGGGCTGTGTCTGAACTTGTGACCCCCGAACTGCTCACCGTGGCCGAACTCTCCGAGTCCGAGCTCCTGGCCCGGATCTTCCCCCGGCTCCACGGCGGGGACAGCAGTACCCTCCTGCTGGGGCCCGGCGACGATGCCGCGGTCGTGGCGGCGCCGGACGGCCGGACGGTGGTCAGCATCGACACCCAGGTGGTGGACCAGGACTTCCGGCTGGAGTGGAACAACGGCTACCGGACCTCCGGCTACGACGTCGGCTGGAAAGCGGCCGCGCAAAACCTGAGCGACATCAACGCCATGGGCGCCCGCGCCACCTCGCTGGTCGTCAGCCTAACCATGCCCCCCGAAACCCTTGTGTCCTGGGTGGAGGACTTCGCCGACGGGCTGAGCGCCGGGATCCGCGAACTAGGCGCCCCGGACTGCGCCGTGGCCGGCGGAGACCTGGGCCGGGGACGCGAACTGGCCGTCAGCGTCGCCATCCTCGGCACCCTTGACGGACACGCCCCGGTGCTGCGGTCCGGCGCCCGGCCGGGGGACACCCTGGCGCTCGCCGGCACCGTCGGACGGGCCGCCGCCGGCCTGGCCCTGCTGGAATCCGCCACCCCCGTGCACGCCCTGACGCCGGAACAACGCGCCCTGATGGACACCCAGTGCCGGCCGCGGCCGCCGCTCGCGGCCGGTCCGCTGGCGCGGGCCGCCGGAGCCACCGCGCTGATGGACATCTCCGACGGCCTGGTCCGGGACGGGGCGCGGATGGCTGCGGCCAGCCACGCCGTGCTCAATCTTGATCCGGCGGCGCTCAAAGATCTCGCCGCGCCGCTGCTCCCGGCCGCCTCCCTGCTGGGCGAGGACCCGGTGCGGTGGGTCCTCGGCGGCGGCGAGGACCACGGCCTGCTCGCCGCCTTCCCCGCAGACGTTCAACTGCCTCACGGTTTCACTGCGATAGGCTCGGTAGAAGCCCCTGCAGCGACAGTCAGCGCGGGCGTGACCATAGCGGGCAGGCCCGCTGAAACTGTGGGATGGGATCACTTTGCAGACTAAAATTGCCGCCAACGCGCAAGCGATGAAGCGGTGGTTGGGCAAGGCGGAAACAACGCTTGGGAACCACAGCGACCGCCTGAACGCCATCAACATTTTTCCCGTGGCCGACGGCGACACCGGCACTAACCTCTACCTCACCGTGCGCGCCGCCGCCCGGGCGGCCCAGGGCGTCCCCACTGACACCACAGCCCGGCCGCTGGTCAACGGCAACACCCGGCCGCCCGTGGTAGGTCCGCCCGACCCCGCACAGAACGACGTTGGAGCCGTCCTGGCCCGGGCAGGCCAGGCCGCGATGGAACAGGCGCGGGGCAACTCCGGCACGCTCTTCGCTGTCTTCCTGTGCGCCGCCGCCGAACCACTGGCTGGGCACACCCGGCTCAGCTCTCCCCTGCTGGCCGCCGCCCTCAACCGCGCCCAGATCCGCGCCTGGTCCGCGCTGAGCGACCCGGTTCCCGGGACCATGCTCTCCGTGATGGAAGCGGCAGGCCGCGCCGCGGCCGTCGTCGACGCAGACCACGACGGCGACGACAGCAACCACACCCTCGGCCTGGCCCTGGATGCCGCCGTCGAGGCAGCCTTGGCCGCCGTGGTGCGCACCGAGGACCAGCTCGAAGCCCTGCACACCGCCCGTGTGGTGGATGCCGGCGGCGTCGGGATGCTCCTGGTCCTGGACTGCCTGCGTTCCGCCGTGCTCGGCGAAGAACTCCAGGAACAGCTGTTCGACGGCTTGCACGGCTATGATGTCCAGGCCCCGCACATCCACGCGGACCTGCCGCGCGATGACGGCGTGGAAGTCATGTGCACCATCACGCTCTCGCCGCTGGACGCGGCCACCATGCGGCAGCGGCTCGACGAGCTCGGCGAATCCGTCATCATGAGCCAGGTGGGCGGCGAGGCCGACGCCGACGGCGCCTACCGCTGGCGGGTCCACGTCCACGTGTCCGACGCCGCGCCGGCCGTCGCGTTGATCCGCTCCCTCGGCGAACCCTCCGACATCAGCGTCAGCGAACTCGCCCTGCCCCGGGATCCCGGTTCTCTTCCTCTGGAAGCAGTTCCCGGCGCAGCAGCGCGCAGCACGGACCTCGGCGGACATGGACGCTGAGCCTGGACTGGGCCTGGAACGCAGGATCGGGAAGCGCTCCGCGGCCGTCATCGAGAAGCACCTCGGGATCAGCACCGTCGGCGGGCTGCTGAACTACTTCCCGCGCCGCTACCTGAACCGCGGCGAGCTGACACCCATCAACGACGTTCCGCTTGATGAGGAAGTCACCCTGATTGCGCGGGTACTCTCCAACAGCACCCGGTCCATGCGCGCCCGCCGCGGTACGCTGACCGACGTCGTGATTTCCGACGACGCCGGGACCCCCGGCACGCTGAAGGTGAGCTTCTTCAACGGCTTCCGCGCCAAGGCCGAGCTGCAGCCGGGCAGGCGTGCTTTGTTCTCCGGCAAGGTGACCCGCTACGGCGGTTCGCTGGGCCTGACCAACCCCCAGTTCCAGCTGCTGGACGAAGACCCGGATGTCCCCGGGATGGACCCGGAGAAGCTCGCCGCGATGCCCATCCCGGTGTACCCGGCCACCGCCAAACTGACCAGCTGGTCCATCCAAAAGGTCATCGCCACGCTGCTGGAAACCGCGGACCTGGGCGCCCTGCCGGATCCGCTGCCGGAGAAGATCGCCGCCCGGGAAAAGTTCCTGCCCGTCGCGGACGCCTACCGGCTCATCCACGCCCCGCAGGCTGTTGGCGACTGGCAGCGTGCCCGGGACCGCTTCCGCTACCAGGAAGCCCTGGTGCTGCAGGCGGCGCTGGCCCGGCGCCGCGCGCAGCTGGCGGCCGAGGAAGCCACCGCACGCCGTCCGGCGGCTGAGGGTCTGCTGACCGCCTTCGACCGGCAGCTGCCGTTCACCCTGACCGCCGGCCAGACCGCCGTCGGCAAGACCCTCGCCGAGGAACTGGCACTGGACTCGCCAATGAACCGGCTGCTGCAGGGCGAGGTGGGCTCGGGCAAAACCATCGTTGCCCTGCGCGCCATGCTGCAGGTGGTCGACGCCGGCGGACAGGCCGCGCTGCTGGCCCCCACCGAGGTCCTCGCGGCCCAACACTTCGACTCGATCCGGCGCACCCTCGGACCGCTCTCGCGGGACGGGCTGCTCGGCGGCCTCGGCCCGGACTCGGTCCAGGTGACCCTGCTGACCGGCTCCATGCCCACCGCCGCCCGGAAACAAGCCATGCTGGACTCCGCCTCCGGGACCGCAGGCATCGTGATCGGCACCCACGCCCTGCTGAGCGAGAACGTCTCCTTCTACGACCTAGGGATGATCGTGGTGGACGAACAACACCGCTTCGGCGTCGAACAGCGGGACGTCCTGCGATCCAAGGCCAGTAAACCGCCGCACCTGCTGGTCATGACCGCGACGCCCATTCCGCGCACCGTGGCCATGACGGTCTTCGGCGACCTGGAAACCTCGGTGCTGGACGAACTGCCGGCCGGCCGCGCGCCGATCTCCACCCATGTGGTGGGCCTCGCTGAACACCCGGCCTGGGCCACCCGGATCTGGTCCCGCTCACGCGAGGAGATCGACGCCGGCCACCAGGTCTACGTTGTCTGCCCCAAGATCGGCACCGACGACGACGGCGACTTCAGCCCCGGCGAAGCGGAGCCCACCGACGCGGACCTGGCCGAGACCGGCGCCCGGGAACTCGCGTCGGTGACCGGCGTCGTTGAACTACTGCGGGACGAACCGGCGCTGGCCGGCGTCAGCGTGGCACCGCTGCACGGCCGGCAGGATCCGACGCTGAAGTCGGACACCATGGCGTCGTTCACCGCCAACCGGACCCAGCTACTGGTCTCCACCACGGTGATCGAAGTCGGCGTGGACGTGCACAACGCCACCCTCATGGTGATCCTGGACGCGGACCGTTTCGGTATCTCCCAGCTCCACCAGCTCCGCGGCCGTGTGGGCCGCGGCGGCCTGCCCGGAACCTGCCTGCTGGTCACCAGCCTCGAACCGGGCCATCCCAGCCGGCGCCGGCTCGACGCGGTGGCGGCCACCACCGACGGTTTCGAACTCTCGCAGGAGGACCTCAAGCTCCGCCGCGAGGGGGACATCCTGGGCGCCTCGCAGTCCGGCGGCCGCTCGACGCTGAAACTGCTGCGGGTGCTGGAACACGAGGACGTGATCGCGCGCGCCCGGCAGGACGCCCAGGCGATCGTGGGGGCGGACCCGGGCCTGGACCGCCACGCTGCGCTTGCCGCGGCCATTGATGACTACCTCAACCCTGAAAAGGAGGCGTTCCTTGAACGCGGTTAGGAACGCAGTTCGAACACCCGGCGGAGCCGGACAGGAGCTGCAACCATGAGCCGGATCATCGCCGGCGCCGCAGGCGGCACCCCGCTTGCCAGTGTCCCGGGATCCTTGACCCGGCCCACGACCGACCGGGTCAAGGAAGCGCTCTTCTCCCGGCTGGACGCCTTCGAGATCATCGCGGAAGCTAGGGTACTGGACCTTTACGCCGGGTCAGGGTCGCTCGGCGTGGAAAGCGCCAGCCGCGGGGCAGGCACCGTGGACCTGGTCGAATTCGACGGCAAGGCCAGCGAGGTCTGCCAGCGCAACGCGGACCTGGTCAACACGGTCGCGGGGCACAAGGTCGTCTCCGTGCACCGTTCCAAGGTCGAATCGTTCCTGGAACGGGCCGCCGAAGGAACCCGGTGGGACCTGGTCTTCCTGGACCCGCCCTACCCGCTGGACGAGGTGGGCCTGGCAGCGGTGCTCGCCAAGCTGCTCCCGCACTTGGCCGAGGGCGCCGTCGTCGTGGTGGAGCGCTCCACCCGCACCCCGGAACCGGACTGGCCGGACGGCCTGGAGCGGTTCGCGGAGAAGAAATACGGCGAAACCCGGCTCTGGTTCGCCGAGCCCGGCGTGGATGAGGGCCCGGAAGCAATGCTGGCGGACGGGGAGTAGTCCGGTTTCTTCGGCGCAGCCACCACACCTGGCGCCGGAGCCCGGACATGCCCCGCGCCGGGGTCGGCGGATGGACATATTCCGCTTATGTCCGGTCCTGGGCGCGAAGACTGGACATGTCCTCCCGAGGGAGCAGCCCGGCCACCCCACTTAGCCCGACAGTACGTCCAGCTCCACGCCGGCGAGAACCTTCGCCGGGTGCGGACCGCGGGCGGTGAGCGCGGCGGTCCAGGCGTAGGGCCACGGACCCTGCGTCCCGGTCAGGATGATGTTGCCGGGCTGCCGGCCGGCGAACATGGACGTCTCGGCGAAGGCCGCTACGTCGGCCATCGCCCGGCGCAGCGCCGCCACCTGGCTCCGGACCAGGGTGAGGCCCGGCTCGTCGCCGACATTGACGATCAGCACACCCCGAGGGGTCAGCCGGGCGGCAGCCTCCTGGTAGAACTCCGTGCAGGCGATGTGTTCCGGCGCCTCGGGGCCGGAGAAGATGTCCAGGATTACGACGTCGAAGCCCAGCTCCGGGGGCAGTGTGGCCAGCGACTCCCGGGCGTCGCCGATCACGGTCTGCAGCTGCGTCCCCTCCGGCAGCGGGAGTTGTTGCAATACAAAATCCAGAAGCTCCCGCTCCAGCTCCACCGCGTACTGCACGGACCCCGGCCTGGTCGCCTGGATGTAGCGTGCCAGCGTCAGGGCACCGGCGCCCAGGTGCAGGGCCGTGACGGGCTCACCCCACGGCGCCGCGAGATCCACCACGTGGCCGATCCTGCGCAGATACTCGTAGAAGATGTCGGCGGGGTCTGCCAGGTCGACGTGGGACTGCTCGGCCCCGCCGATGCTCAGCACGTACCCGCCCTCGGTGAACGCATCGGGTTCGATCACGGCGTGCTGGCCGGTGGTGCGCAGGAAGCGGCTGGCTGCCCGGATTTCGTCCGCGCTCACAGCCTGTCCCGGAGGGTGGCGAGCCGTTCGGCGGCTTCTTCGAGGACTGAGGTCTTCTTGCAAAAAGCGAAGCGGAGCAGGCTGCGGGTCCGTTCGGCGCCGTCGGGGTGGCAGAAGACCGGGACCGGGATGGCGGCGACGCCCACCAGGCCCGGCAGCCGGCGGGCCAGGTCCACCGAATCGGAGATGCCCAGCGGGGCGGTGTCCACGTTGACGAAGTAGGTTCCCTGCGGGGTCAGCACGTCCAGGCCTGCCGCGCGCAGCCCCTCGCTGAGGATGTCGCGCTTGAGCCGCAGGGTGTCGGCGATGCCGGCGTAGAACTCGTCGGGCAGGCCCAGGCCCACCGCGATGGCGCTCTGGAACGGGGTCCCGGAACTGTAGCTGAGGAACTGCTTGACAGTCCGGGCGGCGGCGACCAGGTGGGCGGGGCCGCTGAGCCAGCCGATCTTCCAGCCGGTGAAGGAAAACGTCTTGCCGGCGGACGAAATAGTCAGGGTGCGTTCGGCTGCGCCGGGCAGCGTGGCGACCGGCAGGTGCGCCACGCCGAAGGTGAGGTGTTCGTAGACCTCGTCGGTGATGATCACGGCGTCGTACTTGGTGGCAAGTTCGACGACGCGTTCGAGCACCTCGCGCGGAAACACCGTGCCGGTGGGGTTGTGCGGGTTGTTCACCAGCACCACCTTGGTGCGGTCGCTGAACGCCGCCGCCAGGGCATCGAGGTCGGGCATGAAGTCGGGTGCCAGCAGCGGCGCGGTGACATGCCGGGCGCCGGACAGGCCAATGATCGCACCGTAAGAGTCATAGAACGGTTCGAAGGTGAGGACCTCATCGCCGGGACCCACCAGCGCCAGCAGCGCGGCGGCGATCGCCTCGGTGGCGCCGGTGGTGACAATGATTTCGGTCTGCGGATCCGGACTGAGCCCGTAAAAGCGCTGCTGGTGGTCGGAGATGGCCTCCCGCAGCTCCAGGATGCCCTTGCCGGGGGCGTACTGGTTGGCTCCGGCAGCGATCGCGGCCTGGGCGGCGTCCTTGATCTCCGCCGGGCCGTCCTCATCCGGGAAGCCCTGGCCAAGGTTGATGGCACCGGCGGCCAGCGCCAACGTGGTCATCTCCTCGAAGATGGTGACGCCGAGATCTCCGCCGGGGGAGAGCAGGTTGGCGCCCGTGGCCGCACGCTGCCAAGGGGAGAGCGGTTGCCCGCTCACCGGGTCCCCGCCTTCTGGTCCCGTCCGGTGAACTTGTCCATGGTGGTGTAGATCCCGAAAATCCTGCCGCCGACGAAGTCCCAGGCCCGGACCGGCAGCAGCCCGCGCAGCACCTTGCCCAGCTGCGCCGTCGCCGGGGCGATCAGCTGCGCACGGCCGGCCAGCGTGGCACGCCAGGCGCGGTCGACGGCGTCGTCCGGGGTCATCAGCGGCGTGAACAGCGGGCCGCTCGCGCCGGCGAACATGCCGGTGGAGACGTAGCTGGGGCAAAACGTGGTCACCTTGAGATGGTGATAGCCCTGCTGTTCGAGTTCGAGCCGGAGCGAGTCGCTCCAGCCGATGACCGCCCACTTGGAGGCGGCGTACACGCTCATCCGCGGGTTGGACACGGTGCCCGCGGCGGAGGCGATGTTCAGGATCCGGCGCGGCCGGCCACCGTCGGCCATCATGGCCGGCAGGAACGCGTGGGTGGCATACATCGGGGCGAGGGCATTGATGTCCATGGTCAAGGCAATGTCACGGTCGGGCTGGTGGTCCCAGAACAGGGCGCCGCGGACGATTCCCGCATTGTTGACCAGCAGCGTCAGCGGACCCTCCGACGCGGCCTCCCCGGCGGCCTCCGCAATGGCCTCCCGGCTGGCCAGATCCACCCGCCGGACGACGGCGCGCGCCCCGAGCGCCGTGACCTCGCCGGCCGTCCGGGCCAGCCCGTCGGCGTCGACGTCCCAAAGAATGACGACGGCGGCACCTTCCCGGGCCGCGCGCAGGGCGTAAAGGCGGCCCATGCCCGTGGCGGCCCCGGTCACAAGGACGACGCCTCCGGAAACAGTGAACGGCGCGCGCACGTATTCGGCAGAAGAACTGAGTGATCCTGACATTCCGCCATGCTATCCCGGCCGCCGGGGCCGATGCGGTAGGTTCGGAGCATGAGACGCGCGGTATGCCCTGGCTCCTTTGACCCTATTCACAACGGCCACCTGGAAGTCATCGCCCGGGCCGCCAGCCTCTTTGACGAGGTCATCGTGGCGGTGTCCACGAACTACGCCAAGAAGTACCGCTTCGCGCTCGAGGAACGCATCGACATGGCCCGGGAAACGCTGGCCTCGCTGCGCGGGATCGTGGTGGAACCCGTGGGGGAGGGGCTGCTCGCCGAGTACTGCCGTCAGCGCGGAGCCTCAGCGATCGTCAAAGGCCTGCGCTCCTCCTCGGACTTCGACTACGAACTGCCGATGGCCACGATGAACCGGCAGCTCGCCGGGGTGGAAACCGTGTTCCTGCCGGCCGAGGGCCACTACCTGCATCTGTCCTCCACCCTGATCAAGGAGGTCTTCACGCTCGGCGGCGACGTCTCCGACTTCGTGCCGAAGTCCGTGCTGAAGCGGCTGAGGTCCGGCGAGCCGGTCTAGGAATCGCCGCGCAGAGGGTAAGCTTGATCGGTACTCGGCGGCCTGCTGCCGGTCGGTTTGAGTCCGCCCGGAAGTTCAGGCTAAGATGGTACGTCGGTCATATGTTCAACAGGAGTTCTCATTAAACGAGATGCTAGTTCGCCCTTGGCGTTCGACGTCAAGGACCTCGGACGCAGTCCGGGAAGCATGCGGACACTGACGGAACATGTACCCGCACCAAGCGATCTTGGTGTGGCGCTCATCGGTGTGCAGGAAGGCTCGGACATCGGGCTTGATCTGCGCCTGGAGGCCGTACACGAAGGAATTCTGGTATCAGGTACCGCAAACGTCAAAGTAACCGGCGAATGCGGTCGCTGCCTGGATCCCCTTGCGTATGACCAAGAGGTCGATTTGCAAGAACTTTTCTTGTACGGGGAAGCTGAATTCCCGGACGAAGAAGTAGAACAAGAGCAACGTCGAGTCGAGCACGATCTGATCGATCTTGAGCCGGTGTTGCGGGACGCAGTTGTAACCATGCTGCCGTTCCAGCCGGTGTGCCGGGAAGACTGCCAGGGCCTTTGCTCCGAATGCGGAGTTCGCCTGGAAGACGAGCCGGGGCATCACCACGAGGTCGTAGATCCTCGCTGGGCTGCCCTAGCCGACCTGGCTAAGCCTGACCGGCAAAACTGATTTGTAAGTGTTGGACTAGAGAGAAATGAGTTAGCCGTGGCTGTCCCGAAGCGGAAAATGTCTCGCTCGAATACCCGCGCCCGCCGCTCCCAGTGGAAGGCAACCGCCCCCCACCTGGTGAAGACCGTGGAAAACGGCCAGGTTGTTTACAGCCTGCCGCACCAGGCAAAGGTCGTTACCGACTCGGCTGGCACCGCGCTGTTCCTTGAGTACAAGGGCCGCAAGGTCGCAGACGTCTAATCCGCCAACAGGCTGATCGAGATGTCTTCAACTGAAGAGCTTCTGAAGCGTCTCGGTGTCTCTATTGACGCCGGGACGCTTCGTCTTGCTCTGACACACCGTTCCTACGCCTACGAAAACGGCGGCATCCCCACCAACGAGCGGCTCGAGTTCCTGGGCGACTCCATCCTGGGGTTCTCCGTCACGGACGCGCTGTACCGTGACAACCCCACGCTGCCCGAAGGGGACCTGGCCAAGCGGCGTTCCGCCGTCGTCAGTACCCGGGCGCTAGCCGGCATCGGCCGCAGCATCGGGCTGGGGGACTACATCTACCTCGGCCAGGGCGAAAAGCTTACCGAGGGCAAGAACAAGGCTTCCATCCTGGCGGACACCATGGAGGCGCTCATCGGCGCCACCTACCTGTCCAACGGACTGGAGTCCGCCCGTCAGCTCGTTATGCGGCTGGTCGGGCCGCTGCTCATGGACGCTGCCGCGCTCGGCGCCGGCACCGACTGGAAGACCAGCATCCAGGAGCTCGCGGCCAGCCGCCAGCTCGGCACGATCCACTACGCGGTGGAGGGCTCGGGCCCGGACCACGCACGGACCTTCGAGGCGGTGCTGCGGATCGGCGGCCACGACTACGGCTCCGGCGCGGGTAATTCCAAGAAGGAAGCCGAGCAGGAAGCGGCAGCGGACGCCTGGCGCCGGCTCTCCGCGCCCGCAGAGGGTTCCCGACTGAGCACCCAGACCGGCAGCTAGGCGCCTCCTTGCCTGAACTGCCCGAGGTCGAAGTCGTCCGGCGCGGCTTGGTGAACTGGGTGCGGGGCCGGACCATTACCTCCGTGGAGGTGCGGGATCCGCGCTCCATCCGCCGGCATCCGCTGGGGGCCGAGGACTTCGCCGGAAATCTGGAAGGCGCCCGCGTCCTGGACGTGGTCCGGCGCGGAAAGTTCCTCTGGCTCCCGCTGGCGGACACGCACGAGCCCGATCGGGCGCCCGCTCACGGCGAGGCCGGCACCGGTGCGCCCGCCGTGGCCCTGATGGCCCACCTGGGCATGTCGGGGCAGCTCCTGATGCAGGACGCCGGCGTCCCGGACGAGAAACACATGAAGGTCCGGTTGCGGCTGAGTCCCGCGGCCGGCATGCCGGAACAGCTGCGGTTCGTGGACCAGCGCATCTTCGGCGGCCTGTTCCTCACCGCGCTCATCCCCACGCCCGACGGCGGCCCGGGCGGCCTCGCCGAAACGCCGTTGCCGCTGATCGCCGAGGAAGCCGCCCACATTGCCCGGGACCCGCTGGACCCCTACTTTTCATTCGATGCCTTCTACCGGCGCCTGCGGGCGCGTAAGACCGGGCTCAAACGGGCGCTGCTGGATCAGGGACTGGTTTCCGGGATCGGAAACATCTATGCGGACGAGGCCCTCTGGCTCGCCAGGCTCCATTACGCCCGTCCCACGGACACCCTGCGCCGCTCCGATGCGCTCCGCGTCCTCGACGCTGCCCGCGAGGTCATGACCGACGCCCTGGCCGCCGGCGGCACGAGCTTCGATTCCCTCTACGTCAATGTCAACGGGTCCTCCGGCTACTTCGAGCGCTCCCTGAACGCCTACGGCCGCGAGGGCCAGGAGTGCAGGCGCTGCGCCGCCGTCGGCCGGGTGAGCCTGCTGAAGCGGGAGCAGTTCATGAACCGTTCCTCTTACACCTGCCCGGTCTGCCAGCCGCGGCCGCGGAACGGGCGCTGGTAGGGCAGCCCGACGGGCCCGCGGGGTCGCTACACCGGCTCCGGCGAACCGTAATACGCGGCCAGCCTGGCCAGGCCCTCATCCAGCGGGACGGCGGGGACCCAGTCGAGGAGTGCTCGGGTCTCGCGCTGGTCGAACCAGTGGGCCGTCGAGAGCTGCTCCGCCAGAAATCTGGTCATCGGGGGTTCCTTCGCCCGGCCCGACAGGGTCCAGACCTTTTCCAGCACCGATCCTGCCGCGCGCGCCAGTCTGCCCGGCACCCGCCACGACGGCGCCGGGACGCCGCCGGCGGCGCAGATGCCCGCCAGCAGCTCGCCGACCGGCCGCGGTTCGCCATTGCTGACGACCAGTGCCCGGCCGTGAATGTAATCGATGCGGTCCAGCGCGGCGACAATCGCCGACGCTGCGTTGTCCACATAGGTGGTGTCGATCAGGGCCGCGCCGGCGTCCAGCAGCGGCAGGCGGCCTCGGCCGGCGCGCTCGAGTACCCGTTCCACCAGCTGCGTGTCGCCCGGTCCCCAGACGATGTGGGGCCGCACCGCAGCCACCCGCAATTCCGGCGAGTCCGCCGCCAGCGCCAGCAGTTCGGCCTCAGCCTTCGTGCGCGAGTAGTCGCCGTGCGCGCGGTCCGGATCCGCCGGCTCGGCGCCCAGCCCGGTGATGGACGCCCCGGAGTTGGCCACCGACGGGGAGGAGACAAACACCAGGTCCCGCACCCCGGCCTCGCGGGCCGCCCGGAGCAGGCGCCGCGTGCCTTCGACATTGACCTCGTCGAATTCCGCGGCGCGGCCGGTGAAGGAAACCTTCGCCGCAAGGTGGATGACGCCCTGCGCGCCGGCAACGGCGCGGCGGACGGCGGCGTCGTCCGTGACCGAGCCGGTGACGTTCGCGGCGCCGTCAACGCCCGAGGGACGGCGCTGGAACGTGGTGACGTTGTGGCCCCGGTCCACCAGCAGCCGGGCCACAGCACGGCCGAGCAGGCCGCTCGCACCGGTGACGAGGACCCTCACGGCGTGCCCGGACGGCCGCCGGCCACGACCGTCGAGGCCCAGCGGGACAGCCGGGTCCTGTCGATCTTGGCGTTGTGGCGGATGTCGGTCGGCTGGGCGGGGACGGTGAGCACGGCGGAAACGCTGATCCCGGCCCGGCGGGCCGCGTCCCGCACCCGACCGGCGAGCTGCGGGGCGGCCGGACCGGCCCGGCGGGCGGGAGGTACGGTCTCCACGACGGCGACGACGGCTTGCGTCCCGGCCGGACCGACGCCGACGACGGCGGCCAGCACGACGTCCGCCAGGCATTCGATGGCCTGCTCGGCGCCCACCGGCGTCACGACCGTACCGGGAGCCGTCACCACATGTGCGAGGCGTCCCTCCACCCAGAGCCGGCCGCCGGCGTCGAAGTGCCCGACGTCGCCCGTACGGTGCCATCCGGGCGTGCGGACGCTCTCGCGCTGGGTCAGCCAGAGCCTGTCGTAGGCGTCCTTCACATGCGGGGCACTGACGAGGATCTCGCCGGTCACTCCCGCGTCGGTGACAGGATCGTTCCCGGGTGCGGTGCCGTCCGCGGCGAGCGGAACCACGGCCACGCGGGCGCCGTGCACCGGCAGGCCCACGCACACGCCGTTGCCGGCCCCCGCCATGGTTCCGGCGGCGGCGTCGGCCCCGGCGGCGCGGATCTGTTCGAGGCTGATGTCGGTCACTGGCAGCGCCTCGGTCATGCCGTAGGGGGTGTGCAGCGAGGCCCGGGGGAGCAGCCGCTGCACCTCGGCGAGGAGCGGTTCAGGGACGGGAGCCCCCGCGGAGAGCAGCAGCTCCACGCGTCCCAGGGCATCATGCCCGGCCCGGTCCAGGCCTCCTTTGGTGGCCAGGACGTTCCGCAGCGCCGCGGGCGAGGCGAAGACCACCGTGGCGTCAATGGCCGCGGCGGCGGCCGCCAGCGCAGGGGCCGTCAGGGTGCGGGGCGCGGTGACGTCCATGGCGGGCGTCACCGAAACGGCTCCGAGCGCCGGTCCCAGCAGGGCGAACGGTGCGAAGCCTGCCACCAGGCGTGCGCCCGGGCGGATCCCCAGCGTCGCGGCGACGGTGTCCCGCATTGCGGCCAGCTGCCGGTGCGTGTAGAGCACGCCCTTGGCGGGACCGGTGGAGCCGGAGGTGAAGAGCACGGCCGCCGGCGCGTCCGCTGCCGGAGCCCGGTCCGAGTCCGGAGCCTGCGACGGCGGTTCCTGGCCGGCGCCGGCCCCGCTGCGGGTAAGGGCGGCCAGGGAGGTTTCGACGCCGAGGAGGCGCCGGCGGGCGGCCGGCAGGTCCCGCACACTGATGCGCCGGCCCGGCCAGCCGAGCACCGCCGCAGCGGCCAGCGCCTTGTCGATTCCGATCAGGAAATCCGGGGTGGCGCCCTTCACGGCACGGCTCAGGCCGCGGGTGCCCAGGCCGGCGTCGGCCACGACCACCACCGCACCGAGCCGCAGGCAGGCATAGAGGACCACGGTCAAATCCACGCCCGGGGGCACCATCAGGCTCACCCGGCTGTGGCGGCTTACGCCGGCTGCCCGCAGGCCCGCCGTGAGGGCGGTGATGTCTTGTTCCAGCTCGCGCCAGCTGAGCGAGCGGGCGACGCCGCCGTCCGCGTCCATTTCCGCGACGGCGGTCTCCCCGCCGGCTGCTCCGGCGGCCAGCTCCGTAAGCGGAGCCCACAGGGGCGGGACTCCGGTGCCGGGGCGTGGGGTCGCGGCAGCCGGCTGCGGCTGCGAATCGACCCGGGTGCCAGTCGTTTCGCTGTCCCGGCCGTGTCCCGCGAGCCATTCGAACACGGGCGCGGCGATGTCCCGGTCTTCGGCGACCAGGTGCCCGGCGCCCTCGAAGCGATGCACCTTGGCGTGCGGCAGCCGGCCGATGAGGTCCTTGAGGTACCGGTCGGAAAAGATCGGGTCCCGCGGGCCCCAGAGCATCAGGGCCGGGACGGTCAGCCCGCTCAGCCCCTCGGCGACGCGGTTGAGTGCCGGGAAGCTGGGATGGGACGGGTCCGCCGGAATGTCCGCGACGAAGTTTCCCACCCCGGCGCGGCGGCCGGCACCCCGGTAGGGGGCCATGAAGGCGCCGCGGACAGCTGCGGGCAGCGGCGGGTGCGCCAGCGAATGCGTCACCCGCAGGAACGCGTCCGACGTCGTCGTTCCCCAGCGGTGCACTGCGGGGTGCAGCGCCAGCCGGAGCGCCGGGGGGATGGGGGAGCCGGCGGGCTGGTGCACGGCGGTGTTGGTCAGCACCACGCCGGCGAGCTGCTGCGGATGCGCCAGGGCCCAGCCGAGGCTGATCACGCCGCCCCAGTCGTGGCCGACCGTGACGACCGGCCCCGCCAAGCCGAGCGCGGCGGTGAGGTCACCCAGGTCGTTGATCCGGTCCGCCAGGCGCCGGAACGTGCCGGTGCGCTCGGAGAAGCCCATGTCCAGCTGGTCCACCGCCACCACGCGCCACGGCCGGGCGGGATCGGTTCCGGCGGCCAGCAGGGTCCGCCACAGGTAGGACCAGGTCGGGTTGCCGTGCACGCACAGCAGGGTGCCGGCCGGGGCCAGGCCTCGGCGGGAGAGCTGGGCGCCGTTATCGAGCAGGTGCCAGCGGCGCACCGTCCCGGGCTGATCCGCGGCGGAGCTGGACGGCACGCCTATTTCGCGCGACCATTCCGGGTCCACGCCGGGCCAGCCGGCGTCTACCATACGATTTCCACCATGGCCGTGTTCAGGCCGGACCCGACGCCCATGCACAGCACGCGGTCACCGGTTGCGAGGGTCTGCGCCTCGGCAGCGAGGGTCATGGGAAGGGACGCCGGGCCCACGTTGCCCCAGTGCGGGAACGTGATCGGGACCTTGGCCGGGTCCAGGTCGATCGCGTCGATGATGGCCTGCGTGTAGGCGTTGCTCACCTGGTGTGTGACGTAGCGGTCCATCGAGGCCCAGTCCCACTCCGGTTGCGCCTCCTGCCAGGCGTCGACCACCAGCCGCAGCCCGCCGTCGAGCAGGCCCTTGGTGTCGGTGGTCATGCCGTCGATGCCGCCCACGCACAGTTCATGGTGCTCGGTGCCGGCACGCATCACGCCGCCCACGATCCGGTGCGCGCCGGGGTGTTCGTCAGCCGGGCCCAGAACGGCTGCGGCGGCTCCTGAGCCCAGGGTGAGCGTGGCGAACTCACGGCCGAAGTCCTCGCGGGTCGTTTCGGGCCGCTGCAGCCGCGCCAGGGTGGCCTCCTGTGTGGCCTGGGCGTCCTCACCGTTGACGATCACGGCGTACTTGATCTGTCCTGAGTCGATCATGTTGGCGGCCAGCGTCATGCCGTTGACGAAGCCAAGGCACGCGTTGGCCAGGTCAAAGTTCATCGCCGATGACGGAAGGCTCAGTCCGTGGTGGATCTTCACCGCGACGGACGGCTCAAGGCTGCGCCGCGTGACGGAGGTGTTGATCAGCAGGCCCACCTCGGACGCTTCGACGCCGGACTCGGCCAGTGCTTTCGCGCCCGCCTCGATGGCGGCGTCGTCGAACGACGTCCCGGGAGCCCACCAGCGGCGGTGCGTGATGCCGGCGACCCGTTCGAGCAGTTTCGGGGGAAACTTCAGCCGCTGCAGGGTCGGGGCCAGCCTGCGGTCGAAGTCCGCGGAACTGACGATTTTCGGAGCTTCGACGCTGCTTACCGAAAGCAATGCGGTATTGCGGTGCCGGAATGTTGCATTCCCTATCAAATCAAGCCTCTGTTCGTATCTGTCCTGCGCTCCGGCGGGTGACCACACCTTCAAGCACAAGCCCAAGTGCTTAACTATGCCCGCTGCAGATACATTCCTGCATGTGCCCACCGCGCCGGCTGTGGCTTTCGCGCGGGTTTTTGCACGGAATTATCACAGCTCCGCAGTAGATTGTAAGGATCAGGGGCCGTGCAGAACAGCCGTCCTACCAAACCAGCACCCGAAAACCGCACCACCAAACCGGCACCCAGTCCGCCGAGCAGGAGACCCGAAACACCTTGCACCTGAAAAGCCTGACCGTCCGGGGATTCAAGTCGTTCGCTTCGGCGACGACTTTCGAATTCGAACCCGGCGTCACCGCCGTGGTGGGTCCCAACGGCTCGGGCAAGTCCAATGTGGTGGACGCGCTGTCCTGGGTGATGGGCGAGCAGGGTGCCAAGACCTTGCGCGGCGGCAAGATGGAGGACGTCATTTTCGCCGGGACCTCCGGCCGCCCGCCGCTGGGCCGCGCCCACGTCTCCCTGACCATCGATAACAGCGACGGTGCGCTGCCCATCGACTACAGCGAAGTGACCATTTCCCGCACGCTGTTCCGGACCGGCGGCTCCGAATACGCCATTAACGGGGCAAGCTGCCGGCTGCTGGACATCCAGGAACTGCTCTCCGACTCCGGCCTGGGCCGGGAAATGCACGTGATCGTCGGGCAAGGGCAGCTGGACAAGGTCCTGCACGCCACCCCGGAGGACCGGCGCGGCTTCATCGAGGAAGCGGCCGGCATCCTCAAACACCGCCGCCGCAAGGAAAAGACGGTCCGCAAACTCGAAGCCATGCAGGCCAACCTGGCCCGGCTGAGCGATCTCACCGGTGAGATCCGCCGCCAGCTCACCCCGCTAGGCAAGCAGGCGGAAGTGGCCCGCCGCGCCCAGACCGTCCAGTTCGAGGCACGCGACGCCCGCTCCCGGTTGCTGGCCGATGACCTGGTCCAGCTGCAGTCCGTGCTGGCCCAGGACGTCGCGGAGGAGACCGCACTGAAGGCCCGCCGCGCCGTCGTCGAACGGGAACTCGAGGCCGGCCGCCGGCACCAGGCCGGTCTGGAGCAGCTCGCCGCCGAGGCCACCCCGAAGCTCAACGCCGCCCGTGATACCTGGTACCAGCTCTCCTCCGGAAGGGAACGGCTGCGCTCCCTCGGGGCGCTTGCCAAGGAACGCCGCCGCCTGCTGGGCACGGCGGACGCGGCCCCCGACGCCGGGCGGGACCCTGAACAGCTCGAACGGCAGGCGGCCCGGGTGCGGGCGGAACAGGCCGCGCTGGAAGCCCAGATCGTCGAGCGGCGCACCGCCCTGGATGAGGCTTCCGCCGCCAAACAGGAGGCCGAAGCCGCGGCCGCCGCCGAGGACAAACGCCTCGCCACCCTGCTCCGCGCCGCCGCGGACCGGCGCGAGGGCCTGGCCCGGCTGGCCGGCCAGGTGGGTGCCGCGCGGTCCCGGGTCGAATCCGCCCAGGCCGAGCTGGGCCGGCTGCGGGAATCGCAGAAGGCCGGCGAGGAACGGCGCCGCCACGCCCAAAGCGAATTCACCGCCCTCGAGTCGCAGGTCGCCGGCGTCGAGGACGGCGAGGAAACCCTCGACGCCGACTACGAAGCCGCCAGCGAGGCCCTGGACGCCGTGACGGCGGAAATCGACGGCCTCAAGGCGGCCGAACGGGACGCAGAGCGTGGACGCGACGCCCTCGCGGCCCGCCGGGACGCCCTGCAGCTTGGCCTCAACCGCAAGGACGGCTCGGAACACGTGCTCGCCGCCGGGGTGCCCGGCGTTCTCGGCGCCCTCGCGGGAATGCTGGCCGTGGAGCCCGGCTACGAGACCGCCATCGCCGCCGCACTGGGCAGCTGCTCCGACGCGGTCGTCGTCCGCGACGCTGCGTCCGCCGCCGCCGCGGTGCAGCTCCTCAAGGACGACGATGCCGGCCGCGCCGCGCTGCTGCTGGCCGATGCGACAATACCTCCCGCCGCGGCCGCCGATGGCCCGGCCATGGGTAGCGAACTTCCCGCCGGCGCACGGTGGGCCGCTGGACTAGTCCTCCCTGCCGGGGACAGCGGCGCTGCCGTGCCGCTGGCGCTGCTGCTGGCCGGCACCGCCGTCGTCGAGGACCTCGACGGTGCCGTGCGGCTCATTGCCGCCCGGCCGGAACTGAAGACGGTGACCCGGGCCGGCGATGTGTTCACCGCCCTGACCGTCAGCGGCGGTTCCGCGACGGCGCCCTCGCTGCTCGAAGTCCAGGCCGCCGTCGACGACGCCGCAGCCCGGCTCGCCGGCGTGGCGGCCGACCTGGAACGGAACCGCTTCGCGCTGTCCGCCGCGCAATCCCGCCGCACGGCTGCCCAAGACCGCGCGGACGCCGCCCTGGAAAAGCTGCACGACTCGGATGCCCGGCTCGCCGCCGTGGCCGAACGGCTCGGCCACCTGAACTCGGTGCTGCGCAGCGCCATCGGGGAAAGCGAACGTCTCGCCGCGTCGCTGGCCAAGGCAGCGGCCAACATCCAGACGGAGCAGGAGGCGCTGGAAGCTGTCGCGGCGAGGCTTGCCTCCGCTCAGGAGATTCCCGCCGAGGAAGAACCCTCCTCCGAACACCGTGACGCCCTCGCGCTGGCGGCGTCCGCGGCGCGCGCGGCCGAGATGGAGGCCCGCCTCTCGCTGCGCAGCGCGGAGGAACAACTGACCGCCATCGGCAACCAGGCCACGTCGCTGGAACGTGCGGCCGCCACCGAGCGCCGCGCCCGCGAGGAGGCTGCCGAACGGGCCCGCCGCCGCCGGCTCCAGGCCGGCCGGGCCGCCGCCGTGTCCGCCGCGGTGGAACGGGTGATCGGCTTCATCGACGTGTCGGTGCAGCTGGCCCGCCGCGAAAACGACCGCGCCGAGGAGCGCCGCGAACAGATGGAGCGGGAACTGGCCGGGGCGCGCACCCGGAACGACGCACTCGCACGCGAACTGGCCGAGCTGACCGACTCCGTGCACCGCGACGAACTGGTCCGCTCGCAGCAGCGCCTCCGGATCGAAGCCCTCGAGCTGCGCAGCGTCGAAGAACTCGGCCTGACCGCCTGCCAGCTCGTCGCCGACTTCGGCCCCGATAGTCCCGTGCCGGTGACTGCGGCCCCATCGGCGGACAAGTGGGCTGCCCTCCGCGCCCCGGTGGACGAGGACGGACGCGATCTCGTAGCGGGCAAACCCTTCGTCCGCGAAGAGCAGGAGAAGCGGCTCCGCAAGGCCGAGCGCGACCTGTCCGCCCTGGGCCGGTTCAACCCGCTCGCGCTGGAAGAGTTCGCGGCCCTCGAAGAGCGGCACCAGTTCCTGAGCACCCAGCTTGAGGACCTCAGGGCCAGCCGTAAGGACCTGCTGGACATCATCAAGGAAGTCGACGAACGCGTGCAAAAGGTCTTCGCCGAGGCCTTCGAGGACACGGCCGCCCAGTTCGTCCGCGTCTTCGCGCGGCTGTTCCCGGGCGGCGAAGGCCGGCTGGTCCTCACCAACCCCTCGGACATGCTCAGCACCGGCATCGAGGTGGAGGCCCGCCCGGCCGGGAAGAAGATCAAGCGGCTTTCCCTGCTCTCCGGCGGCGAACGGTCGCTGACGGCGGTGGCCCTGCTGGTGGCGATCTTCAAGGCCCGACCCTCCCCGTTCTACGTCATGGATGAGGTCGAGGCCGCCCTGGACGACACCAACCTGGGCCGCCTCATCACGATCTTCGAGGAGCTGCGCGAGACCAGCCAGCTGATCATCATCACCCACCAAAAACGCACCATGGAGGTCGCGGACGCGCTCTACGGCGTCACGATGCGCGGTGACGGCGTCTCCACGGTGATCAGCCAGCGGCTCGGCGCCGACGCCTGAAGGTCGTCGTCTGGGCGCCCGCCCGCCGGGCGTTTAGGGTTATGAGAAGCTAGGGGAGTGAACGACATCCTCCCCATCCTCCTGCCCATCCTCGTTGTCCTGGTGGTCCTCGGCGCTCTCATTCCGGTGCTCATGAAGACCCGGAAGAACATCACCAACTACCCCGGAACGCGCGACGCGAACGACCCTGTGCAGGGCACCGGCGGAGGCACGCTGCTTGAGGACCGCCCGGTCCCGGCCCCGGCCAGCGGGGCGGCGGCGCCGGACGCCGTCGACGTCGAAGGCCTCGAGACCGTCGAGGTCCCGGACGATGTCGCGGGCCTCGAGACCGTTCCGGTCGAGACCCCGCTGCCGGTGGCAGGCCGCCTGAACCGGCTGCGCGAACGCCTGGTCAAATCCAACAACATCCTGGGCAAGGGCCTCCTCGCCCTGCTCTCAGCGGACAAAATCGACGAAAATGTCTGGGACGAGGTGGAGGAGACCCTGCTGCTGGCAGACCTCGGCACGGAACCGACCATGCAGCTGGTCGACGCCCTCCGCGAACGCGTCAAAGTACTGGGCACCCGCTCGCCGGAACACGTCAAGGCCATGCTGCGCGAGGAACTCATCAAGCTTGTTGACCCCGGCATGGACCGCAGCCTGAACGTCCAGCGGCACGCGGACAAGCCCGCGGTGATGATGGTGGTGGGCGTCAACGGGGTCGGAAAGACCACCACAGTGGGCAAGCTCGCCCGCGTGCTCGTCGCCGAGGACAAGGACGTGCTGCTCGGCGCCGCCGATACCTTCCGTGCCGCGGCGGCCGAGCAGCTGGCCACCTGGGGCCAGCGCGTCGGCGTCGCCACCGTCAAGTCGGACATCGACGGCGCGGACCCGGCGTCCGTCGCGTACGAGGCGGTCAAGGCCGGCATCGACCAGGAAGTCGACGTCGTGATGATCGACACCGCGGGCCGGCTGCAGAACAAGGTGGGCCTGATGGACGAGCTTGGCAAGGTCAAGCGCGTCATCGAAAAGCTCGCCGAGGTGGACGAGGTGCTCCTGGTCCTGGATGCGACCACCGGCCAGAACGGCCTGAACCAGGCCCGCGTGTTCGCCGAAGTCGTGAACATCACCGGCATCGTGCTGACCAAGCTGGACGGCACCGCCAAGGGCGGCATCGTCGTCGCGATCCAGAAGTCCCTGGGCGTGCCGGTGAAGCTGGTGGGTCTCGGCGAGGGCGCGGACGACCTCGCCCCCTTCGACGCCGAAACCTTCGTGGACGCGCTGCTGAACTAGCCCCCTCGGGTCCCGCCCTGCCCGCCTCAGTACTTGAAGTTCAACACTGTCACGGTGCCGGCCGTCAACTTGAACTTCTGCGTCCCCGACTTGTAGGCGAAGCCCGGCACCGTGGGGCGGCCTGCGAGGGGCTTCGGCTCGGTCTTGGCGCCATCGATAACGGTCTGGTCCTCTGCCTTGTAGCTGGGGCCGCTGAGCTGCGTCATGGTGCCGGTTACCGGCTTGCCCGGCAGGTTGAGAGTGACTTCTGTCTGGGCGGCCTTTTCAGGGTCATTTTCATTGACGATCACCACGGTGGTACTGCCGTCATCGTTCCGCAGCGCGTAGTTAAACGCCAGGCCGCCACCTGAACTTTTCAGCTTCATAAACTTCCCGGCCTCGAGCTCGGCCACCATGGAGATTCCGAAGAAGTTGGCCCGGCCGGACATCTGGCCGTCGCCGAACGGGTAGGCGCCGGCGCTGCAGATGGCGGACAGCGGCGGTCCGCCCTTGCAGGTCTGCAGAGAGCCGTGGAAGCCGATCCGGGTGATGCCGAGCTGAGCGGCGTTGAGGACGTAGTCTGCAGCCCACAGCGCCGAAGCGTGGGTGCGGGAGGTCTCGTTCGAGCCGGGGCAAGCCGCGATCCCGGTTTCCGGGAGCCACGTTTCCAGGCCAGCGTCCTTGCCGACCTTGAGCGCCGACTTCTGGTAGTCGGCGGCACGGTCGTGCATCAACTGGCTCATCAGGTTGGCCATGGTAGGCGACCCTTTGGGGTCGCTGCCGTCGCAACTGTAGAGCGGGTAGTTGTGGAAGGTGAGGATCTTCTTCTGGGGTAGCTCCGCTTCAACGAAGGGCTGCCACCACTTCTGGTCGTAGGCGCCCGGGCCGGAGATGGGCACATTGGGTGCTACTGCATAGATTGCCTTGGCGTAGTCCTTCAATTCGCGGATGTACTGGTCCAGGCTGTAGCCGCTGCCGGTCTTCACATCGTTGAAAACGAAGCCGTTGGGCTCGTTGCCCACCGTGATGCTGAGCAGGCGGTCACCGAAGATGGCGGAGGCGTGCTTGACCATGTCGGCTGCCCGGGCCGGGTTGTAGTGGCCAAGGTCTACCGTGAGGGTCACCGTTGCATCGGCGGCCTCAAGCAGGGTCTTCAGCCGGACCAGGTCAGAGGGACCCACGGCCTTCACCGGATGAGTTTTGTCTCCCTTGTAACTGGCCGGGACCGCCTCGCCTGTGGACGTCCAGAAGAAGCGCCGGTCCACGGCATTGCCGCCAAATCGCAGAACCGGCTGATCCATCTCCTTTAGGAGCTTGACCATTGACGCGTTGTCGCTGCTGAGGTCAGGGTCGGCCAGGTCTGTGGCTTCGAGGGAGATTCCAGTCATGCCCTTTACGAGTGAGCTGCCTACGAGTTCGCTGGAGACATCTACATTGAGAGGCTCAACCTTTTCCAGCGGCGACCCGGCCGGCGGGCCCGGCTGCTTATAGGAAGTGACCGTCGGCCCCACCTCGGCAGAGGCAGGCACCGTCGCAGGCGCACTTGGCGACTGGGAAGCGACCGTCGGGGACTGCTTCGAGTCGCCGACAGCAAGAGGAACCAGAACCGCAGTGGCTATGACTATGGCAGCGACTCCTCCGCCGGCAAAAATCCATGTCCGCTTCCCGCGCCCCGATTTTGTATTTTCTTTGGGGCCAGAGGGATCGGCGTTCCCCGGGGACGAGTCGATTCTGGCCATGGGGGATTACCTCCGGAAGATTGTGAGAATTGTCCCCAGCTTAGCCAATCGCGGCATCCGTCACCGACCACGGCTCCTGGGCTGGTATGACCGCGTAACTGGGTAACCGGCAACGGCTTGGGCACGAGGCTCCGCGCTGCTGAACTAGCCCCCTCGGGTCCCGCCCGGCCCGCAGCTGTTGCCGTTGTCCGTCTCAAAACGAGAGCTACTGCGGGCTACTTGGGTTTCTGGTACGTTTCCCGGGCCAGCAGCCAGCCCACGGCGGCCGCGAGCAGCACCCCGCCGGTGACGCCGAACGCCCAGCCGTAGCCCAGCCGGTCGGCCAGCAGCCCCACGATGACCGGCCCCGCGATGGCGCCGCTGTCCGAGGTCATCTGGAACGCGGCGAGCACCCGGCCGCCGGAGCGTTCGTTGCCCACGACGTCGGCGATGGCCGCCTGTTGGGCGGGCCCGAGCAGCCCCGCCCCGATGCCGGCAACGGCCGAGGCCAGCAGAAACCAGGACAACTGGTGCGTCAGGCCGATGCTGGCGGTGGCGAGGCCGGTGACGATCAGCCCGGCGAGCACCATCGGCCTCCGTCCCAGTCTGTCCGCGAGCCGCCCGGAGAACGTGAGAGCCACGGCATTGCCCGCAGCGAACACGGCCAGCGCCCAGCCCGCAGACGCGGATCCCGCGCCGAGTGCCGCGACGGCGAATAGCGGTACCGTGGCCATCCGGACCCCGAATGTGGCCCAGCCGTTGGCGAAGCTGGAGGCCAGCCCGGCCCGGTACGCGCTGTCCCGCAGCGCGTCCCGCAGTTGCATGGCCGGCGCCGCGGCGCCCGCCGTCCGCGAGCCCGCGGGGACGTGGCTGAGCTGGGTCTGTACGACGGCGGCGGCCAGCACCAGCGCGGCCGCGTAGGCAAGGAACGGCACCCTGAGGCCGAAACTGGCCAGCAGGCCGCCCACGATCGGCCCGCCCACACTGCCGATCAGGAAGGCCGAGGCGTAGGCGCCGGAGACCCGGCCGCGGCTCTCCGGCGGCGCGAGCCTGACCACGAGGGTCATCGACGCCACCGTGAACATCACCGATCCGGCCCCGCCCAGGCCGCGGAAGATCAGCAGTTGCCAGTAGTCCTGGGCGAAGGCGCAGGCAGCCGTGGAGGCCGCCACGATCAGCAGCCCGGCCACGTAGACGGGGCGCTCTCCCAGGCGCACGATCAGCGCCCCGCCCGCCGGCGCGAACACGAGCCGCATGAACGCGAAGATGCTGACAATCACCCCCGCTGCGGTAGCGCCGACGTTGAACGTGGTGGCGAACTGGGGGAGTACCGGCGCCACGAGGCCGAAGCCCAGCGCAATCAGGAAGGCTGCGGCCAGCATCACCTTGATGTCCCGTGGCAGGCGGGGTCTGCCGGGGTGCCCCAGGCCCTCGGGGGGCCGTGTTCCCTGGGCGGAACGAGTTGATTTGCTCATGCTGCTGCTTTCAGTGCCTTGGTTGGGCCGGGGACGGGATGGGGCTCCGGAAACATAACCGTAACAAGCCCGAGACGCACCATTTACTTCCGGGAGATTCTTGTAACAACCCGGCAATGTAACTTCCCAGTCGCTGAAACACGGCGCCAGCAGAATCTTCTTAGAACGCAAAAGGCGTTGGGACTGGCGGGCCACTCCGCACCAAAAGCAAGAGAGGACGCAGACCATGGAACTCACCGCAGGTCTCGTTTGGCTCCTGGTCGCTTCAGCCCTCGTGCTGTTCATGACCCCGGGCCTGGCATTCTTCTACGGCGGCATGACCCGCGCCAAGTCGGCTTTGAACATGATGATGATGAGCTTCGTCGCCATTGGAACCGTCGGCATCACGTGGGTCCTGTGGGGCGCCTCGATGGCCACGAGCAACGAGGACAACTTCTTCCAGATCGTCGCCAACCCCTTCAGCCACTTTGGGTTGCACAACTTCACCGACCCGGCGGATCTGCTGAAGGTGGGCTACGCGGCCACCTTCGCCATCATCACGGTGGCGCTGATCTCCGGCGCGGTCGCGGACCGGGCCAAGTTCTCTGCGTGGGTCATCTTCACCCCCATCTGGGCCACCCTCGTGTACGCGCCGCTGGCCTTCATGGTCTGGGGCGGAGGCCTCTTCTCCAAGGACGGCTGGTTCGGCCAGACCTTCGCCCCGGTGATCGACTTCGCCGGGGGCACCGTGGTCCATATCAATGCCGGTGTAGCCGGCTTGATCCTGGTCCTGATCATCGGCAACCGCAAGGGCTTCGGCAAGGACCCGAACCACCGTCCGCACAACATTCCGTTCGTCATGCTCGGCGCCGCCATCCTGTGGTTCGGCTGGTTCGGCTTCAATGCCGGGGCCGCCGCCACGGTGGAGCAGGCCGGCCTGATCTGGGTCAACACCCTGGCAGCCCCGGCCGCTGCGATGCTCGGCTGGCTCGCCGTCGAACGCTTCCGCGACGGGCACCCGACGTCCCTCGGCGCGGCTTCCGGCGTGGTTGCCGGCCTGGTCGCCATCACCCCGGCCTGCGCCAACGTCTCGCCGCTCGGTGCGATCGCCCTGGGCGTCGTCGCCGGTGTGGCCTCGGCCCTCGCCGTCGGCTTGAAGTTCAAGTTCGGCTACGATGACTCGCTCGACGTCGTCGGCGTGCACCTCGTGTCCGGCGTCGTCGGCACCGTCGCGATCGGCTTCCTGGCCACCCCGTCCCAGGGCACGGCGGGCCTGTTCTACGGCGGCGGCAGCACCCAGCTGGTCGCCCAGGCTCTCGCGGCACTGTTTTCCATCGTGTTCACCGCCGTGATGACCTTCATCATCGCCTTCCCGATCCACAAGACCATGGGCTTCCGGGTCTCCCAGGAGCAGGAAGCCGTGGGCGTGGACCTGAGCCTGCACGCTGAGACGGCCTACGAGTTCGGCGTCGGCGGCCAGGGCGGAAGCTTCCAGCCGCTGCACGAACTGATCACCGGCAAGCCGCAGGGCGACGCGGCCGGGGCACCGGCGACCGAGGCCATGAACGCCCGGCCCAACGGCAAGAAGGCCGCAGCAGGCAAGGAAAGTGTAGGGGCATGAAACTGATCACAGCAATCGTCCGACCGGAAAAGCTCGACGCCATCCGGGAAGGACTGGAAGCCTACGGGGTGCAGGGCCTGACGGTCAGCGCGGCCAGCGGCTACGGCCGGCAGCGCGGCTACACCGAGGTGTACCGCGGGGCCGAGTACAACGTGGACCTCCTGCCCAAGATCCGGGTCGAGGTGCTGGCTACCGACGAACAGTCGGACGACATCCTGGATGTCATCATCGCCAGCTCGAATACCGGCCGGGCCGGTGACGGGAAGGTCTGGACAGTGGACGTCTTCGAGGCCGTGCGCGTCCGCACCGGAGAACGCGGCGCGGCCGCCATCTAAGCTGCGTCCCTCCAGCCGCACCGCTCCAGCGGACCGCTCCAGCGGACTGCGAATGAGGGGTGCGACAGCGGGCCGGACACCTGAAAAGGTGTCCGGCCCGCTTTTCGTCTCTGACTACGTCACCCAGTGCGCCGGCCGTGATGCCCGACGTCGACGGCGCCGGCAGGGTTGCGTCCGCTACGTCGCCCAGCCCTCCGGACCGGGCGACCCGGCCGCGTATTCCTCCAGCGGCACGCTGTCCCGGGCCCAGGCCTTGAGTACGGGGTCGATGATGCGCCAGCAGTCTTCCGCGGTATCCCCCCGCACGGACAGCAGGGGGTCGCCGCTGAGCACCCCCTCGAGGACTTCACCGTAGGGGAGGAGTTCGGAAGCGCTCAGTTCGGCGTGCAGGGTCGCCCGGTCCAGGCTCAGCACATCGCCGGGGCCGTTCACGTCGACGTCGAACTGCAGCGTGTCCGGGCCGAAGCCGATTCTCAGCTGGTTGGGGGAGTCCACCCCGGTGAAGCCCTGGGGCAGGTGCGGAGGCGGGCGGAAGGTGACCACGGCCTCCTTGCGGGCGGAGCTGAGCGCCTTGCCCGAGCGGAGCAGGAAGGGCACGCCCTGCCAGCGCCAGTTGTCGATGCTTACCTGGACCTCGGCGAGGGTCTCGGTTCCGCGGGCCGCGTCCACGCCGGTTTCCTGGGCGTAGTCGGGGACCTTGCGGCCGTCGATGGTGCCGGCTGCGTACCGGGCGCGGCGGGTGTTTTTAGCGTACGGCGCCTTGATGCTGCTGGCGCGCAGGAGCGTCGCCACGGCGTCCCGCAGGTCCCGTTCGTCGACCGAAGCGGGCGGTTCGATCGCCATCAGGGCCATGACCTGGAGCAGGTGGCTCTGGATCATGTCGCGCAGGGCGCCGGCGCCGTCGTAGTAGCGGGCCCGGCCCTCGAGGGCGAGGTCCTCATCGAAGATGATCTCCACCTTCGCGATATGGTCCCGGTTCCACACCGGTTCCAGGAAGTTGTTCGCGAAACGCAGGCCCAGGATGTTCAACACCGTGGCCTTGCCCAGGAAGTGGTCCACCCGGTGGATGTGGTCTTCCGGGACCAGGGCGGCCAGGATCTTGTTGAGGTGCCGGGCGGACTCCTCGTTGGAGCCGAAGGGCTTTTCCATCACCAGCCGGGTCCCGGCGGGCAGCTGCTCCGGGGTGAGGGCTTCGCAGGCCAGCTGGCTGATCTTCGGCGGCAGGGCAAAGTACACCGCGACCGGACCCTTTAACGTGGCGAGCAGCCCGGCCAGCTGTCCGGCGGCGGTGACGTCCAGCTGGTGGTAGCCGGTACCTTTGTGGATCCGCTTCAGCTCCCGCTTGCCGCTGGAATCGGCCTGGGAGTTGGCGTCGGCGAAGGAGGTCTCGAGACGCTCCAGCCACTGCTCCTGGGTCCAGTCGTCTGAGCCCGCGCCCACCAGCGTGAGGCCCGGAGTGTGGCCCCTGGCTGCCAGTCGGGCCAGGCCCGGCAGCAGCAGCCTGCCGGTCAGGTCGCCCGACGCGCCGAGGATCAGCAGGGTCTTTATCGTTGTTTGACTGGTCATCTAAGCCAGCATGCCACCTGGAGGGTGTGGCTTGGTACCCTAGATAGTCGAGTCCCGTTGTCGAGGCAGTTCGTTCCGGCGAAACAGTCACGACTCTGGCGTGCCGCACCGGCCGCCAACTGTAGATCCACTGAAAGAAGTGCACGGCGCGTGTTCAATTCACTCTCTGACCGGTTGACAGCAACCTTCAAGAACCTCCGTGGCAAGGGCCGCCTCACCGAGGCCGACGTTGACGCCACGGTCCGCGAGATCCGGCGTGCCCTGCTGGACGCCGACGTCGCCGTCCCCGTGGTCCGTGAGTTCACCGCCCGCGTCCGTGAGCGTGCCCTTGGCGTCGAGGTCTCGGGCGCGCTGAACCCGAGCCAGCAGATCGTCAAGATCGTCAACGAGGAACTCGTCGAGATCCTCGGCGGCGAGACCCGCCGGATCCGGCTGGCCAAGACCGGCCCCACCATCATCATGCTCGCCGGCCTCCAGGGTGCCGGCAAGACCACCCTCGCCGGTAAACTCTCCAAATTCCTCAAGGCCCAGGGCCACAGCCCCATGCTGGTGGCCTGCGATCTGCAGCGCCCCAACGCCGTGACCCAGCTGCAGGTCGTCGGCCAGCGGGCTGGCGTCCCCGTCTTCGCCCCGCACCCGGGCGCCACCTCCACCGAGCTGGACCACCCCGCCGGTGACCCGGTCGCCGTCGCCCGTGCCGGCGTCGAGGAAGCCAAGCGCACCTTGCACGACGTCGTGATCGTGGACACCGCCGGCCGGCTCGGCGTCGATACCGAGATGATGGAACAAGCCCGCCAGATCCGCCGGGCCATCGTCCCCAACGAAGTCCTCTTCGTGATCGACTCGATGATCGGCCAGGACGCTGTCAACACGGCCCTGGCGTTCGACGAAGGCGTCAACTTCACCGGCATCGTGCTCTCCAAGCTCGACGGCGACGCCCGCGGCGGTGCCGCGCTGTCCGTCGCCTCCGTCACAGGCAAACCGGTGATGTTCGCGTCCACAGGCGAAGGCCTGGACGACTTCGAACTCTTCCACCCGGACCGGATGGCCTCGCGCATCCTCGACATGGGCGACGTGCTCACCCTGATCGAGCAGGCCGAAAAGTCGTGGGACAAGGATGAAGCTGCCCGGATGGCGAAGAAATTCGCCGACCAGGAGGACTTCACCCTCGATGACTTCCTCGCCCAGATGCAGCAGATCCGCAACATGGGCTCGATGAAGAAAATGCTCATGATGATGCCGGGGGCACAGAACATCCGGCAGCAGTTGGAACAGTTCGACGAGCGCGAGATCGACCGAGTCGAGGCGATCGTCCGGTCCATGACCCCGCACGAGCGGCTGGCCCCGAAGATCATCAACGGCTCCCGCCGCGCCCGCATCGCCCGCGGTTCCGGTGTGCACGTTTCCGAAGTCAACGGCCTGCTGGAACGCTTTGCTCAGGCGCAGAAAATGATGAAGAAGATGTCGGCCGGCGGCGGCATGCCCGGGATGCCGGGGATGCCCGGCATGGGTGGGGGAGGAGCCCGTAAGGGGGCCAAACCGGCGCCGAAGAAAAAGGCACGCTCCGGCAACCCGGCTAAGGCCGCTCAGGAGCTCAGGGAGGCTGAGGCGCGCCGCGCCGCCGGTGCCAAAGCCCTGCCCACCGGCGCGGCCTTCGGCCAGCAGGCCGGGGATTTCGATCCGTCCCAGCTCAACCTGCCCAAGGGGTTCGACAAGTTCCTCGGCGGCAGCAAGTAACGGAAGCCGGCTTGCGCCCCGCCAGTATGTCGTCGACTGGGATGCGGGAACGGTGCCATAGGCTTAGGACATGTTCAAGGAGCGCGTAGTCTTCGTCCACGGGGCCGGCAGCTTTGGTGCCGCCGCGTGGCCGAAGCAGCACGGCATGGCCTTAAGCTATGACGCCCTGTTCCTGCGGCGGCACGGCTTCGACGCCGTCGCCGATCCGCTGGAAACCGACTTCGCGGCGGACGCCGGCATTGTCCTGCGCGCCCTGGCTGACGACGGCCGCGGCGAGGCCGGCGGCCACGTCGTTGCGCACGCGCAGGGCGCCATCGCGGCGATGATGGCGGCCGTCGAGCGTCCCGACCTGGTCCGGTCGCTGACCCTGGTGGAGCCCGCCTGCCTCTCGCTCACGGCGGAACTGCCCGCGACCGCGGCTCACAGGGCGCTCATGCAGCCGCTCTTGGACGTCCGCAACAACCTCGGCGACGAGGATTTCCACCGGGAATTCGTGCGCCGCGTGTTCGCCGCTCACGCCCCGGCCCGCGGTACCCTGGGCGTGCCGGCCCCCGACGCCGGGCGGGAAGCGAACCGGCTCAGGCTGCAGGCCCCGGCGTGGGAAGCGCCGCTGCAAATCGTCCCGGGCGTGCCCACACTCGTCCTCACCGGCGGCTGGGAGCCGCTCTACGAGGAGATTGCCGGCTACCTGCGGGAGACGGGCGCCGTGCACCGCCTCGCCCCCGGAGGACACCGGCCCCAGGATTCCAAGGAAGGCGACCGCGCCATCCGCTCCTTCATCGCCGACGTCAACCGCAGCGGGCACGCCCGGGCGTCCTAGTCCCACGCCGGGCCTCAACCTACGAGTTTTGGGGGCCGTCCATGAGCGGACGGCGCCCCAGAACTCGTGCTAGGGGCGCGCGCCCAGGGTGGGCTCGGGCAGGTAGACCTTGCCGCCGGATGCCAGGAATTCGTCGCTCTTCTCCCGCATTCCGTCCACCATGCGCGCAAACGCCGCCTGGGAATCGGCTGAACCGTATTCGTCCCTGATGTCTTGGCTGATCCGCATGGAACAAAACTTCGGCCCGCACATGGAGCAGAAGTGCGCTGTCTTGGCCGGTTCAGCGGGGAGCGTCTCGTCGTGGAAGGCCTCGGCAGTCACGGGGTCCAGGGACAGCGCGAACTGGTCCCGCCAGCGGAACTCAAACCGCGCCTTCGACAGGGCGTCGTCGCGTTCGTGCGCACCGGGGTGGCCCTTGGCGAGGTCGGCGGCGTGGGCGGCGATCTTGTAGGTGATCACGCCGGTCTTCACATCATCCTTGTTCGGCAGCCCGAGGTGCTCCTTGGGGGTGACGTAGCAGAGCATGGCGGTGCCGTAGCGGGCAATTTCGGTGGCGCCGATCGCCGAGGTGATGTGGTCATAGCCCGGTGCGATATCGGTGACCAGCGGCCCGAGGGTGTAGAAGGGGGCGCCCTTGCAGAGTTCCTGCTGGCGCTCCACATTTTCCCGGACGAGGTGGAACGGCACGTGCCCCGGGCCCTCGACCATGACCTGCACATCGAACTCCCAGGCCCGCTGCGTGAGCTCGGCCAGGGTGTCCAGTTCGGCGAATTGCGCGGCGTCGTTGGCGTCCGCCGTCGCGCCGGGCCGCAGACCGTCGCCGAGGGAAAACGCGACGTCGTACTTGGCGAAGATTTCACACAGTTCGTCGAAGTGGGTGTAGAGGAAGTTTTCCTGGTGGTGCGCCAGGCACCAGCCGGCCATGATGGCGCCGCCGCGGGAGACGATTCCGGTGACCCGGTTTACCGTGAGCGGCACGTACCGCAGCAGGACGCCGGCGTGGACGGTCATGTAGTCCACGCCCTGCTCGCACTGTTCAATCACGGTGTCCCGGTAGATCTCCCAGGTCAGGGCGTTCGCCTCGCCGTTGACTTTCTCCAGCGCCTGGTAGATCGGGACCGTGCCGATGGGAACAGGGGAGTTGCGGATGATCCACTCGCGGGTCGTGTGGATGTCGTCGCCGGTGGAGAGGTCCATGACGGTGTCTGCTCCCCATTGGGCGGCCCACTGCAGTTTGTCCACTTCCTCGGCAATGGAGCTGGTGACGGCGGAGTTGCCGATGTTGGCGTTGATCTTCACGAGGAAGGCCTTGCCGATGATCATCGGCTCGGACTCCGGGTGGTTGATGTTGTTCGGAATGATGGCCCGGCCGGCCGCCACCTCGCTGCGGACAAGTTCCACGTCGCAGTTCTCCCGCACGGCCACGAACCGCATCTCCGGCGTCACAATGCCCTGCCGCGCGTAATGCATCTGGGTGACCGTACGGCTGTCGACGGCGCGGCGGGGCTCCGGCGGCGCGCCGCGCCATTCGGCAGAGGAGGCGCCGCGCCGGACCGCGGACTTGCCGTCGTCGAGCAGATTCCGCTCCCGGCCTCGGTACGGCTCCGTGTCGCCGCGTCCGGCGATCCAGTCACGGCGGAAGGGGGCGAGCCCCACCACCGGATCGCTGCCCGGCCCTGCCGTGCGGTACACCCGGAACGGGGGATTCTCGACACCCCCCGGGGAGGGTTCCAAGGCGATCTCGGTCACGGGAACACTGATCCCGTCGTCTTCGACATACGCGAGGGTGTGGGATTTCAAGGACTGCGTCACGGGAGATGCACCGCCGACGGCGAGCCCGCTTGGTACGGCGGCCGCCCCGGTTTGGTCAGGGCTCTGCCTTGGATTTGTAGTGCTCAAGGGTTACTCACTTCCTTCGCCGGCATTACCCGGACAGGTTCAACGGTCACAGACTGCGTCAGCCCGATCTCAGCCCCTGCAGGGGCACCCGTGTGGTCGTAGACGAAGCTACCACAGACGGTGCGGAAAGCCATCGGGGCGGCCCCCGCCCCGTGTGCGGGTAGCGATGCGGATTAGGCTTTAAGGCATGAGCAGCATCATCGAGTTCAGCGGCACCGTTCTTACCGGACCCGTCAGGGAACACCGCGGGTTGTGGGCAGTCGACGGCAGGCTGACTTTCAAGCGTCCCAGCGCGGCCCCGGACGTTGTCCTTGACGGCTGGGTTATCCCCGGGCTGGTCGACGCGCACTGCCACATCGGGCTCGGACCCGGCGGGGACGTCCCGGAACAGATCGCCGAGGACCAGGCCCGGACGGACCGCGACGCCGGAATTCTGCTGGTCCGCGATGCCGGGGCCGTCCATGATACCCGCTGGATCCAGCAGCGGAGCGAGCTGCCACGCATCATCCGCGCCGGCCGGCACATCGCGAGGACGCGCCGGTACCTTCGAGGCCTGGCCGTCGAGGTGGAGCCCGAGGACCTCGTGGAGGCCGTCCGCAAGCAGGCCCGCGCCGGCGATGGCTGGGTCAAGCTGGTGGGGGACTGGATCGACCGCGACGCCGGCGACCTCGCCGCCAGCTTCCCGGCGCGCAGCGTCAAGGATGCTGTCCAGGCAGCCCACGACGAGGGCGCCAGGGTCACGGCGCACTGCTTCGCGGAGGACACCCTCGACGACATGCTCGACGCCGGCATCGACTGCATCGAACACGGAACCGGACTGCTCCAGCGGCACCTGCCGCGTTTCGTCGAGCAGGGTGTGCCGATCGTGCCCACCCTGATCAACATCGCCACCTTCCCCGATATCGCAGCCCGGGCCGAGGCGAAGTTCCCCCGCTACGCCGCGCATATGCACTCCCTCTGGGAGCTCCGCGCCGAACGGATTCTCGAGGCATATGAGGCCGGGGTTTCCATCTACGCGGGAACGGACGCGGGCAGCGTTATCCAACACGGACGCATTGTCGACGAACTTGAGGCGCTGCACGCTGCCGGACTCCCGGCCGGGGCAGCGCTCGACGCCGCCGGCTGGGCTGCCCGCGACTGGCTCGGCGCGGAAACGATCACCGAAGGCGCCAGCGCCGACGTGCTGGTCTGCGCCGAGGACCCCCGCCGTAATCTGGCCACCCTGCGGGACCTGCGGAACATCGTGCTGCGCGGTGAACTAGTCCGTCCGGGAGTGCCCGCACATTAGGAATAAATTGAAGCTTCAAGTAATTTAGTAGTATGAACGGGTCTCCGAGGGTCGGTGGCCGCGAAACCACTGGAGCGTTTCGATGACAGCAGAAGCCAGCACCCAGGATCTTCTTCCCGCCGAACTCACCATGGGCACCGTGATGCTCAAGGTCGGCGACATGCAGCTCATGACCGACTACTACCAGCGCGCCCTGGGCCTCGACATCGTGGCAGAGCAGGACGGCGGGCTTTACCTTGGACGCAGGCAGAAGCCGCTGGTCCACCTCGCCCCGGCATCGGGGCTCAGCTTTCCCTCGCGCGGCGAGGCCGGGCTGTTCCACACCGCCCTGCTTTTCGAGGACCAGCCCGCGCTGGCAGCCACCGTGGCCAGCGCGGCCCAATACGAGCCGCAGTCCTTCACCGGCAGCGCCGACCACCTCGTCAGCGAGGCCTTCTATTTCAACGACCCCGAGGGCAACGGCATCGAGCTCTACTGGGACCGTCCCCGCGACACCTGGTCCTGGGAGGGCGGCAATGTCGTGATGGACAGCCTCGCCCTGCCGCCGCAACGCTACCTCGAGCAGCACCTCACCGAGGCATCGCTGGCCGGTCAGCGGCAGGCCGAAGCCGGCATTGGGCACATCCACCTGCAGGTCGGCGACGTGCAGTCCGCCCACGACTTCTACGTCCGCACCCTCGGCTTCGAAAAAACGGCCGGCTGGCACGGCCAGGCGCTCTTCGTGTCCGCCGGCGGCTACCACCACCACATGGCCATGAACGTTTGGAACAGCCGCGGCGCCGGACCCCGCCGCGACACCCTGGGCCTGGGCGAGGTCCTGATCGAAGTGCCGTCCGGCGAGGACGTCGGCGCCCTCGCGGACCGCCTCAAGACCGCCGGAGTCCAGTCCCACCACACGGGCGCCGAGCTGCGCTTCGACGATCCGTGGCGCAACCGGATCCGCGTCGCCGTTCGCTGAGACCCGGCTGTACTTGGGCCGGGGCAAACGGGACACGTCCCGCTTGTCGCTGGCCCAAACTCCGGACATGCCCATTGTTCGGAGCAAGGAGTGGACGTGGTGCCTATATGTCCACTGCCCGCGGCCACGGCAGGGCATGTCCAGTCTGAGCGCACCGTCCGGCTGGGCTAGGCTGAAACCGGACGGTAGCAGCAGCCTCGTGCCTGCAGTGCGGCCGCCGGTACGACGCTACGCCGACCTTCATGAGGAGCAGTTCCTTGGGATTTACTGAAATCTTCGTCGCCACCCATGACGCCGCCCTCAAGCGTGCGGCAGCCCTCGACGGCGGTGCCGCGGCTGACGCTGGCGCCGTCCGGATTCCGGACATCAGCGACTTCGAAGTCGAACGCCTCGGAGACCTGGCCGGGACCGCCGTCCACGCTGCGGGGGCCGACTACGAGCTGGCCATGGTGGACGTGGCCAGCGACTCGCTGCTGGGCGTTCCGGCCGCCATGGTCCGCGCCTTGGCGGACCTGCTCAGCTATGAGACTGAAGGCGACGGTGACGTCCTGACCGACGTCGCGGAGGGCTGGGCCGCCGAGGAGGACATGCCCTTCGGTGCAGAGCAGGCCGCCCGCTTCGTCCGGCAACTGGCAGAGCTGGCCGCGGGTGTGGACCCCGCCACCAAGGCCGGGCTCTACGTCTGGTCCTCCTGACGCCCGCCAACCGGTGACGCAAAAAATGCGCCGGACGCGGGTGTCAAGTCGAAATTCGCGCGGCGATCTGGCACAATGATCAGGTACTCGATCCACGTGGCCCCTCTCTCCGCGTCCGGATCCTGTCCTTTAGAACCCCCTAGTACGGCCCGCCCCACGGGTGCAGAACGCCGGGCTCGACCTCGTTTCAGAAACAGGAGTGACCACAAAAGTGGCCGTAAAGATTCGCCTTAAGCGCTTCGGCAAGATGCGCGCACCGTACTACCGCATCGTCGTCATGGACGCACGCTCCAAGCGTGACGGCCGTGCTATCGAAGAGATCGGCAAGTACCACCCGACCGAAGAGCCCTCGTACATCGAGGTTGACTCGGACCGTGCCCAGTACTGGCTCGGCGTCGGCGCACAGCCGTCCGAGCAGGTTGCCGCGATCCTGAAGATCACCGGTGACTGGCAGAAGTTCAAGGGTCTCCCCGGCCAGGAGGGCACCTTGAAGACCAAGGCTCCCAAGGCCGCCTTCGTAACTCCGGAAAAGGGTTCCGTGATCATCCCGGAAGCCATCACCAAGAAGGCCAAGAAGGACGACGCCGCCGAGGCTCCCGCCGAAGCAGAGACCACCGAGGCTGAGTAATTTGCTGGCAGATGCGCTCGAACACCTGGTCCGCGGGATTGTTGACAGCCCCGAGGACGTCAAGGTCAGTGCGAAGAACAACCGCCGCGGGGACACCCTCGAGGTACGGGTTCATCAGGACGACCTCGGACGGGTGATCGGACGCCAGGGTCGCACCGCACGCGCCTTGCGCACCGTGGTGGCGGCGCTGGCCGACGGTGAGCCGGTCAGGGTCGACGTCGTCGACACCGACCGCCGCCGGTAGCGCAGCCAGCATTACTTGTCTTAAGTCCGGCCCCTCCACCAGCTTATGGTGGAGGGGCCGGACTGTTTTGCGCAGCAAGTGCACCAGAAACCCCAGACTTCAAGAGAATCCGAACAGAGGAACAGATGCAGCTTCAGGTGGCACGAATCGGCAAGCCCCACGGCATCCGCGGCGAAGTGACCGTCCAGGTGCTCACCGATGCGCCAGGTGACCGCTTTGTTCCCGGCACACAGTTCGTGGTGGAACCTGCCTCGGCCGGCCCGCTGACCGTCGAGAGCGCCCGCTGGAACAAAGACATCCTGCTGCTGGCCTTCGAGCAAGTGGAGACGCGCAACGACGCGGAATCCCTCCGCGGCGCCAAGCTCTTCATCGAGACCGAGGAACTGGACGAGGACGACGACGACGAAGGCTGGTACGAGCACGAGCTCGTGGGCCTGGATGTTCGGGTCGGGGACACGGTGGTCGGCAAAGTGTCGGGGCTGCACACCCTGCCGGTTCAGGACCTCCTGGTGGTGACTGACCAGGACGGAAAAGAAATCCTGATCCCGTTCGTGGAGCAGATCGTCCCCGAGGTTAATGTCGCCGACAAGTACGTCCGCGTCACCCCGCCGGCCGGACTCTTCGACGTCAATACCGAGACTGGCGCCACCCCCGACGACGGCGACGCGGACGGCGGCGCCGAGGGCACCGATGCCGACAACGCCACTGCCGGCGACGGAGACCGCGCCTGAAATGCGGATCGACGTCGTCAGCATCTTTCCCGAATACCTCGCACCCCTGGAACTCTCCCTGATCGGGAAGGCGCGCCAGGACGGGTTGCTGGAACTGAACGTCCACGACCTCCGCGGCTTCACCACTGACCGGCACCGCACGGTGGACGACACCCCCTACGGCGGCGGCGCCGGCATGGTGATGAAGCCCGAACCCTGGGCGCAGGCGCTGGCCGCCGTCGCCGAGGCGGCGCCCAAGGCGTCCGCCGGGGACACCTCCCGCAAACCCGTGCTGATCGTTCCGTCCCCGGCGGGGGAGCCTTTCAGCCAGGCGATTGCCCATGAACTCGCGGAAGAGGACCAGCTGGTTTTCGCCTGCGGACGCTACGAGGGCATCGACGAACGCGTCCTGGACTGGGCCGCGGAACACTTCACCGTCCGGCCCATGAGTCTGGGAGACTACGTGCTGAACGGCGGCGAGGTGGCCGTGCTGGCCATGGTCGAGGCCGTCGGGCGCCTGCTGCCCGGCGTCGTCGGCAACCCGGAGTCGCTCGTGGAGGAATCGCACTCCGACGGCCTGCTCGAATATCCCGTCTACACCAAACCGTCGAGCTGGCGGGACCGCGAGGTTCCCGCAGTGCTGCTGAGCGGCAACCACGGCAAGATCGCGCAGTGGCGGCGGCACGAACAATACCGGCGCACCGCTGAACGCCGCCCCGACCTGCTCGACGTGTTCGACGCCGGCAAGCTGCCCCGCGCGGACCGGACGGCGTTTGGAGAACTCGGTTACGACGTCGTCGACGGCCGGCTCCAGCGCCGCCCCGACGCTTGAACCAAGCCGATCCGCCTAAGCCAATTCACCAAAACGCGCCGGAATGTGGCAAAATTAGTGCTTGTGCCTGCTGGGTTGCGAACCTGCCACAGGGGGAGCGTCACCAACAGCGGCACCCCGGCCCGGTCAATTCCTGACAGAGCCGGAACGACAAAACTTTCGGCGGGAATTTCCGGTGCGTGAATGCGCCCGGGCTTGGCCGCCGTGACCCAACGTGAATGACCTGTGGCGTTCGCCAGGAGTGGATCAATGCATATCCTAGATTCCGTAGACGCAGCTTCGCTGCGAAACGATGTTCCCGAGTTCCGCGCGGGTGACAACATCAAGGTGCACGTGAACATCATCGAAGGCAAGAACTCCCGCGTCCAGGTCTTCCAGGGCTTCGTCCTGGGCCGCCAGGGCGACGGCGTCCGCGAAACCTTCACCGTCCGCAAGGTCTCCTTCGGCGTCGGCGTGGAGCGTACCTTCCCGGTACACTCCCCGATCATCGACAAGATCGAGCTCGTCTCCAAGGGGGACGTGCGCCGCGCCAAGCTTTACTACATGCGTGCACTGCGCGGTAAGGCTGCGAAGATCAAGGAAAAGCGCGACTTCCAGACCGCCAAGTAAGTCCACCGGACTTTCCCAGCGGATCCACGGACGAGGTCCGGCATGCGCCGCGACCAGCCGCCACTGCGCTGTTCAATTTAGAAGAGCGCCAGAGGACACGGATCATGGAACAGACAAGACGCCGGCCCAGGAAACTGGGCTGGCGTTTTGCGTTGCTATGCCTGGTCCTCGCGGTGGTCATCAGCGGCCTGGTCCGCTCGCTCTGGCTGGACGTTTACTACATCCCGTCGGCGTCGATGGAACCGCTGCTCCGCGACGGGGACAGGATCGTAGTATCACGCACCGACTTTGCCTTCGAACCGGTCCGCCGCGGCGACCTCGTGGTATTCGATGGCCGCGGTTCCTTCGCCCCGCTCAACAGCGGCAAAGGCCCTGCGGCCGATTTCCTTGCCGGCGCCGGCCACTGGCTGGGCCTGACCGGCAGCGACACGACCTATGTCAAACGCGTCATTGGCCTGCCCGGCGACCACGTGGTCTGTTGCGATGCGGACAGCCGGCTCACAGTCAACGGCCAGCTAGTTGAGGAACCCTATCTGTATGCCGGCGATGCCCCAAGCCAGTTAAAGTTCAGCGTGATAGTCCCCGACGGCCGGCTCTGGCTGATGGGGGACCACCGGTCCAAGTCGGCCGATTCCCGCAGCCTGCTGGGCGCGCCGGGCGGCGGAATGGTCCCGCTGGACCGGATCGTTGGCCGGCCGGCGCAGATCATCTGGCCGCTTGATAGATTTGCAGCAATACCCCGGCCCAACGAAGCCGCCCGACATTAAAGACACGACGATGAAGAACGGACAGTAGATGCCCGAGACCGGACCCCGGACACCTGATCCGCAAGGGCGCGACGAGCCCCCGGCGACCTCCTCGCCGACTTCCGGCGATCACGCCGCGGTCCAGCGGACGCCGGCGCGAGCGCGCCGGGCGACGGCCCGGGAGGGCCGCAGCCCCGCGTTCCTCTGGTTCAAGGAAGTCGCCACGGTGGTGGTGATCGCCGTCGTGCTGTCTTTCCTGATCAAGACGTTCCTGTTCCGGGCGTTCTATATCCCGTCCGAATCGATGATGAACACGCTGGACGTCAACGACCGGATCTTCGTCAACCTGCTGGTGCCGGAGCCGATCGCCATGCAGCGCGGCGACGTCGTCGTGTTCCGCGACACCAAGGGCTGGCTGGCCCCTGCCGCCAAAAAACCGGCCGGAGCGTTCGCCGGCGTGCAGGACGCACTGACCTTCGTGGGCCTGCTGCCGGACAACTCCGAACAGCACCTCGTCAAGCGCGTCATCGGCCTGCCCGGCGACCACGTGGTCTGCTGCGACGGCAGCGGCCGGCTCACCGTCAACGGGGCGCCACTGGACGAAAAGTACATCAACAGCGCCGAGGTGCCGCAGGTGCGCGACTTCGACGTGGTGGTGCCCGCGGGCAAAGTCTGGGTGATGGGCGACAACCGGAACCATTCCGCCGATTCCCGCGCCCACACGGACAGCAGCGGCGGCTTCATCGACGTGGCCGACATCGAAGGCAGAGCCGCCGTGATCGCCTGGCCGCTGAACCGGATCACGGCCCTGGACAATTACCCGGAAGTCTTCCGCGGCGTCCCGGCCGCGGCCGGAAAGTAGGGACAGCAGCCGTGTCCGCAGCTCCAACCCTCGACTACGAGCGCCGCTTCCGCGGCTCCGGCGCCCGGCTGCTCGCCGGGGTCGACGAGGTGGGCCGCGGCGCCCTGGCCGGGCCCGTCAGCGTCGGAATCGCCGTCGTGGACCTGCACCAGCAGAAGCTTCTGGCGGACGTCCGGGACAGTAAGCTGCTCAAGGCGGCGGACCGGGAGCGGCTCGAGCCACTGGTACGGAGCTGGGGCGTCGCCTCCGCCGTGGGGCACGCCTCCGCCGCGGAAATTGATGCGCTCGGGATCATCGGTGCGCTCAGGCTCGCCGGAAACCGGGCCTGGTTCTCGGTGCTGGCCGCGGGCGTGACGCCGGATGTGGTGCTGCTGGACGGCAGCCACAACTGGCTGTCACCCGTGGCGCAGGCCTCCCTGTTCGACGACGGACCGCAGGAACCGGGCTGCGACGCGCCGGTGCACACCCTGGTAAAGGCCGACATGCAGTGCCTCAGCGTGGCCGCGGCATCCGTGCTGGCCAAGGTCGAACGCGACCGCCAGATGACTGCCCTGCACACCGAGTATCCGGACTTCGGCTGGAGCGAAAACAAGGGCTACGGCACCGCCGCGCACAAGGACGCGCTCCGCGCCGCGGGTCCGTCCCCGTACCACCGCGTCAGCTGGCAGCTGCTCCGCGACTAAGTGTGGGGGGTGCCGGCGCCAAGCGGGGGGCGGCGTCGGGACGGGCCATGGCGCGCCGTCGGCGCGCGATGGTGCAAGATGGAACCATGAGTGCCGAAGACCTGGAAAACTATGAAACCGACATGGAGCTGCAGCTCTACCGCGAATACCGCGACGTCGTCGGGCTGTTCAGCTATGTGGTCGAGACCGAACGGCGTTTCTACCTGGCCAACCACGTGGACCTGCAGGCCCGCAGCGCCGACGGCGAGGTTTACTTCGACCTGACGCTGCAGGACGCGTGGGTCTGGGACGTCTACCGCTCCGCCCGGTTCGTTAAGAGCGTCCGCGTCATCACCTTCAAGGACGTCAACGTCGAGGAGCTTCCGCGCAACGAGGAACTGGCTCTGCCCAAGGTGGAGGGTCTGGGGAACTGATTCCCGGCTTTAGCTAGCCACCGCCCGGAGTTACCCACATAGCCCGGCAGCCCACTGTGTCGGCGTTCCCGGAGCACGCACGCTGGAGGCATGAGAGCTAAGGACGTGCTGGGCCGGCGCGGCGAAGAACTCGCCGCCGGCTTCCTCGAAGCCCAGGGCATGCGCATTGTGGACCGCAACTGGCGCTGCCCCGAGGGTGAGATCGATATTGTGGCGCTCGACGGGGACGCGCTGGTCATCGCCGAGGTCAAGACCCGCAAATCCGTCGCCTACGGGCACCCCTTCGAAGCCGTCGGCGTGGACAAGCTCGCGCGGCTGCATAGGTTGGCCTCGGCGTGGTGCCGGGACCATGAGATGCGTAGGCCGCTTCGCCGCGTAGACGTCATCGCCGTGCTCGACGACGGCACCGGCGGTCCGTCCATCGAACACCTCAAAGGGGTGGGGTAGATGGCCCTGGGACGGACCTATTCGGTGGCACTGGTCGGCCTGAACGGCTTCATCGTGGAGGTCGAAGCCGACATCGGCCAGACCCTTCCGGCGTTCGTGATCCTGGGCCTGCCGGACGCCTCACTTAACGAGGCGAAGGAACGGATTCGATCCGCAGCGCAGAACTCCGGCATCCCGCTGAGCCGACGGAAGATCACCGCGAATCTGATCCCGGCGTCATTGCCCAAGCGAGGCTCCGGCTTTGACCTGTCCATCGCAATGGCAGTCCTGCTTGCTGCCAACGACCTGCGTCCCACCGGACGGCATGTCTTCATCGCGGAACTTGGCCTGGACGGGCGTCTGCGCCCCGTTCGCGGCATCCTCCCTGCCGTCATGGCCGCCGTGCAGGCCGGCTATCCGGACGTGGTGGTGGCGCAGGCCAACGCCGCCGAAGCCGCGCTGGTTCCCGGCGCCCAAGTCCGCGGCTACCGGACCCTGGCCCGGCTGGCCTTCGACTTCGGCGCGGACCCGCAGGAATTGGCCCTGGATTTCGAACCGGAAGACGGGGAACCGGCCGGCACGACGCCGGCCGCGGCCTCGGCCGGCGTCGTGCCGGATATGTGCGACGTCTCGGGCCAGGGCGACGGGCGCCGGGCCCTGGAAGTGGCAGCGGCCGGGGCGCACCACGTCCTGCTCACCGGGCCACCGGGGGCCGGCAAGACGATGCTCGCCGAACGGCTGCCCGGCCTGCTGCCGGACCTCGGGGACAGGGCGGCCATGGAGGTGACAGCCATCCATTCATTGAGTTCGCTGCCCTCTGCCACAGTCACGCTGCTGCGGCGGCCGCCCTACGAGAACCCGCACCACACCGCCACAGCGGCCGCGATCATCGGCGGCGGATCGGGACTTCCGCGTCCGGGTGCGGCCTCACGTGCCCACCGCGGCGTGCTGTTCCTTGACGAGGCCCCGGAGTATGAACGACGCGTCCTGGACGCACTCCGGCAGCCGCTCGAGAGCGGCGAACTGGTCATTCACCGCTCGGCCGGCACGGCGGCCTATCCTGCCAGATTCCAGCTGGTCCTCGCTGCCAACCCGTGCCCCTGCGGGAAGGCCTCCGGCAAGGGCATCGACTGTACCTGCACCCCGATGATGCGCCGCCGCTACCTCGCCAGGCTGTCCGGGCCGCTGTTGGACCGGGTCGATATTCAGCTCGAGGTTGAACGCGTGGCGCTGGCAGACTTCGGCCAGCCCCGCGCCGAAGAGAGTACGGCCAAAATCGCGGCCCGGGTGCGGGCCGCCCGGGAGCGGCAACTCGACCGGCTTCGGCCGCTCGGTCTGGAAACGAATGCGCAGGTACCGGGGCGGGTGCTCCGCGGGCCGCTGCGGCTGGCCGGCCCAACAACCCGCATCCTCGACCGGGCGCTGGAACGCGGCGCCCTTACGGCCCGCGGCTATGACCGAGTCCTGCGCCTGGCGTGGACCCTGGCGGACCTCGCCGGCGGTGACGTCCCCCATGCAGACGACATCGGCCAGGCGCTCGGCCTTCGTCAGGCCACAGCGGCCGCCGCCTGAGGCAGCTATCCCGACCCGCCAATGGACCCACAGCGTGAGGAGAATGCAACACCATGACTGACAACGAAAGGACTGCCCGGGCGGCACTGTCCAGGCTTCTGGAGCCCCAGGACGCCGCAGGCCTGGCCCTCGTCCGCGTGGCCGGGGCAGAAGCGGCCCTAAGGATCGCGACCGGGCAACTGGCGGCAAGTCCCGGGCTGGAGCAGGAATTGTCCCGGGTGCTGGAGGAAAACGGCGCAGGCAGCGGCTGGACCGGCCTGGGCATGGCACTGAAACGCTGGGCGCCGCGGGTTCCTGACCTGGCGCCGGCGCGTGACCTCGCGACCGTGCAGCGCCTCGGCGGACGACTGATCATACCGACGGACGTGCTATGGCCCGGCCAGCTCGCAGACCTGGGCCTCCAGGAGCCCCTCTGCCTGTGGTGGCGCGGTGTGGAACAGGAGTTGCCGGCGGTGAACAAGGCTATTGCACTGGTGGGCTCCCGGGACAGCACTTCATACGGCTCCGCCGTGACGGGCGACCTTGCCTACGCCCTGGCCCAGAGGGGGTTCACCATCATCTCCGGCGGAGCCTACGGCATCGACGCCCACGCCCATCGGGCCGCCCTGGCCGGTGCCGCCGGCGGCCTGCCCACCATCGCCGTCATGGCCGGGGGAGTGGACCGGTTCTACCCCGCCGGCAACGAGGACCTGCTCCGGGCAGTCGCCAACCAGGGTGCCGTGCTCGCCGAGGTCCCGCCGGGGTCGGCGCCTACCAGATACCGCTTCCTGCAGCGAAATAGACTCATCGCGGCGCTGGCCGCGGTCACCGTCGTGGTGGAGGCACGGTGGCGGTCCGGGGCACTGAACACAGCCCACCATGCCGAGACCCTGGGCAGGGCAGTCGGGGCGGTGCCCGGGTCGGTGCACAGTGCCAATTCGGCCGGCTGCCACCGCTTGCTGCGCGAAGGCGGGGCCGTGTGCGTCACTGACGCAGGCGAGATCGCCGAACTGGCCTCGCCGAGCGGTGACTCGTTGCCGGAGGTCAAGCCAGGCAGGGTCGAGGCCCACGATGGACTGACCCTCGAAGATCTGATCCTGCTGGACGCCCTTCCGCTGCGGATCACGAGCAACGTCGAGAAGCTCGCCACCGTCGCCGGGCTGAGCCAGGACTCGGTCCGCGCAGGTCTTGGCCGGCTTGGCCTGATGGGCCTGGCCGAATCCCGAGGCGCCGGCTGGAAACGGTCCACAGCGGCGGGATGAGGCGCGGGACCGGCCGACACCCCGGCACGCCGTCGGGCTGCGGCAGAGCCGGAGTAATTACTGGCAGAGTGGAACGGTGCCAACACAGCAACAACTGCCCGCAGCGCTCGCCGAAGCTGCCAGCGGCTTCGGCCGCTACCTGGAAGCGGAGCGTGGCCGTTCGGTCCACACCGTGCGCGCCTACCTCTCCGACGTCGGAAGCCTGCTGGTGCATGCGGTCACGGAGGGTGCCGGGGAAATGGCGGATCTCGAACTCGGCACCCTGCGCCGCTGGCTTGGCGCCCAGAGCGAAGCTGGAAAGTCCCGCGCCACCTTGGCCCGGCACGCCGCCACAGCCCGGGCCTTCACCGCCTGGGCCGTCCGCGAGGAATTCATTGCCGTCGACCCGGCGCTGCGGCTGATGGCCCCGAAACGGGAAAAGTCCCTGCCCGGTGTGCTGGGGCTGGGGCAGGTGCAGCGGCTCGTGGCCGGAGCCGAGTCGGCCGCAGCCGAGGGCAAGCCGATGGCCCTGCGGAACCGCGCCATACTGGAGTTGCTCTACGCCACCGGTGTGCGCGTCGGTGAGCTGTCCGGCCTGGATGTGGACGATCTCGACCCGGACCGCCGGACCCTGCGGGTCATCGGCAAAGGCAACAAGGAGCGCACGGTGCCATACGGACTCCCGGCGGCGCACGCCGTTGACGACTGGCTGCGCCGCGGACGTCCGGCTCTGGTTGGGGAAGGTTCGGGTCCGGCGCTCTTCCTGGGCGCCCGTGGCAGGCGGATGGACCAGCGGCAGGTCCGCAGCGTCGTGAAGGGGCTGCTGGACGGGCTGGGGGACACCTCGGCGACCGGTCCGCACGCCTTGCGGCATTCGGCCGCAACTCACCTGCTCGACGGCGGGGCGGACCTCCGTGCCGTGCAGGAGATCCTTGGTCACAGCAGTCTGGCCACCACCCAGATCTATACGCACGTCTCGGTCGACCGGCTCCGCAAGAGCTACCAGCAGGCCCATCCGCGGGCTTGAGCTGCCAGCCTCCCGCGCCGTAAGGTGACGGCCCCGGACCGCCCGGTCGACGCGTCCGGTAGCCAAAACGACTCGCCGGGGGCGACGCGCCGAATTGCGCTGGCGTAAATAGCCGGGGTACGGCAGAATGAAACTCACGCCCGGCAACTTTCAAGTGGTGATTGAAGCTCGTGAGCATCCCTCACCACTTGTGATCCGGACCATTTTTTGCAAACGCGGGGCTTTGCTAATGCTTTCAAATAACTGAATAGTCTGGCAGGGGCAACCGCCCCGCACGCGGATCCGCGCAACAGACGGACATCCAGGCAGAGGTCGTTGGGGAAGACGTACCTATAGCTATGGAGGATGGAATGTCTGTTGCACTAACCCGTGGTGTCCTGTTCGTTCACTCGGCCCCGACCGCCCTGTGCCCCCACGTTGAGTGGGCCATTGGGTCTGTCGTGGACAAGCGGACGGATCTCGAGTGGACTGCCCAGCCCGCTGCGCCCGGAATGTTCCGGGCCGAACTGTCGTGGACCGGAACGCCGGGCACGGGGGCCCAATTGGCGTCCGCTCTCCGCGGCTGGGCTCACCTCCGCTACGAGGTCACCGAGGAACCCAGCCAGGGCGTCGACGGCGGCCGCTGGTCGCACACTCCCGAACTCGGCATCTTCCACGCCGTCACAGACGTGCACGGCAACATCATGGTCTCCGAAGACCGCATCCGGTACGCCTACGAGTCCGGCGCCGGCGACCCCGCCGCGGTCTACCACGAACTCTCGCTGGCGCTTGGCGAGGCATGGGACGAGGAGCTCGAACCATTCCGGCACGCCGCCGAAGGCGCCCCGGTGCGCTGGCTCCACCAGGTCGGCTAAAAGCAGGTCGGCTAAAAGCAGGTCGGCTAACAGCGGTGCCTTCCTGACCCGGACCTCCGCAGGACAAATCAACATCCCACTCCGTAGCAAGGGCACATGACAGATGGGGGCAATGTTCTTCTTGAACTAGGCGCTAGCCGTCATATCGCCAGCCCGGCTGACATTGTGTCCAGTCTGTTGACTAACTGGTTATCAGCACGCCACGCAGTCGCCCAGTCTTGCATGGCGCCGTCGTCGGACGCGCTCCACAGCAACGCCAAATGACAGATGGCGGCAGTGTTCACCGGGAACATTGCCGCCATCTGTCGTTTCGAGGGGTGTGCGCCTAGAGGCTGCGGACTGCGATGACGGCGTTGTGGCCGCCGAAGCCGAAGGAGTTGCTCAGCGCCACGATGCTGCCACCGGGCAGGGCGCGTTCGGTTGTGACCACGTCCAGCGGGATCTCCGGGTCCTGGTTCTCGAGGTTGATGGTCAGCGGAGCCTTGCGCTCGTACACCGCCAGCACGGTCAACACGGCTTCCACCGCTCCGGAGGCGCCCAGCAGGTGCCCCATCTGGGACTTCGTGGCGGAGACCGCCACGCTGTCGATGTGGTTGCCGAGGGCGGCCCTGAGGGCAGTGTATTCGGGCTTGTCGCCGACCGGGGTGGAGGTGGCGTGCGCGTTGACGTGCACCACGTCCTCGGCCTGGATCCGGCCGTCGAACATGGCCGCCTTGAGCGCCCGGATGGCGCCAAGCCCCTCGGGGTCCGGGGCGGTGATGTGGTACGCGTCGGCGGTCACCGAGGTGCCGGCCAGCTCGGCGTAGATCCGGGCGCCGCGGGCGATCGCGTGTTCCTCGGCTTCGAGGACCAGCGCGCCGGCGCCCTCACCCATGACGAAGCCGTCGCGGTCGCGGTCGTAGGGCCGTGACGCGTGCTCGGGATCGTCGTTGCGGCGCGAGAGCGCCTGCATCGAGGCGAAGGCGGCAATCGGCATCGGGTGGATGGCGGCCTCCGCGCCGCCGCAGACGACGACGTCGGCCTTGCCGGAGCGGATCAGGTCCAGTCCCACATGCACGGCTTCGGTGCCGGAGGCGCAGGCAGAGACGGGGGTATGGGCGCCGGCGCGGGCACCCAGATCAAGGCTGACAGCCGCAGCGGGGCCGTTCGGCATCAGCATCGGCACGGTCATGGGCAGGACGCGGCGGGGGCCTCTTTCGCGCAGGGTGTCCCAGGCGTCCAGGAGGGTCCAAACACCGCCGATGCCGGTAGCGAATGCTACGGCCAGGCGGTCGTGGTCGATGTCGGTGATGCCGGCGTCGGCCCAGGCCTCGCGGGAGGCCACAACGGCGAACTGGGTGGACGGGTCCATGCGCTTGGCTTCGACCCGGCTCAGGACTTCGAGGGCGGGGGTTGATGCGCGTGCCGCGAAGTGCACCGGCAGCTCGTACTTGGCCACCCAGTCGTCCTCAAGCGTGTGCGCGCCGGAGACGCCCTTCAGCGCGTTCTTCCACATCGTGGGGACATCGCCGCCGATGGGCGTGGTGGCACCCAGACCGGTAATGACTACTTTGCGTGCCATGGGATCTCTCTCTGTCGGTGCGCCTGCCGTGTCCGGAACTTGCTGGAGCGGCCGGGCCTGCGTAGGAAATATTCGGGGGTCGTGCTAAAAGCTCGGGGGTCGTGCTCAAAGAAGGCTGCGGGGTGCCGGCCCGGGAAGCTGTTGAAGCGTCCCGGGCCGGCCACCGGTCCGGCAGGAGCCGGCCGAAGCCAAGGGGCAGGCGGGAATCAGGCCTGGGCGGTGGCGATGAAGCTGACAGCATCGCCGACGGTCTTGAGGTTCTTGACCTCTTCGTCCGGGATGCGCACGCCGAACTTTTCTTCCGCGTTGACCACGATGGTCATCATCGAGATGGAGTCGATGTCCAGGTCCTCGGTGAAGGACTTGTCCAGCTCGACAGCCTCCGGGGCCAGACCAGTTTCTTCGTTGACGATTTCAGCCAGTCCGGCCAGGATTTCTTCGTTGCTAGCCATTGATGGCTCCTTTTCTTGTTGGCGCCGTAGGCTCCCGGTGCTTATTCCGGTCGTCTCTGGCGAACTGATTCAAGCCGAGGGTTCGGCTTGGTTTGGGAATCCGTGCTGTTGAGGAATGCCAACAACGGAGGAAGTGCGGTGGCCCCTTACGGAAGCACAATCACCTGGGCGCCGAAGACCAACCCGGCTCCGAACCCGATCTGCAGGGCCAGTCCGCCGCTCAGTTCAGGGTTGTCCTGCAGCAATCGGTGGGTGGCGAGGGGGATGGAGGCTGCCGAGGTGTTGCCGGCTTCGGCGATATCCCTGGCGATCTTGACGGTCTCAGGTAGCTTGAGCTTCTTGGCCATCTCGTCAATGATCCGCATGTTGGCCTGGTGCGGGATGAAGGCTACGAGGTCCTCGGCAGTGACGCCGGCGGCGTCGAGGGCCTGCTGGGCCATCTTGGCCATTTCCCAGACCGCCCAGCGGAACACCGTCTGCCCGTCCTGGCGCAGGGTGGGCCACAGGTCGGCTTCGGTTGCCGCGGCCTCACCCTCGGTGAGGGCGCTGTCGCGCTTGCCGGCTGCGAAGTCGCGGATGTCGAGCATGGAGTGGGTCATACCGATGGCGTCCCACTTGCTGCCGTCCGACCCCCACACCGAGGGGCCGATGCCGGGGGTGTCGGACGGGCCGATGACGACGGCTCCGGCACCGTCCCCGAGCAGGAAGGAGATGGTGCGTTCGGTGTTATCGATGACGTCGGAAAGCTTCTCGGCCCCGACTACCAGCACGTACTTGGCCGCGCCGGAGCGGACCAGGGCGTCCGCCTGGGCGATGCCGTAGCAGTACCCGGCGCAGGCGGCCGAGATGTCGAACGCCGGCGCGGGAGTGGCGCCGATGCGGTCGGCAAGGCTGGCAGCGGCCGAAGGAGTGGCATAGGGGTGCGTCACGGTGGAAACGATCACGGCTCCCAGTTCGGAGGCGTCGACGCCTGCCCTCTGCAGAGCCTCGCGGGAGGCGCCCTCGGCCATGTCGATGACGCTGACGTCGGCGGCAGCCCGGTGCCGGGTGATGATGCCGGTGCGTTGCCGGATCCATTCATCCGAGGAATCGATCCACTGGCAGACGTCCTCGTTGGTGACGATGACGTCGGGCCGGTAGGCGCCCACGCTCATCACCCGCGTGTTCGCGTTGATAGGGGCCTGCTTCAGGGTTGGAGCGCTCATTTCACTCCCTCCAGTTCTGCGAATAGGGCCAAGGCGGCGGAAAGGTCATCCGGGGTCTTGACGGTGACGGTCTTCACGCCCGGCATCCCGCGCTTGGCCAGGCCGGCCAGCGTTCCGGCCGGAGCCAGTTCGATCACGCCGGTGACGCCGCGCTGCACGAGGGTCTCCATGCAGCGGTCCCAACGGACCGGACGCGACACCTGGGCGATCAGGCTGCCGAGGGCGGCGCCGCCCTCGGTGACCTCGGCGCCGTCGAAGTTGGACAGGAGGGGGACCTGCGGATTCCGTGGGTGCAGGGAGGGCCGGAGAGCCTGCAGCGCCACCACGGCCGGGGACATGTGCGAGGTGTGAAACGCGCCGGCGACCTTCAGCGCGATAACGCGGGCCTTGGCCGGCGGATTCTTGGCGAGCGCCTCGAGCTGATCCAGGGTGCCGGCGGCGACGGTCTGGCCCGCGCCGTTGACGTTGGCCGGCGTAAGGCCGCAGGCCTCGATTGCGGCCAGTACTTCGGCGGGGTCTCCGCCCACGACGGCGCTCATGCCGGTGGGCGCGGCCGCGGCCGCGGCGGCCATCGAGTTGGCGCGTTCGCGGACGAAGGTCATGGCCTCGGTTTCGGTCAGGACCCCGGCCAGGGCGGAGGCGGTGATCTCGCCGACCGAGTGTCCGGCGAGAATGACCGGTAGGGTGTCCAGTTCGACGTCGAAGAGGGACTTGGCGGCCACGAGTCCGGCGGCGACGATCAGGGGCTGCGCGACGGCGGTGTCCTTGATGGTCTCCTCGTCCGAAGTGGTTCCGTGCGCGGTGAGGTCGATACCTGCTATTTCGCTAAGGGAGGCCAGCTGGCCTGCGACGGGAGGCAGTTCCAGCCAGGGGGCCAGAAAACCAGGGGTCTGGGAGCCCTGTCCAGGGCAGACGATTGCAAGCACGTATCCAGCTTTCCAAATTGCCGCGTGATTCATCGGTACTTTCATGCACCAAGCTCACTGGGTCAGTTTGTAGGAAGTCTACAACGGGTCAGGTGTTGTTGCGGGACGTCTGGCGTTCCGTGGAGGGTCTGGGCGGGGCCGAAAGCCGGCCCACCACCAGCGCCGCCTGAAGCACAAAAGCCTCCCGGGGGATCAGCGGGTCCCAGCCGGTGACATCGCAAACCCGCTTGAGCCGGTACCGGACGGTGTTGGCGTGGACAAAGAGTTCGCGGGCCGTCGCTTCGAGTGAATGGCCCAGTTCCAGGTAGCTCCCGAGGGTTTCCACGAGGCCGTTTGACGCGGCGAGCAGGGGCCGGTAGATGTTCTTGACCAAGGAGCGCCTGGCGGCGTCGTCTCCGGAGATCACGCGCTCCGGCAACAGGTCGTCGGCTGCCACCGGGCGCGGCGCGGACGGCCAGGCCCGGGCGGCGGTCAGGCCGGCGAAGGCTGACTGGGCGGAGCTGCTGGCCTCCGGCAGCGAATGGGCCTCGGCCCCGTAGACCACGGGGCCCGGGGCGAAGAGTTCGCTGAGTTTCTGGCAGGCGGTTTCGCGGTCCTGCACCCCGCCGAGGATGAGGATGAGCCGGTCGCCCTGGATGCCGACGAGGGCGTCCTCGGCGAAGCGGCCGGCCGTGCGGCGCAGTTCGCTGACGTAGCTGGCGCTCGGTTCCGACGGGGAATTTCCCACCATCACGGTGAAGCGTTCCTGGGCTTTCCAGCCCAGCGCGGCAATCCGGGAACGCAGCGCATCGGTGTTTTCGCCGCGCAGGATCGCGTCGACAATAAGCGCCTCCAGCCGCGTGTCCCAGGAGCCGCGGGTCTCGGCGGCGCGGGCGTAGACATCCGCCGCGGCGAATGCCACCTCACGCGAGTAACGCAGTACCGCCTCGCGGAGGGCGGACTGGTCGGCCTGCGGCGCGATGACCGGCACCTGATCCTCAACCACCTCCACGACGACCCGGATCAGCTGAAGCGCTTTCTGCAGGCTGATCGAGCGCGTCAGCTCGGTTGGTGCCGTGCCGAAGACGTCGGAGAGGATCCACGAGGGCGAGCTGGGCCGCTCGAACCAGGTGACGAACGCGGCGATGCCGTTCTGCGCGACCATGCCCAGGGCGGAGCGTTCGTCGGAGTTCAGCCGGCTGTACCAGGGCAGCGATTTCTCCAGCTGGCGCAGGGTCGTGGTGGATAGCTTGCCCACGCTGGATCGGAGCTTTTTGAGCGTCTCGGCCTTCTCCGGGGTCAGTGCCCGCTCGGCCGGCTTGCGCTTTACGGGAGTGGTGGTGGGCTCTGCCATGCTTCGAGCATACGGTGCCTGCCGTCCAAGCTCCATTTGTGCAAAGGCTACAAGTCGCCTTGGGCTGGATCACCACGGGTTAAACGCCCGACGGCGGCCCCACCCAAGGTGGGAACCGCCGTCGGGCGTTCCTGCGCGGTTGCTGTTTTTGGTTCTGGCGCGCCGTTTAAGCCTCCCCGCCCGCGCCCCCGGTGGTGCCGGCGTTGACGTTGAGCAGGCGGTATTTCTCGATGGCCTGTGCCGGTGCCTGGGCATCGATCTCGCCGCGGCGTGCCAGCATCTGCAGGGAACGGACCACGATTGAGTGGATGTCGTTCTTGAAGAAGCGGCGTGC
>NZ_JBEPNK010000025.1:0-61287 GCF_040546245.1 Arthrobacter sp. UYEF3
AAACCGTCTACCCCGGCACCAGCCTGGTACTGCAGTTCGGCATCAAAAACCGCCACTGACATCACACCGAATATGTGACCATGTCAGGAGCCCTGAGGTACGGGAAGCCCGGCAGTCGCGCCGCGGTGTCCGGCACGACAGCCGTTTAGGAAACAGTTCGGGCAGGGCACGGCGGCAGCACGGCCAGGTGAGGGCGCTGGTTTGGTCGGGGGTGGGTATAATCGATCCCAGTGACACGGGGTGCCGGGCGGCTTGTTGGCCCGGCTGAGATGACACCCGTTGAACCTGATCTAGTTGACACTAGCGAAGGGATGTCCTGCAACGGTTCGCACGGTCCTAGTGCCCGGATCGCATCCCTTCGCCTTATCCGAAGGTGAAGAAACTGATGGAACTGGCAGAACAAATCGTTCTTGTGACCGGCGGTGGCCGCGGTCTGGGCAGCAGCATTGTGCAGGCGTTCGCGGCCCGGGGGGCGCGCGTGGTTATCAATTACCGCTACAGCGCCGAAGCCGCCGGGGAACTGGCCGCCGGTTATGGCCCCGAGCACGCTGTTGCCCTGCAGGCTGACGTCACCGACGCCGGTCAGGTGTCGGTGATGCTGGAGCAGGCCCGGTCCCATTTCGGTTCCGCCGTCACCACTGTGGTCAATAATGCGCTGGCCGATTTCTCGTTTAACGGTGATGCCCGCTCCGGTGCCGGGGATATTTCATGGGCGGATTTTGAAGCACAATTCGGCGGCAGTGTCCGGGGGGCTTTGAACACGACCCAGCAGGCTTTGGAGGGGATGCGTGGCCACGGGTTTGGGCGCATCATCAACGTCGGGACCAATCTGTTCCAGAACCCGGTGGTCCCGTACCACGACTACACCGCGGCCAAGGCCGCCCTGCTGTCATTGACCCGCACCATGGCCAAGGATCTGGGGCAGCACAATATTGCCGTGAACATGGTCTCCGGCGGCCTGCTGCGCACCACCGATGCCAGCGCCGCAACCCCGGAGGAGGTCTTTGACTACATTGCCGCTTCGACACCCCTGGGTAAGGTCACCACCCCGGCCGAGTTCGCCGATGCCATCTTGTTTTTCGCCTCGCCCTGGGCGCGGTCGGTTACCGGGCAGAACCTGGTGGTCGACGGCGGACTGGTCATGGACTAGGCGGCCTGGCGATGAACGGGAAACGGCAAATGCATCTGAACGCTTTCCTGCTGGGAGCCGGCCACCACGGTGCTGCCTGGCGGCGGCCCGGATCGCCGCTGGAGCAGATCGGAGAGATCGGTTACTATGAGCGGCTCGCACAAAGCGCCGAACGCGGCCTGTTCGATGCCGTGTTCTTCGCCGACGGGCAGTCCGCCGGTGACGTCGGCGAAGGTCCGAGATGGTTTCTGGAACCGTTGACTGCGCTGGCGGCCATGGCCCGGGCAACGGAAAACATCGGGCTTATCAGCACCGTCTCGGCCACCTTTTATTCCCCTTTTCATGCCGCCCGGATGCTCGCCTCCCTGGATCACATCAGTGCCGGACGCATCGGGGCGAACGTGGTCACGTCCATGTTCGATGCTGAAGCCCGCAATCATGGGCTGGAAGCGATGCCCGACCACGCGCAGCGCTATGGCCGCGCTGCAGAGTTCATTGAGGTAGCGCTGGGGTTGTGGGACTCGTGGGCTGATGATGCGCTGGTTCGGGACAGGGCCGGGTTCTACGCCGATCCGGCCCTGGTCCGGCCGTTGCATCATGAGGGGGATCACTTCCGGGTGGAGGGGCCCTTAAATGTGCCCCGGGGCCCGCAGGGACGCCCCGTGCTGTTCCAGGCCGGTGCTTCCGGTGCCGGCCGGGATCTTGCCGCCCGGTACGCGGAAGGGATTTACGCCGTGGCCTACGATCTTCCCAGCGCCCAGGCCTACTATGCGGATATGAAACAGCGGATCGCTGCTGCCGGGCGTAATCCGGAGAAGGTAGCGATCATGCCCGGATTGGTGACGTATGTGGGCTCCACCGCGGCCGAAGCCCGGGCCAAACAGGACCGGACGGATGCGCTGCTGCCCACCGGAGAATCCCTGACACGGCTGGGCACGTTCGTGCAGCAGGACTGTACCGGCTGGGAGCTGGACGCCCCCGTGCCGTCCCTGCCGCCGGCGGCAGAATTTACTGGGCCGCAGGGCCGTTATGCCACCATATTGCGCATTATTGAAACTGAACGTCCCACCGTGCGGCAGTTACTGGGGCGCCTGGCCGCAGGAGGGGGCCACTGCACGATGGTCGGCACGCCGGAGCAGATCGCTGACCAGATGGAGCTCTGGTTCCGCTCCGGGGGCGCTGACGGGTTCAACCTGATGCCCCCGCTGCTGCCCGATTCCTTGGACGAGTTCGTCGATGACGTCATCCCGGTCCTCCAGCGCCGGGGACTCTTCCGCACCCGCTACACCGCCTCGACGCTGCGCGGGCATTTCGGGCTGGGCCGCCCGGCTGTCGGCGCCCCTGCGTAAGAGAGCCACCACGGCATGGCGGCGGTTCCGATCATCCGATACCGTCCGGGACAGGCCTCGAACAAGGGGGCTTTGTCCCTCGTGAGGACACCGAGGCTCCAAGCGGGCGTATTGGATAGCCTTCCGTCAGGAACGTTCGTCCTCCCCTGGAGTCCCCTCTCGCTTTGTCCTTTCAGGCCCGAGGCCTTCCGTGGGCAGCATCCGTGGTGTCGTTGAGGTTGCCGGGCCGGTGAAGGGTTTCGAGGAGTTGAAGTTCGTAGTGGGCGAACCGGGCCGATGCCATCATCGACAGCTGACGTGGTCTGGGCAGGTCGATGGGGAGGTTTAGGCGCACGGAGGCGGGCCGGGGGCTGAGTACGACGACCCGGTCGGCCAGGTAGATCGCTTCACGGATGTCGTGCGTGATCAGGACCGCGGTCCAGGAGTTGTGGGACCAGACGTCTTGAAGCCACGCCTGCATGTCGGTGCGGGTGAGGGAATCGAGGGCGCCGAAGGGCTCATCCAGTAATAGGACGTCACGGTCCTGGACGACCGTGCGCAGCAGGGCGGCCCTTTGCCGCATTCCTCCGGAGAGCTCAAAGGGATGCGAGTTCTCAAAACCGGACAGGCCGAAGGCCGGGAAGAGGCTGGCGGCACGTGCCCGCGCGGTCTTTTTGCTTCCGCCGCAGACTTCCAGACCCAGAGCGGTGTTCTGAAGGATAGTGCGCCAGGGAAAGAGGAGGTCTTTTTGCGGCATGTAGGCAAAGTGTTCACGTTCCCCGGTGACGGGGCGCCCATCGATGAGGATTTCGCCGTCACGGGGTTTTTCCAGGCCGGCCATGATGTTGAACAGGGTGCTCTTTCCGCAGCCGCTGGGACCGATGATGGCAAGGAATTCTCCTTGCTGTGCGGAGAAATTGATGTTGTTGATGACGGAACGGGATTGTCCGTGGCTCAGCTCGAAGGATTTGTTAATTGCACGTACTTCGACCCTGGGTGCGGCAGCGGTGGGTTCAGACATGGCGGTTCCTGCGTTCCTTGGAGTGCCAGGGGATGATCAGCCGCTCGGCGGCGTAGGTCAGCATGAACAGGCCCACACTAAGGAAGGCGGTGACTGCGACTGCTGCCAGTACGAGGTCGGTGCGGAACGAGTTTTTCATCGTGGCCATGTAGATACCTAGCCCTTCCCGCGCGCCAATGTACTCGGCGAAAATGGCGCCCGTAACAGCGTAGGCAATGCCGATCCGCAGGGCGGTGAAGAAGGAAGGAAGAGCCGATGGAAGGCGTACATAGACGAATTGCTTCCACCGGTTGGCGCCCATGCTGCGCAGCAGATTGCCCGCGTCACGGTCGGTGAGGTTGAAGCCGTCGATCAGGCCGACGGTCACCGGAAAGAACGTGACCAGAGCGATGACCATGATCTTTGGCATCAGACCGAAGCCGAACCAGATGATCATCAGCGGGGCAATGGCGATGATCGGTATGGTCTGGGATGCCACCAGCAGGGGCATCAGGGCCCGGCGAAGCCACGGTGAGAAGTCGATGACGACGGCAAGGACCCAGGCCAGGGTCAGGGAGACGGCGAAACCAAGAATGGTTTCCTGCAGCGTCGGCACCGTGTTGGCCCAGATGATCTCGCGCGCCAACCAGCCTTGCTCCACGATCCGTTGCGGAGATGGAAGTACAGTTGGTTTCAGGCCGCCGGCAGCGACTGCGCCCTGCCAGGTTGCCAGGAGAGCGAGGACAATCACGGCCGGGGGCACAGCGGTGGTGAGCGTCCTAAACCGGCGGGGAGACCCCGTTTTCCGGGTGCGGCCCGCTTTCCCCCCACACCCCGCTCCGTCTCCCGGACTCTCACTCACAGCGTTGCCTTTCTGCCGTTTCGGTCCCGCGGCCCGCGTGCGGGACAGGGGAGAGCGCGGGAGCTATTTGCCGGCCAGATACTCATCGGTGAACAATGCCGTCGTGTCAAGGGGTTTGGAGAGGGGTTTGCCGCTTTCATCGGCCAGCAGGGCGTTCTCGTAGAGGAAATCCGCCAGCTGCTTCCACTGATCCGCTGTTTGAGTGCCGACCTGGCCGTTGGCGTCCTTTAGGTAGGAAGCACTGAGTTCTTCCTGGCTCTTGTAGACCAGCTGGTCGTTGGCGAAGATACCGGGGTTGGCGTCAATAAGTATTTTCGCGGCAGCGTCGGGGTCGGCTGCGGCATATTGGTAACCCTTTTGGAGGGCCTGGACGAACTTCCGGGTCACGTCCGGGTGTCCCTTGATCCATTCCTCGTTGCCTTCAATGATCACCGAATACTGGTCCGGCACGCCGTAGTCATGCAGGTTGAAAAACTTCATCGGAGTGCCGCGGAGGGAGGCGTCGATACCTTCCCAGGTCTTGAAGGCTGAGGTGAAGTCGACCCTGCCGGCGTACAGGGCTTCGTATGCGGACGTGCCCAGGGTGACGCGACCGAAGTTGCCTGTTCCGCCGGCGTTCCTGATGGCATCTGCGGCTTCGGTAGGGAACGTGGCACTGGGCCCGGCCGTGCCGAAGGTTTTACCGTCGAGGTCTTTAGGGCTGGCAATGTCCTTCCGGCTGGCCAGGACGCCGATGGCTGTGGCATCGTGTTGGAGCACCGACATGACCGAGGTGTTGGCCACCCCCGCTGCTGCGGCGAACGTCGCCGTGTTTTGGAAGCTGATTCCGAAGTCCGCCGCACCCGAGTTGATGAGGGTGTCGGTGGAGGACTGGCTGTAGGGCAGTACCTGGACGTCGAGTCCGGCGGCGGCGAAATAGCCTTTGTTGAGCGCCACGTACAGCCCGGTGTGGTTCGTGTTGGGCGTCCAGTCCAGGGCGAAGGTAATGGGTGTGGTCCCGGAAGAAGCCGGAGTGGAATTTCCTCCCGCACCGGCGCAGGCTGACAGGGCTGCCATGGCGGTAAGGGTGAGGGCGCTGGCCGCGCCCACGAGTAAGCGTCGTCGTTTGTTCACGAGAAGTCCTTATCCCCGCGTATGCGGAGCGTTTGCTGGTGCCGGATAGATGGTGGGCCGGTTTTTGCCGGGATTATCCGACCGCGCGGTGCCGCGATTTAGGAGCGGCGCGAGAACCGGAAATGGAGATATGGCTGGGCGGGGTATGTCGGCGGTTTCTGTGTTCAGTGGGTCCATTCCTTGAGAAAGTCTTTGGCGCTGCGGGCAGGGTTTTCGGCGGCACAGATGGCTGAGACCACGGCGATGCCAGCCGCTCCGGCGCGCCTCAATGCCCTGACATCGGCCGGGGTTATGCCGCCGATTGCGACGCAGGGCAGCAGCGTAGCGGCAGCGATAGCGGCGAACCCCTCGATGCCCAGGGGCGCCGGATGGTCCGGTTTGGTCGACGTCGGACGGATCACGCCCACGCCCAGATAGTCCACCGTCCCTGATGGCAGGGCGTGCAGATGCGCGAGATGTTCGGCCGTGTTGGCGCTCAGCCCGATCAACGCGTCCTGGCCAACAATTGCCCGGACCTGGGGTGCCGGAAGATCGCTTTGACCGATATGGACGCCGTGGACAGCCGCACCGCCCGCCCGGGCGGCGAGAAAAACATCCACCCGGTCATCCACCAACACTGTGGCCCGGTCACCGACGGCATCCGCGGTACGCATCACCAGATCGTAGAACCGGGCGGCGCTGGCTGTTTTTTCCCGGATCTGTACCATTCGCACGCCTCCGGCAACAGCGGCGCTGACCGTCTCCACCACTCCGCGTTCCCCGCACAACTGATCATCAGAAATCAGATAAATCCCCGGGGTGAAGCCAGCCCTTCCGGCGCCCGTCATGAGATAGCCACTCTGGACCGGATTATTTCGGCATCCACAGACCCCAGCGCATCCAGGAACGCGAACGCGAAACTGCCCGGGCCGCAGGCGCCGGCAGCGGCGATTTCGGCAGCGACGGTATACACTGCGGTGGCTGCAGCCGTCGCAGCCATACGGTCGCCATCCACGGCCAAAAAAGCTGCGGTGACCGCACCCAGTGCACAGCCACCCCCGGTGACCAGGGTCAGATAGGGGTGGCCGTTACCGATCCGGATCACGTCGATGCCATCAGTAATCAGATCAACGGCCCCGGAAACGGCCACGACGGAACCGTGAACACTGGCCAGGCGGCCGGCCGCTGCCAGCGCACTTTCGGGACTATCGATGGCATCAACACCACGGCCACCTGCCCCCAACCCGGCCAGTGCGATAACCTCTGAAGCGTTGCCCCGGATAGCGGTCGGGGCGTAAGAGAGCAGTTCACTGGCAAGGGCAGTACGCACCGGCAGGACACCGACTGCGACCGGGTCAAGAACCCACGGAGTGCCTGCCTCCTGAGCGGCCGAGGCGGCTTCGACCATGGCGACCCGTTGCTCCGCGTGGGGCGTACCCACGTTGATCAGAACTCCGGAAGCTATCCGGGCAAACTGGCCGGCTTCGGTGGGGACATCAGCCATGGCTGGCGCCGCCCCGAGGGCTAGAAGCACATTCGCGGTGAAGTTTGTCACAACCGTGTTGGTCAGACACTGCACCAATGGCCCTGTCTCCCGCAACCGGGCGAGCATCGTGCAGATATGGTCAGGTGTCAGGCGAACAGTCATCCGCAACATCCCTTCGCTAGTCCGAACTAGATCAGGTTCAACGGGTCTTATCTCAGCCCTGTTACCCAGGGCACCCCGTGTCACTCGAGAAAGCTTACTCCCACACAGGCACAGGCGCGCATCAACCGGAGAACCGGGGGTTGCCGGGGAGGAACTGGAATCCCGGGCAGAAGGTGCCGTCGTCGATGAAGACGCGGACGGGCTGCTGCATCACAGGTTCGGGGTCTTCCATGAGCTCGGAGAGCCGGTGCAGTAACTGCCCGAGGGCCGGCGGCGTAAATTCTGCCCGGATACCCTCCCACGTCTGATCGTTAATGGTTTGGTCGTTCAATTTTCGGTTGTCTCTTCGCCGTCGCTGATGCTTTCGAGGAGCCACATGGTGGAGAGTGGGTTCCGGCGCAACGTGAAGGTCCGCAGGGCGGAGCCGGAAGTTCCCTGGCGGACGTGGACCCCCCAGTATTCGATGCTGACAGGTCGCCGCGGTCGACGGCGGCAGCGCGTCGAGGACACGGTGCCGACCAACCCGAGCGGTTTACCTCCGAGGAGAAGGCGCCGGTGCCCTGGGAAGAGCACCCGCTGGTTCTGCCCACGCTGCCCAACTCGAACGGCACGCCGCCAAAGCCACTGAGATCAGCAACGACTGGCTATCCGACGGGCCACACCCAACCCCAAAGCGCCTCCCATGGGCCACAGGATATGACGTCCCGCGCGCTCAGACTGCAAAACCGGTCCCCACTCAAACTGCCAGAGTCACGGACCCCTTAAACCCAAGTAGATTGTCGGAGGCAGAAAGCGCCTTTTGGGACCGAACGACAGGGGAATAGCGTGAGCGAGCTGATCAAGAGCCAGACCGGAGCTGATGGAGACTTTGCGGCACAGTTCGCTGCCGGCCCGGCCTACCCGCAGCTGCGGCTCGATAGCGCGGCCCTGGACCGCAATATCCGGGTCATGGCGGCGTGGTGTCGCGAGCGCGGCGTGGATCTCGCCCCGCACGTCAAAACAACGATGTCGTCGCCGATCATAGAGCGGCAGCTGGCTGCCGGCGCGGTCGGCGTAACCGTCGCCACCGTGGATCAAGTCGCTTCGGCCCTGGGCTGGGGACATGACCGCATTCTCGTTGCCAATGAGATCGTCGACAGGCTCGGGCTACTGCGCGTCCTTACGTGGCTGGAGGAAGATCCAGGCCGGGAAATCCGTTGTTTCGTCGATTCTGCGGCCGGGATCAAGGCCGCGGCGGCGGTGTTCGACGGCGGGACGGTCGCCCTCGAGGTCCTGATCGACGTCGGAACCCCCGGCGGTCGTACAGGAGTTCGCAGCGTGGGCGAGGGCCTTCGCCTTGCCGAGATGGTCCGGGACACGCCGGGCCTGAAGCTGGTCGGCGTCGCCGGTTACGAAGGCGTCGTGCCCAACAGCAGGGCCGAAGATACGGTTACGGCAGTGGACCGGCACTGCCGGCTCGTGAGGGACACATACCTGGGAACCGCGACCTTCTTTGAGACCGCCACGCCCATCTATTCAATGGGCGGCTCCGCGTTCCCGGACCGGGTCACTGAGTTCCTTCCTGACGGCGGGCAGGTCCCTGGAACCAGGACTGTTCTCCGATCAGGTTGCTACGTCACCCACGATCACGGCACGTACGCCGCCGTGAGCCCCGTTCCGGGCCTCATTCCCGCGCTTTCCGTTCGCGCCGTTGTCCTGTCCACCCCGGAAAAGGGTATCGCCGTCGTCGGTGCAGGCAAAAGGGATCTTCCGTACGACGCCGGACTGCCCACTTTCCTGTCGGCGCGGACGGCGGAAGGAGCCACAAAGGATGGCGCAACTGCAGCGGTGCGGAATCTCTTCGATCACCACGCAGTCCTTACCGGAGTAACCGGTCTGGAGGTCTCCGATACTGTGGACTTTGGGATATCCCATCCCTGCTCCGCGTTTGACCGCTGGCCCGACTACGTCGTCACCGACGGGGACGGGCAGGGCACTGACGTGTGGCGCACGGACTTCGGCAGATCGTCTTTGGCGAGGACGCAGTCTTGAGGAGCGTCGGGTTGTTGCGACCTGGAATGCCGTGCCCGGCGCGCCGTCAATCCGCGTCCGCCAATTCTTTGCAGTGCCGTGTCAGCACCTCGAATTACTCCTGAAGGGAGCATGGACTGTGCCGGGATCGAAAGGGTTAGTTTGGTAGCCAGCTGTCGGGATTTTTTGGCGCCTGGCCTCTCCCTCAGGGAGTGGTCAACCAAATGGCGGACGCAATGCCGAGCAGACAGACGTGGCAAACCAGTTCGACCTTGGAGCTGAAGACACGAGCGACGGTATCGTCCTACGGGAGTGGCCGTTTCGGATTTGGAAATAGCCCGCTCGTCGGTCTGGTGGGGTGCTCAGTATCCGGCGACAGCGTGGGGGACGTAGGGACGCTCCAGTTCGGCCTTTTCCTCGGGGGTGAGCGTCAGTTCCAGGGAGGCGAGAGCGTCCTGGAGGTGGGCCGGCTTGCTCGCGCCGACAATCGGTGCACTGACGACGCTGTTGGAGCGGACCCAGGCCAGGGCGACCTGGGCGCGGGGCACTCCGCGGCGTTCGGCGATGACGCGCACGGCTTCGGCGACCGCCCTGTCGCTTTCCTCGGCGGTGTAGAGCGTCTTGCCAAACTCGTCCTTCTCCGAGCGGTTGGTTTTCTCGTCCCAGTCCCGTGTGAGCTTCCCGCGAGCCAGGGGACTCCAGGGCAGTACCCCTATCTTCTGGTCCGCGCAGAGGGGGAACATTTCGCGTTCCTCCTCCCGGTAGACCAAGTTGTAATGGTCCTGCATGGTGACGAAGCGGGTCCAGCCGTTCAATTGCTGCAGGTACAGCGCTTTGCTGAACTGCCAGGCGGCCATCGAGGATGCGCCGATATAGCGGACCTTGCCGGCTTTGACGACGTCGTGAAGGGCTTCCAGGGTCTCCTCGATCGGCGTGGCGGGGTCCCACCGGTGGATCTGGTACAGATCCACGTAGTCCGTTGCCAGCCGGGTCAGGCTGGCATCGAGTTCCGCGAAGATGGCCTTGCGTGACAGGCCCCGCCCGTTCGGGCCTGGCCGCATTACCCCGTGCACTTTCGTGGCGATGACAGTCTCCTCCCGATGGGTAAAATCGGCCAGGGCCCGGCCCATGATTTCCTCGCTCGAGCCGTGGGAGTACACGTTGGCGGTGTCAAAGAAATTGATGCCCGCTTCCACGGCCTGGCGGATCAGCGGCCGGCTTTGGTCCTCCGGCAGCGTCCAGGGATGCGGACCCCGGTACGGGTCCCCGAACGTCATGCATCCCAGGGCCAGCGGCGAGATGTCCATGCCGGTATTTCCGAGCTTGATGTATTCCACGTTCGTCCTCCGTCAAATAGACATAGTCATAGTCCCGGGCCCTGGCACGGCCCTTGCACTCCACGCTAGGTGAAAAACGGCCCGCTGTGGGCGCACGCAAGGTGTCCCGGCGATCCCACCGTCACAGCGTCGCCGGCAGAGGCAGACGCCGTCGGGTTTTAGGGCACCAGCGACTACTTCGGGGCGAGGCTCTGATTGTGGGCGCCGTGCTGTGGCGGGGGCTGGTGCGGCCGCAATGGCTCCCTTGTTTTCGTGCGTCTGCCCTATCCGCGGACAGGGTCTGAGGGACGCCGCCGGTCGTGCAGCTGTCCGCCGCTCGAATCATGAATTATTTTAAGGGGTGGAATCATTATGCGGAGCCGAGAGACTCAGTGCGCCGTGCGGGCTTGCCGGGAGCCTGCAATGAGCGCGCAGGACCCGGTGCCAGTCGAGGTTTGTATCTTCCAGCAGGATCAAGCCTTTTTGGGCAAAGAAGCGCCGCACCTGTCAACGCGAGGTGCGGCTGTTTGGAGGAGGCTTTGGTGGGGAGAATTGGGGTGTGGACAGTGTCCACACTTTGGGTCTCGGAGTGATCCGTACCGCTGCCGGACTGGGCCGGATTCCGTATGTTTCGACGGGAGTCCCGCGTTGGCAAGGGCTGGAGTCCGGTTCGAGTCCCACCTCGGGCACGTGTTTCCGCAGGTCAGAGGCCTGTGGGCCGCTGACTGTGGACAAATTGTTCATATTGGGCCCCTTTGGGGCTTTTTTGTGTTGGCCGGGGCTGTGGCCCGCTGCCTCCATGCGTACCTGGTCAACGGTTCGGGCGTTTGTTGCTTCTTCATGGATGCCTGCGGCGTCTAGTACATGACGCTGGTGACTGGCGGGGCGATGTGCCGTAGGACGGTGCATGCTTGCTGGACTGTTCTTCGTATCCGTTCATTGCCTGCCTATTGGGGGACGACATGACCGAACGGTATGGCGCCGTGGCGGACGATCTGGGTCGCCAGTGGGCGGAGCCGACTCCGCACCGGCGGCAAGGCCTACCGTGGGATGCCGACGCGGAGGACCGCGGCGAAGTGCATGGAGTCCGGCGCCAGCTGGAAGTCATGGTTTTGGTCTCCTGGTCGGCAGCACATTTGTTCCCTTTTCGCTGCTGACAGCGGTGCCAACCAACCCCGCCTTGCTGCCCCTGGGGCCTGGTCTTGAGTAGGATCTTCGGCTCGTCACGGGGTGAGGTTGATCCTCATCGCTCCGCCGGCTTGGGTGACTCTCTCTCCGGGGGCCGGGTCTCTGGCGCCGGTTTGACGGTGGCGAGGAGGATGACGCCGGCGACCGCTGTTGCGCCGGCGAGGAGAAATGCGATGAAGGCTTGTGGCGGGGCCGTGTCTGCTTCCCCGAGGATGGTGATCCCGATGGTGACAGCCACGAGGGGATCGATGACTGTTAGCCCGGCGACGACGAGGTCGGGTGTTCCGCGGGTGTGTGCGTTCTGGACCAGGAAGGTCCCGGCCAAGGCGGCAAGGATCAGGCCTGCCAGGCAGGTCAGGGACAGCCATTCGAAGTCGCCCTGGAACAGCCTCGCGATGACGGTCTTGGCCAGAGCCGCGACAAAGCCAAATAGGACGCCGGCCCCGCCGGTGAAGACGACGGCGCCCCAGCGGTGCCGCCAGAGGCCGAAACCCGCTGCCATCGTGGCAAGGACGACGCCCAGCACGGTCAGGATGGTGAGGAGGTGCCGGTCGCTGACCCCGACGTCCTGGGCGGACGCAGCCGCCGCGGCAACGAACGCGCCAACCCCGCCTACACATAAGCCCACGGCTGTGAGGGACCTGCGGCCCGGGGACTCGTTCGTCATCCGTGCGGTGGCTAACGTGGTGACAACCAGGGCCACCGCGCCGATGGGCTGAACGACGATCAGCGGCGAGAACCGGAGGCTTGTTAGCTGAAGCAGTACCGCGGCTCCCAGCATGGCTGACCCTCCCAGCCACACCGGTTTCCGCAGGAGGGCCTGCAGGCGGCCACCGCCCATGCTTCCGGCCGCACGCCCGGGCGCTGGGCCCTGGTTCTCCACGGCCCGGTGTTGAAACAAGGTCCCCAGGGCGAGCAGAACGGCCCCGGCGAGGGCGATCGGGATGCCGAGCCAGTGATATGACGTCAACGCCTGAACGCCTGCGGTCGGGGTCATAATGTGACCCTACCGAATGCCGCCGCCATGATGCACCTGCGCTTCTTGCCAACCTCTGCCGGCACGGGACCCTGATTAGGAACCATTTTTCCTGGGGTCGTCCACGGACGTGAAAAACTCCTGCGGGTCATCGCCGCAGAGCTCCGGGCGTTAGATCATCATCGGGCCGTACCAGCAACCCTGCAACAAGGTCCGGCTCGATTCCATCATCAGCTGCAACCCGGCAGATGCACGTCCCCATAGCAGCCGGACGTGCACCTGCCGCAGGGAATGGGGTTAGGGCCGCTCGAACGTACCGATCAGCCGTGCGCGGCCGATGGCGTGCGAGAAAACGTTGAACCCCAGGTAGGCGGGGCTCGCTTCAGCGGGGATGTCGAGCTTCTCGACATCCAGCGCGTGTACTACCACGTGGTAGTGGTGCTCGCCGTGTCCGGAGGGCGGCGCCGCACCCACGTAGCCGCGGAAACCGGCGTCGTTCGCCAACTGCACAGCGCCCTGGGGCAGGCCGCTCTCCGCTGCACCGGTGGGCAGGGAAGTGGTCGACGCCGGCAGGTTGAAGGCAGCCCAGTGCCAGAAACCGCTCCCAGTGGGAGCGTCGGGGTCCAGAACCGTGACCGCGAAGCTCTTGGTCTCCGCCGGAAATCCCGACCACGACAGCTGCGGGGATCGGTCCTGGCCGCCTTCAATGCCCATCTTCCCGCTGCGCTGCGCCGGGGGAAGGGTCACACCGTCCGCGATGTCGGTGCTGGTTACCTCAAATTTCGGAAGCCGGGGAAGTTCTTCGTAAGGGTCACGGGATGTCATTTGGGTTGTTCTCCTCTTCACTAGGCTGAGCACCCAATTCTTCCCTAGCGGGTGGGCTAATGCACCAATGACCGGTTCCGACGCTCCGGGACACGGACTAAATGGCGAAATCTGGAACCGGGACTCGCCCAGGGAAGCGGCCCATTCAGCGGTCCATGCCGCCTCCTTGGGTGGAAGGGGCTTCCCGACCGCCTCGCCCGCAGGCAGACCAACCGGCCGATAATTGACCTGCTTGGAGCAGAGGCGCATGCGATGCAGAAGTCAGGAGCCTCATCTGAGCATTTCCAAGCAAGGTGATACGGCTAAGCTGCACCACTATGGTCCTTGGGTCTATCTCCGCGGTTTCGCAAATGTGAACGAGCGGCCGTGACGAAGTGCGCGTAGCCGGGGTCGGCTCCGTTAACGATGAGTGTCGCGAGCCGTTCGTCCGCGGGCAGGTCTCGATGAATGAGCTTACTCCCGGTGGCGTCGTTTGCGGACGGTGTCACATGAGTCAGTTCAGTTGCTTCGTTCGCCGTCCATACGCCTTGGGTGCCGGACCCGGCGGCCCCGCTGTAGTGCGCTGATTCGGTTATCCGCCAGAAGCACGCAGTTACCCTTTGGGAGAACGTGTGGCCCTCCGTGTGGCTGATTTGACCTGTCGGTGATTAGGATCAGGGGTGTAGTTCACATGCAGAGCTGGCGAGAGCTTATCCCTGAAGAGGTACACGCGTGAGGGTTCAAAACTGTCTTGACGCATTGAAAGACGCTGCTCGTCTCGTTGATGCCCTACGACTGGCCGATGATCTGGCCGTCCAAGCGAGCCAAAACGGCGGTGTGCGAAACATCCGCATACTCCGCAGCGCCATCAGTTCGAAGGACCAGATTGTCGCGATTGCAGCAACTCATGCGCTGGCGCAAATGGTTGACGAGGAGGCCGACATTGTCCTTTCCGAACTCCTCTCCAGCGAACATGGTTTTATTCGCGAGCACGCGGCGTGGGCACACAGGTCCCGCCTTCCTCGCCCAGAATCCATGGGACGGCTTGTTGGGCTCGTCGCTTCGGGCGGATTTGCGGGGATGTTGTCCCAGCGAACCCTTGAAGCGTGGGGTTTTTCCGCGCCAGAAATCGTCTCCGTCTCCCTGGAAAGCGCGCTCCTTGGGGTCACGGAAGTAGAGAGCCGCTATCGGTTGGTGGAGACACTTGGCTTGGTGCAACACTCCATCGCCACGACGTTGTTGCTGCGGCTGGCAGGTGACAGTAGCGAGGATGTGCCCGTCCGCGTTGCCGCCGTCGCGGCCCTGGGACAACGAAAGGGCCAGCCAAAAATAGTCGATCTGCTGAGCATTTTGGTGGAGAGCGGAGGTCATCTCGCCGAGGTAGCCAAGCTCTCCTTACTGGACCTCGATGTCCTTGAAGGTCCAGATATAGGAGAGGCCATTCCGCAACAAGGGTCAAACCTGACGGTCGCCCAGCTTTTTCTGCACGCCGACATCGACGCGCACCTAAGCCATTCCGGCAGTGGAGACAACGGCGGAATCGCCACTTTGTTGGTGCGTCTGGGGGACGCCCTCGTGGCAGGCCAGCAGCGCCATCCGGATGACTTCAGTGGGAGCGAGGGCCATTGCCTGCAGGTTGAACGTGTACTCACCCTTTCAATGGGTGACACGGAAGCGGCATCACAGAGTATGACAGCACTGGGGAACACCGAGCACGGTCACCTCTACGGCCGTATCCCGTTGCTGCAGGACCCCAAACAATCAGCGAATGCGTGGCCGTTTTTGGTCGCTGCCCGTCGTGGCATCAGCCGCATACTCCGGGCCGCCGGACGTGTTGACGTGATTCACCTTCGGATGGCGGATATCGGCAGCCTGGCTGCCTTCGACGTCGCCCGGACCCTCGATATCCCGGTGGTCTTCACGGTGGCACCGGATCCGCACTCAGTCATCAACTCCATGGATCATGCAGGAACCCTCAACCGGGAGAACTTCGGGACTACCGACGAAATTGAACATTTTTGGTTTCGTGCCCGACTCGTTCAACGACTCGCCGCCAATTCAGCCCATACCGTGTTTTTCCCCCGACCAAATCTTCGGCACGACATCATCGAGCTGATAGGAATTGATATTGGCAAGGAACCCCAGCGGCACACCATTGTCCCCGAAGGCATCGATCTGGGAGTGGTTGACCGGGCGGTTCTTGAAGCCGAGTCCTTGGTTTCCGGGCAACCAGCGAGTCCGGCGTTGCTGGAACTTCGAGAACTCCTCAACGATCTCCCAGCCGAACGCCGCGGGCTGCCCTTGCTGACCAGTGTTGGCAGGTTGCACCGGGTCAAGGGGATGTCCACCATTGTTAAAGCGTGGGCAGGCTCTGATCTGCGTCACCGGACCAACCTTTTGATCATTGGTGGAAATCTCCAAAACCCGTCAGCGGACGAACGCGAACAGCTTCAGCTGATCAACGGAACAGTCAGTCCAGAGGAACAACGCCTGGAGGGTTTGTTGATTGCCGGTCACCGCCCGAACGACACCGTGGCCCGATGGGTCGCCGCAACCCGCACTGGGATGCCTGGCTTCGCGGCTCCGAATGGTGTGTACGTCTGCGGGAGCCTCAAGGAAGAATTTGGCATAGCGCTGTTGGAGGCCATGGCCTCAGGTTTGCTGGTGGTTGGGCCGGATGCCGGTGGTCCAGCGACGTATGTGGAACAGGGGCTAACCGGATTTCTCACAACAACCTGGGACACCGCGTTACTCAGTGAAGCCATCAGTGTTGCACTGGCGTGCGCAGCCAATGAAGTCACAGATGCCCGGGCTGTCTACGCGCGCAGTGTTGTCCAAGATCGTTTCACGATCGAAGCGATGGCCCACACGCTGACCCGGGTGTATTCCGACGTGCACCACAACGATGTTGAACTGCGACGAGAATTGATAGCCAACCCATGACACTTTTGATCATCAGCCCCGACTACGCCTCACACCTCTATCCTCTGGCTGCCTTGGGAACCAGTTGGTTGGCCGCTGGCGAGCGGGTTGTGGTCGCGACCGGACCCGCCACGGCATCCATCGTGGAATCCTTTGGGTTTGAACATGCCTTCCTGCAACTTAGCCGTGGCTCAAACCCTGGGGTGATCCGCGCCGAAGAACAGCCTGAAGGTGAGGATGATGCACTACGCGGTTTTTTCTCGGCCACGCGCAACGGCATGATTGGGACTCTTTCCTTCCAGGCGGAAGCCCGCATGAACGATCTGATGTGGGAGCCTGTCAAGACGGCCAGGGCAGTGCAGTCGATCATCGAGGATATTGAACCTCAGACAATCATTGTCGATCATTTGGCCTTCAGCGCGCGTCTGGCCATGGTTGCTGCAGGGCACCATCACATCGACGTCGTCCTGGGCCATCCCACGGCATTGCCATTGCCCTTGGCAGCGGAGGTCTACGGGTATCCTCCGGCGTGGCCGGCTTCGTTCTCTCCGGGTGAGACCGAACTGGAAGAGCTGAAGAACTTATGTGTGCAGGTCAGTGAATCGTTTACCGCTGAGTGGAACCTGGCGTTGGCCCAGCTGGCTCCCACGCTACCGCCCTCACCCGACGCCTTCGCCGAGCATGGGGACCTGCTCGTTTTTAACTATCCTGCAGAGTTGGTGCCAACGCAACGGATGGAGCTCCTGTCGCAACACATATTCCTGGGCTCCTCCGTGCGTGCCGAGCCCACCGTCCCGCACGTCGAACAGTGGATTGCCTCCACCAATGAGCCTTTTGTCTATGTGAGCTTTGGCAGCTTTCTTTCGGTGCGCTCCGACGTCCTCACCAAGGTCGTCACCGCACTGCGGGAATCCGGGATCCGAGCTGCCGTGGCCTACGGTTCAGCGGATTTCACGACGCTCGGTGAAATGCCGGAGCATTGGCTAGTGGGTGAATTCCTGCCGCAGGTGACTTTACTGGAATCTGCCGCCGCCGGCGTAACCCACGGGGGCAACAACAGCGTCACTGAGTCCATGACGTTCGGCGTGCCGTTGGTGGTTTTGCCTTTCTCCACGGACCAGTTCGCCGGCGCCGCGGCCCTTGAATCCACCGGCTTCGGTGCAGCCCTCGCACCGAATACTGCCACCGTGGAAGACATCAAAAGTGCTCTTGGAACCATGCTGGACCTTCCAGAGGACAAACGTGCGGCGCTGCATGAACTAGGGCGGGCCCTGCGTCAAGGAGACGGGCCTACCCGGATTCGGACTGCCAGGAATGCATAGTTTGTGGCCGCTGCCTAGGCTCGCTGCGGGGTTCGCATCGCAGCGAACCCGTGCTCGCGCATCTGTTGCTCGCAGGCACCAAATCGCGCAGGGATGCGGGAACGTAGCCGCTGTCGCGGGCCGAGGCCCGTCCTGCCGTCCTTCCCATGAATCTGGACCCAGCCCGCACCTTCCCCCTGGGGACGGTAATGTGCGGGAGGGCGAAGGGTGCGCGTCGGTCCTCCGGCCGTTTCCGTGAACAACGACGCCGCGATGGGCGCCTGTCCATGGATTTGAGTGCAGGTTGGCCCACGTTTCGAGGGCCGGATGCAACCGGTCCAGAATCAGGTTCCTTGCCGAGTTGATCGAGGTGACCGGTGTTGGGTTCCGCCTGACCTTCTCCCGCTTCACCGGACGATTCGCCCCGGACCAGGTGCCGGTCTGGCGGAGTCGTGCGAGGTCGTGCGGCGAGCGGTCGATGGTTTCGATAAGTGCGGCCGGCAGTTCGGTGACTCTGGGGCAGGGGCCCGCGCCGGGCCCCTCCCGATCCGGGATCTCTTTGATTTTCGGTGCGGGTGAGGTCCAGCGTCTTTGCCTGCCGAATGAGTTCTGTAGGGCATGGGGAGCGGTACTTGAACAAGTTCTTGCCTCGGCCGTAATTCCCTTAGAACAGCGGCCAGGGCACCGCCGACATCTCACCGCTCGGAGCCGGAAACCTCCCTGCCAAGCGCAACCGGGCGCAGCGCGCGGCGAGCGATGCGATTTCTTCGGCGCTGAGCAAGTCCGCCAGGTTTCGGCCCAGCTCACCGTGCAACCCTTCGCTGACACGATCGATGCCGTCGCGTTCCTCGGTGGTAAGTGCGTCTCCCAGCCATCCCCACAGCACCGTGCGCAGCTTGTGGTCACGGTGAAAGGTGAGCCCATGGTCCACGCCGTGCCGGTGTCCGTCCGGCATGGCAAGAATGTGGTCGCCTTTGCGGTCGGCGTTGTTGACGACCATGTCGAACACCGCCATGTGTCTAAGCGCTGGCGAGTCTTCGTGAACGAGGGCGACCATCCGTCCGTTCTCATCTCGTCCCTCGAGAACGTGTTTCCAGCCTGTCTCCGGCACGTGGTCCGTCGCGACCAGGTTCACGGCGCTTTGGGCGGGGTCTTGCTCCTGCCAGAGCTGCACCATTCCTTCGCCCATCGGACCGTCGCGCAGCCAGGTGTGCGGCACGACGTCCCAGCCGAAGACCTGCGAGACCAGGTAGGCGGCCACCTCCCGGTGAGCCAGGGTGCCGTCGGGAAAATCCCACAGCGGACTTTCGCCTGCTATCGGCTTATAGACGACCACCACGTCGCCGATGCTGCCCAGGAATGTGGCGTTTGAAGCCGTCGTGATGCGGCCGGTGAGCGTCAGCTCGGCGGTCACTAGGTCCGGCGTTGGCATCAGACCTCGGGAAGGGTGCAGATGTGCCCGTCGGCGTCCATGGGGTAACCGCAGAGCGGGCACATCGGACGCCCGGCGCCCACGATCTCACGGGTGCGCTTGGCGAATGCACGGGCGGTGCCGACCGGCATTCGCACCAGCAGCATTTCGGTCTCGTTAGCGCCGTCCTCATCAAGCGATTCGTCGTTATCATCAGCATCGACATCGGTGATGGGGTAGGCCTCTATTACGACCTGGGCCGTGGTTGGGTCCCAACCTAAGCTCAAGGCGCCGGTGCGAAACTGCTCCTGAACGGTCTCGAGCTGGTCATTGTCGACAAGTTCAATGGGAGTACTCGTGGGAACGCTGAAGCGGTTGCCCTCGACGGAGATGAGCTGGTCGAGAATTTCGTCGATCTTCTCCGCGAGCAGAGCCGACTGCTGCTTCTCCAGGGCAATACTCACGATCTGCGTCCCTGCGCGTACCTGCAGGTAGAACGTGCGCGCCCCCGGAAGGCCGATGGTGCCAACGACGACCCGATCGGGCCAGGCGAACTCATGAACACGTGTAGGCATGTCAGTATTTTAGGCACATGTGGTTCATGGCGCCTTTTGCCCTGCACCGCCGCCCACCGGCGCATCACCGGAGAGGATGCCGTTCGACAGCCACGACAGATCACCGGCGTCCGTGTTGGTCGCGTAGACACTCGGCCGACTAGCGCCGTAGCGCACGATCGATACGGAGGCAGGGCCGACGCTAATACGCTGGAACAGGTCAAGGTGCATGCCGAGCGCGTCGGCGAGGATTGACTTGATGATGTCGCCGTGACTAACCGCCACCCACACGGCCCCTGGCCCGTACTCGGCTTCGAAGGCTGCATCGTGGCGTCGAATCGCTGCCACCGACCGAGCCTGCATCCCGGCCATGGATTCACCGCCGGGGAAGACGACGGCGGACGGTTGCGACTGCACAACCGGCCACAAATCCTCGGTCGCGAGATCACTGAGCGTGCGGCCCTGCCACCGGCCGTAATCGCACTCGGTGAGATCAAGATCGACCGGCGCGTACGGCGCGCCAGACTGGCGATCGAGGATGAGCTGGGCGGTCTGCTGACAACGCTCAAGAGGGCTCGACACCACCCCGACGACGGGCACGGCCGCGAGCCGGTCTCCGGTCAGAGCCGCCTGGTCGCGCCCGATCTGGTCCAGGCTGACGCCGACGGCCCGACCGGCCAGCAGTCCAGTGGCATTGGCTGTGGTGCGGCCGTGCCGCACGAGAATAACTGTCGCCATCCACCCAGCCTAACCACCCGCTCGATGGCGGTGTGAACCGTACCGGGTCCCGCGTCGAAGTGGCAGATAAAGCACTGGCGGAACCTTTCAAGCACGCCGACGCGCTCAAAGCCGCCCACCCGGACTCGGCACGCATCGACCAGCCCATGGCCGACGCAGCAAAACCGGAAGAACCGGCACAGCCAGAACCCCTTACCTTCTTAGTAGCCCCGCATGGAGGACGTCCTGTACCCGCTCCGCGTCGGATCCAGTAGTTCCCGCTTCCCAAAGCGGGTCGTGTGCCATTGGTGGTGGTGGACCAGACCGACCACGCGCTGTGCGCCCAGGACCAGGGTACGTCACTATATAAAGAAGACGGCGGGCTACGACGCGGCCCGAACGGCCCGCCTCAAATGCCTACTAGATGGCGGCTTGCGCCAGCGCAGCGCCCAACTTGGTTCGGAACTGCTGGCACGCCTGGCGAAGAAAGGTCCCAAGGGACTTCATGTCCGCGACTTAGGAGTGCGTCATAAAGCGTGGGGAGCGTTTCGACCGTGCGGTTGGGGCATGCCCCGACCGCACGTCGGGCAGGGCGTGCCCTTGTGCCAGGCTGGGGTTGCACGCCGTATTTCCTGGCGCCCGTCGCCGGGGGGTGTCCCTATGCAAAGTCATACCGGGTCCAGAGACCGAGTCCCCGGCCTTCGGGGACTCAATAAATGTAACGGGGGGCTTAGAGCTCAATCTGACCCGCGACCGAAGTTCCAATATCAGTTGCTAGCCCGCCTGCCGCTCAGCCAGTTGAGCACCTCCTGGGCAGGGAAAAGTCGAACGCTGCGGTCGGGTCCGCTGCGCAGTTGGCGGTGCTCACCTTGTCGAGGGCGTGCCGGGCTGTCGGTTGGTCATGCAGGTTGCTATTCGTTCCTGCATGAAACGTTTTGAAAGGAGGAACCCGCCGTCATGACGTTCACGGATTCCCAGCATAAGGGCCGCCCCGTAGTGCGAGGTTTGTCCGAGGCCGGGCCGGTTCCGGAGGCCCATTCTCCATGTCGGAGTGAACCCGGCGGGCAGGACACAACCGCCGTGCCCGGACGGCCGTTTAAGCGGACTGGTTGGGGGCGCCGGAATGGGCACAAATGAGGGTGTGCATAATGTACACACTCTGGGCGCCGGACTGGGCCGGATTCGGGATGTTTTTGGTGGAGTTCCCAGTATTTGCGGGGGCGGACGTCCGGTTCGAGTCCCACTTCGGGCACGTGTTTTCGCTGTGCAGGGGCTTGCGGGCCTCTGAGTGTGCACAAGTTGTTCACTTAGGGATTTTTTGTTGATGGCCGTTGCTGTAGCCGGCTTGCTTCTTTTTCTCAGCTGGTAGACGGTTCGGTTCGTTGTTACTACTCCGTGGTCTTCGGGGGCTGGGCAACATGACCTGATCGGGTGGGTCGAAAGAGTAGCGTCTGGTGCGTCACGAATTCGGGGGAGCGCCGGCATGACGCCGTGCGTGGCGTTGTTCCGGTTAGTCATCTGTCGGTGGAGCGGGCCTCTGAGACTTCGATGTCCTCGTTCGCGTTGCGAGAGCGGTCTTCGCTTACGACAGGCTCGAAGCACGGGTTTACTTCGAGCGTGCGGTCTCAGTGGTATCGCGCGTCGGTGATGACCCTAGGCAGCGTTGGGGATCGAGCGTCACCATGGGGACGGGCCGCCGCCGTCGATGACGAGCGCGAGGCCTTGCTTCGCACCGGCACCGCCGCGAGGCGACCGTACCGACCGTTCAACCGACAGAGCGGTGTCCGGCGACGGGTCCCTCACCGGACACGGGATCAGTTCTATGCGCTAAACCTGTCCAGGATAGAGACAAGCCGCTCAAGGGTTATCACCGGCGCAGTGCGCGTCGGCCTCGACGATGTTGAACGTGGAGTGGGGGAGTTGCTGAGCGATCTCATAGGCAGGCCGCAAAGGCGAGGCAATCCAGGTGCCCACGAATGACAAAAAGGTGTGGAATGTGGTGGACGCGACTGGTGATCGCGTCGCGGGGAATTGAGCTGCAGGCAGCAGACGGGCTTAAACCACGACGGCGTCATCAGGGTTCCGTACGAACCGAACCCGGGTGCCGCCGTCGGACGCTACTTCAAGGGGTGAGGCAGGGGGGATCTATTTGCCGTCCTTGCCGGCACCGGGAGCCGGGCGGTGGGCGACCAGCGGGTACGGGCCGGTGAAACCCTCACGCACCGCGGCGAGCTCCAGAATCCGGTCGCGGCAGAGGCGCCAGCCCAGCATCAGAGCGGGAATCACCACCACCAGTGACGCGATGGTCCACGTACCCACGGGGGAATCGAAGGCCATCAGCACCAGCACCGCGGCCAGGAACGCGAGCGTGACCCAACCCGTAACCGGGGAGCCGGGCATCCGGAAGGCCGGGCGCCGCAGTTCGCCGCGTTCGGAGAGCTTGACCAGTTGCATCTGGCACAGGACGATCATGCCCCACGAGCTGATAATGCCCACCGAAGCAATGTTCAGGACGATCTCGAACGCCTCGGCAGGAACCACAGCGTTCAGCACCACACCCAGGCAGGCCACTGCAGCAGTCAGCGCGATGCCGCCGTAGGGGACGCCGGCCTTGTTCATCCGGCCGGCGAACTTCGGGGCCGACCCGGTGACGGCCATGGAACGCATGATGCGGCCGGTGGAGTACAGTCCGGCGTTCAGGGAGGAAAGGGCGGCGGTGAGGACCACCAGGTTCATGATGGCATCCACACCCTCAACCCCGATGGAACCGAAGAACGTGACGAACGGGCTTTCGCCGGCCTTGTATGAGGTGTACGGGAGCAGCAGCGAGAGCAGGATCAGGGAACCCACGTAGAAGACCGCGATACGGACGATGACCGTGTTGATGGCCTTGGGCATGATCTTCTCGGGATTTTCCGTTTCGCCGGCCGCCGTACCGATCAGCTCGATCGAGGCGTAGGCGAATACAACACCCTGCATCACCACAATGGCGGGCAGCAGGCCGTTGGGGAAGAAGCCGCCGTTGTCAGCGATGAGTGTGAATCCGACTTGCTGGCCGGCCACCGGAGTGCCGAAGATGACGAAGTAGACGCCGACGACGAGGAAGGTCAGCAGGGCCACGACTTTGATCAGCGCGAACCAGAACTCAAGTTCGCCGAACACCTTGACGGAGATCAGGTTTAGGCCGAGCACCAGGATGAGCGCCGCCAGCGCCCACGTCCACTGCGGAACATCGGCAATGGGGGCCCAGTATTTCTTGAAGAAGTTCATGTAAAGTGCGACGGCGGTGATGTCCACGATCGCCGTCATGGCCCAGTTCAGCCAGTAGAGCCAGCCGGTGACGAAGGCGGCCTTCTCGCCAAAGAACTCCCGGGCGTAGGAGACGAAGGAGCCTGAGGACGGGCGGTGCATGACCAGTTCGCCGAGGGCGCGGAGGATCATGAACGCGAAGAAGCCGCACACCGCGTAGCTGATGATCAGGGCTGGGCCCGCCGTAGCGAGCCGGCCGCCGGCGCCCATGAACAGGCCGGTGCCGATCGCGCCGCCGATCGCGATCATCTGGACCTGGCGGGGTTTGAGCCCCTTGTTGTAGCCCTCGTCCTCCCGGTGCAGGGTGGCTTCGGAGGCGTGCGCGTGCGCTGGAATGGTGTGGTCGGAGATGGCCTGCTTTTGGGCAGTGTCCTGCTGTGGCTGTGTCATGGGAGTCCTTTGGTTTCCTGTTGAGGAGGAGCCGGAGGTGCTTCGGTGGTTGTTGGCGTCTACTTGCTGAGGTTGGCGAGTCTTTCGGGGCTGAGGAGTTCCTGCAGCCGTTCGGCCGTGAGCAGGCCATGTTCCAGGACCAGTTCGGCGACACCCTTGCCGGTGGCGAGGGCTTCCTGGGCGATGGCAGTGGCGGTGGCGTAGCCGAGGTGGGGGTTCAGGGCGGTGACCAGGCCGATTGACTGCTCCACCGTGAGCCGGAGGTGTTCGGTGTTGGCGGTGATGCCCCGGACGCAGCGGGTCGTGAGGGTGCGGCAGGCGGCTTCCAGGTGGGAGATGCTCTTGTGGAGGCTGTGGACGATGATCGGTTCGAAGGCGTTGAGCTGGAGCTGCCCGGCCTCGGCGGCCATGGTGATGGTGACGTCGTTGCCGATGACCTCGTAGGCGACCTGGCTGACCACTTCGGGGATGACCGGGTTGATCTTTCCGGGCATGATGGAGGAACCGGACTGGACGGCGGGGAGGTTGATTTCGCCGAAGCCGGCACGCGGGCCGGAAGAGAGCAGCCGGAGGTCGTTGCAGATCTTGGAGAGCTTCACGGCGACGCGTTTGAGGACGCCGGAGAGGTGCACGAAGGCGCCCACGTCCTGGGTGGCTTCGATCAGGTCCACGGCGGTAACCAGGGGCAGGCCGGTGATCTCGGCCAGGTGCCGGCAGGCCGCTTCGGCGTAGCCGGCGGGGGCGTTCAGGCCGGTGCCGATCGCGGTGGCGCCGAGGTTGATTTCGTGGATCAGGAGGTCCGCTTCGGCCAGCCGGAGGCGGTCTTCGCCGATGGTCACGGCGTAGCTGCCGAATTCCTGGCCGAGGGTCATGGGGACGGCGTCCTGGAGTTGGGTCCGGCCCATTTTGACCACGGCGCGGAATTCGAGCGCTTTGGCCGCGAACGCGTCCTCAAGTTCAGCCAGGGCCGCGAGCAGTTCCCGGACGGCGAAGATAGTGCCCAGCTTCACGGCCGTGGGGTAGACGTCGTTGGTGGACTGGCTGAGGTTCACGTGGTCGTTTGGGTGCAGGCGCGCGTAGTCCCCCTTGGGGTGGCCCAGGATTTCCAGGGCGCGGTTGGCGATGACCTCGTTGGCGTTCATGTTCGAGGACGTCCCGGCGCCGCCCTGGATTACGTCGACGACGAACTGACTGGTGAGCTTCCCGTCCATGACATCCTGGCAGGCCCGTTCGATGGCGGTGGCGCGATCGGCGCCGAGGAGTCCGAGCTCGTGGTTGGTGCGCGCTGCTGCTTGTTTCACGGCGGCCAGTCCACGCACCAGGTGCATGTTCGAGGCAAGGGGCTGGCCGGTGATAGGGAAGTTCTCCACCGCGCGCAGGGTGTGGACGCCCCAGTACGCTCCGGCCGGGACGTCCCGGTCACCGAGGAGGTCGTGTTCGGAACGGGTGGCGGCCAAAGACTCGGCAGCCCCTATGGTGGTCGTGTCGGTCGTGGTCATAGGGGTCCTCACGGGGCTTCGTTGACGGGTTTGGACAGAAAATCTGTAGCCTGCAACAGGCCAACCTGACGCCCGCCGCCCAGGACGGGCGCGGTGCCGATGCCGGACAGCGGCCCCGTGTCCATGCCGAGCGCCTCGAGCAGTCTCACGGTGGCGGGCATCCGGGCGCGGTCGCCGCCGTCGGAAATCTTGACTGCTACGGCGCCGCCGTCCGGCAGGCCCACCAGCTGGATGCCCTCAAAGCCGTCCTTCGCCACCGCGCCGGGGAGCAGGCGCATCAGTTCGGTGACGTCCCGGCGTTCGCCGGCGACCATGTCAGGGTGCTGCTGCATGGCCAGTCCGACGGCGGCCTCGGCACACAGCGGGGCGGTCCCGCCGATGTCGGGAGTTCTGCTGGCACCGGCGCCGTGTGCAGCGCTGCTGGCTGCGGCGATGCGCCCGAACGCGCGGGCCATACCGCGGAGGGTCAGCGCGAAGAGCGGGGTGCCGCAGCCGTCCGTGCTTAGGCCCAGCGGCTCCTCGCCTGTGAGTTCGGTGACCGTGCGGGCCACGAGCTGCTGCAGCGGGTGGGTCGGATCCAGGTAGCCCTCGACCGGCCAGCCGTTGATGATGCACGTGGCGGCCATGGAGGCGTGCTTGCCGGAGCAGTTCTGGGCCAGCTGTGTGGCATGGCCGCCGGCCCGGAGCCATTCCTCGCGCTCGGTGACGCCATAGGGGAGGTCCGTGCTGTTCTGGAGGTCGCCGGGGGTGAGGCCGTGCAGCTCGAGGATCTGCAGGGCGCCGTCGCGGTGCTTTGCTGCGCCGGAGTGGCTGGCAGCGGTCAGCGCCAGGAGGTCTGCCGGCAGCCGCAGCCCGGCTCGGACCAGGGCCACGGCCTGCAGCGGCTTGAGTGTGGACCGCGGGTAGAAGGGGGCCAAGGGATTGCCGGCTGATGCCAGGGTGGATCCGTCCGGTGCTGTGGCGATGACCGATCCGTAATGGACGCTTTCCGCCAGTCCGTCGCGGCTCGCCACGACCAGGGCGGCGTGTTGCGGAAGTCGTTCAGCCATAAACGGTGGGGTGCCGAGGGCAGCGGTCCGGGCAGCGGGAAAGGCAGGGGTCGGCATAGCGTCCTTGGGTGCAGTTACTTATTGAGGATGGAATCGAGCGCGGCGCCCACGGCGCGCAGGTGTTCGGCCATGGCCGCCCCGGCATCTTCGGCGGAGCCAGCCTCGATGGCGGCGAGGATGTGCTGGTGTTCCACGTCAGAGGCCTGCTGCCGGTCCGCCACCATGTTCAGGGTCTCGGACTGGAAGGCCAGCGCGCCCCGAATATCCGCCACAATGCTGGCGAACACCTTGTTGCCGCTGGCGCTGGCGATGGTGGCGTGGAAACTGGAGTCCAAGGCCACCCAGGACTCGGGGTCTGTTTCCGTGGTCATGGCTTCCACGACGTGCCGGAGTGTTTCCAGTTCTTCGTCGCTGCGGCGCAGGGCGGCTAGGCCGGCCGCCGGCACCTCTATATGCGGGCGCGCTTCGGTGAGGTCCCGCGCCGAATACTGCCCCAGCGTGAGGTCGTTGGCCACCTTGTTGGCGACTACGAAGGTCCCCTTTCCGGTCTTGGTGACGGTGAGGCCCAGGGCGGTGCAGGAGCGGAGCGCTTCCCTGATGACCGAGCGACTGACGCCGAACTGCTGGGCGAGCGTGGCCTCGGAGCTGAGCTTGCCGTCCACGGCAACCTGGCCGGACTCAATGTCGGTGCGGATCGCGTTAAACACGGCTTCTGCAGCGCTGAGCCGGGCCAAGGGACGGGCCAGTCCCCGGCCCGAGGAGACTGCGGCTGAGTGGGCGGCGGACTCTGCAGGCTGTCCTGCTGTCCTGCTGTCTGACAGGTTCACGCTTAAAATATGGCACGAGTCACACGCGCTGTCAACGTGTACGGATCGCCCCTTCCGCAAAGCATCTGTCATTTTCAGACATACCGAGGCGTGTTTTGCGAACGATCGTTATCGGACGCCATGCAGACTTTGCCCGTCTAATCGACGCATCCAAAGCGACCTGTCATGGGTTGTCCTCAATTATGGCGGGATCGACGGCTGCAGAGAGGAATTCATGTGCGCGTCGGATTGACCGTCACCCTGCTCCCTCTCGCGTGGGCGCTGTTCGCGCACCGGGCTTTTTGGGCTGCCTGTTGCAGTGGAATGCGGGACAGGCGCCCGCACGCGCCGGCAAATGGCCGCCAGGCAGTGTTGGTGGTCTGCTCGGGGACCGGTTTCTAAACCCGAAAACGTCGTTCCCGCACGGGTGCAACCAGCCCGGGGGCCAATGGGCGGCTGAGCGGTTCGGAGCGGCTTTTTCGTGGATCGTACCGCAGGGGAGCCGGTGGTGTCCTTCTGCTATCGGCGTTGAGGGGGCGTGAATGCCTTGGCCATTTGCTTTCGAATCTCCGACGGGGGTGGGCGATGTACGTCTCCGCAGTTCGTCTAACGGTGCCGGAGAGAGGTTCGATCGGCCTGCGTGGTGCCCCACGCAGGCCGATCGGGAGTGTCACTGGTTGGGCGTTGGGAGGCCCATACTTTTATCTAGGATTAGATGAGTTCACCCGTCGGCACCGGCAGGGGTGGTGGTGGTGGTGATGCCCAAGAGTTTGTTGGCAACGTCTGCGTACTTGTTGGTGAACGTGTCCGAGATGTTGACCTTGGAAGTGTCGACGCCGATGGTCTTCTCCATGTCGAAGATCGTCTTGGGGCCGCCGGCGGGCATGATCCCGTCGGGCAGGAACTGACCCTTGTCCTTATCCAGCGCGGACACATACTGGTCCTTGCTGATGGTGCTGTTCTGGACGTAAGAGGTGGGCAGCTTGTCGGCGATGTCTGCTGCCGAGTGGCTACTTATCCAATGCATGGTCTCCACCAGTGCGTTGACGACTTTCTGCGCCGCGTCCTCGTGGGTCTTGACCCAGTCGGATTGCGCCAAGAGGCCGGCGGCCGGCGCCTCACCGCCGAGGGCGGCCTTGGCTCCCTCAGCGGTGGCGAGGTCGATCGTCGAAACGGCGAGGTTCTTGGTTTCGAGGGCACCCACGGTCGGCTGTGTGGTCATGACGCAGTCGGCGGTGCCGCGCTGGATGGCCGCGATCGCGGTTGCTCCGGAGCCGACGGCGAGCGTGTGGTAGTCCTTCGTCGAGAGACCCGCCTTCGAGGCGAGGAACTGGGTCAGCTCATCGGTTCCGGACCCGAGGTCGGTGACCCCGATGGTCTTGCCTTTGAAGTCGGCTGCGGATTTGACGTTGGCATTGGGGCTGCACATCACCCGTTCCCCTGGGGCCCCTGAGAGCTGAACGAGGTTGATTACGTTTTTGCCCTTGGCCTGAAAATCGATCGTGTGGATGTACCAGGCACCCGTCATATCGACCTGACCCGAGGCCATCGCGTCCTCGGCTCCGACGCCGCCGTGCTGCTCGGTCGAAAGCTCGACGTTGACTCCGTATTTCTTGTAGTAGCCCAGCTGTTCAGCGAGCTGGTAGGGCAGGTAGATCTGCTTGTCGATGCCGCCAACCATGAGCTTCACGGTGGGCATCGAGCCGGTGTCGGCGGCAGTGCTGCCGCTTGCGGGGCCGCCGCCGCTTCCGGAGCTGGTTCCACAGGCCGCGAGGCTGAGTGCGATCACTCCGGCAGCGCCGACGGCGTAGATCTTGTTCGTCATCATGGATGTACGTTTCCTTTGTTTATGTTGAGGATTTGGCGTTGGGTAAGTGGAAGGGATGGCGGCGAACGTCAGATCGCCTGTGCTTCAGATCGGCTCGGCGGCCGCCATTTGAGCAGCGAGTTCTCCAGCAGGGAGATAAGGTATTCCGCGCCGAGGGTGACCCCGGCGATGATCACCATGCAGGCGAAGACAGTGTCGGGATTGAAGGTCCCCTGTGCCTGACTGATGATCAGCCCGATTCCGTGCTGGGCGCCGAGCACTTCGGCGACGAGCGCGCCGATGATCGCGAAGCCGAACGCGCTATGCAAGCTCGCGATGATCCACGTCATCGCCGACGGGATGGTCACGTGGACCGCGACCTGAAGCGGCGATGCACCCAGCACGCGCACGTTCCCGACCAGGTTCTGGTCCACCTCACGGACGCCCTGGAAGGCGTTGAAGAAGACGACGAAGAAGACCAGCACCGCCGCGAGGAGCACCTTCGGGAAGGTTCCGAGCCCGAACGCCACGATGAAGATCGATCCGAGCACGATCCTGGGGATTGAATTCACGATCCGGATGTAAGGGCCGACGACGGCTGAGAGGTACTTGTTCGAGCCCAGGAGGATTCCGAGCACGACCCCGACGAATGTGCCGAGCAGGAAGCCCATGAAGGCCTCCTGCACCGTAATCCAGAGGTTCTCCCAGATGGTGCCAAATGCCGTGCCCTCAGTGAAGAGTTGGACCAGGCTGGTCCAGATTCCGGACGGCTGGCCGAAGAAGAACTTATCGACCCAGCCGACGGCCGTGAACCACTGCCATCCCCCGATCACGATCACCGCCACGACGATCCGCCCGATCCAGATCCACATCGTGCGCCGTTTCATGGCGCGCCTGGCGGAATCCTGTTGCTCTGTCGGCTGCTCGTGTGTGCGCGCGCCGCGGTGGGTTGTCGTTGTCATGCTGGTGCACCTGCCGTTTGCTTGTAGGCCCGGGTGACCTCATCTTTCAGGGATTCCCAGATCCGGCCCTGCAGTTCCAGGAAGCGCCCCTCGTGGCGGATCTGCTGGACATCACCGCGCGGTCTGGGAAGATCGATGTCAAAGACGTCCTTGATCGTGCCGGGGCTGCTGGTCATGATGACCACCTTGTCGGCGAGGGCCACCGCCTCGTCGAGGTCGTGGGTAATGAACAGGACCGAGGGGCGCAGTTCTTCCCAGAGCTGCAGCAGTTCGTTCTGCATGATCGCCTTGGTCTGCACGTCAAGGGCGCCGAAGGGCTCATCCATCAACAGGATCCGCGGGTTGTTGATCAGCGCCGCGGCCATGGCGACGCGCTTGCGCATGCCGCCGGACAACTGGTGCGGATAGCGGTCCTCGAAGCCGGCCAGGCCAACGCGGCGCAGCCAGTCCATGGCCAGCACGGTGGCTTCGCGCTTGGGCGTGCCGAGCAGGACCGGGCCGATCAGCACGTTGCCAAGGACGGTCTTCCAAGGGAAGAGCGCGTCCGCCTGGAACATGTAGCTGACGCCCTTCGTGACGCCGTCCACGATCTGATCGCGGACGCTCACCGAGCCCGCGCTTGGCTGCTCCAGGCCGGAGACTTGCGCCAGGGTCGTGGACTTCCCGCAGCCTGTCGGTCCGACGATCGCGCAGAACTGGCCCGGTTCGACCCTGAGGTTCACATCAGTGATGGCAGTGAATATCTCGCCCTTGGGCGTGAGGTAACGCTTGGTCAGCCCGACGATGTCGATACCTGCCGCTTCCTCCGCTCTTCCGGCGGCCGCGGGCGGCCGGTGGTGATGGTTAGCATCCATGTGCTAAGACCTCTCTGTCTTTGGGTTCATGTGAGCACTCGCTATGAGACGCGCCGCTGAGGTGTCTCAGGGAATCGAGACGGTCCGGTGTTTCTCCCGGTTCAGCGGCATCGCGGAGCTACGGTTTTGGCTGGCCTTCAGAAGCCCGTCGGGCCGGAACCCCGGCCATTCGGGCTGCTTCTTGCCGTTCTGGGATATCGTCGTCACTCCAAGGAGTCGCTTCCTTGCGTGATGCGGATCACGGAAACTATGTGAAGCTTAGAAAGTGATTGTCCGTGCCAGAAGTCTTCAGTAAGTTGTTGCGCCTTAACAGCAAAAGTGCACGTTTTGTGCTTTTTCTGCACACCGGCAAATCCCGTGCAGGCGTGCGGTTCCGGTGAGCCGCGCGTCAGCCGCACCGCGCCCGGGGACCGGCGGTCTTTCCTTGACCCTGACCTCGCAGATCCTCCTTGGCTCGCTCTCGCTGCTGCTGCTCACTGTCGTCCTGGGCGGGTTTCTGTTCACGCTGATCAGCAACCAGACCCTGGAGCGGCAGTACCAGTTGCGGGCCCTGGGCATCGCAACAACCACCGCGCAGATGCCGGAAATCCGCTCCGCCCTGGCGGCAGGGGATCCCAAGCACATCATCGACGGGCTCGCCCGGGACATCACGGGCGCCGCGCAGTCCGCCTACGTCGTGGTTACCAACCGCGACGGCATCCGGTTCTCCCACCCGGACCCGGCACTGGTCGGGCACAAACTGGAGGAACCCGTCGCAGTACTGGACGGCCAAACCCAGGTGGGCTTCAACCAGGGCAGCCTGGGGAGGTCTGCCAACGCCAAGGCCCCGATCTTCGGGGCGGACGGCTCGGTGACAGGCCAGGTGTCGGTGGGCATCGAGGAGACCCAGGTGTTCGAGAACGAGGTCCAGAACATCTGGCTGATAACCGGGTTCTCTGCGCTGGTCCTTGCCCTGGGCGTCGGCGTTTCGCTGTTGCTCTCCCGCCGGATCAAGCGTGTCACCTTTAACCTGGAGCCGGCCGAGATCGCCTCCCTGCTGCAAGAGCGTGAGGCGCTGCTGCACGGGATCCGGGAGGCCGTCGTCGGCCTTGACGACGACGGAAGGGTCACTGTGATCAACGGCGAGGCCCGGCGGCTGCTCCAGATCGAGGGGGCAGCACTGGGAAAACCGGTTGCCGAGCTCATTCCGGACGGCCGGCTTCGGGACCTGCTCACCGGCAAGATCCCCGGCGCGGACCAGGTGGCGCTGACCGAGGACGCCCTGCTGGTGGTCAACCGCATGCCCGTAGCCAGCGCCGGTCGGAGCATCGGTTCCGTCGTCACCCTGCGGGACCGCACAGAGATCGAGAGCCTGGTCCGGGACCTTCACTCCGTCCAGGGCCTGATGGAGGCAATGCGCGCCCTGGAGCACGAATACGCCAACCGGCTGCACATCGTCGACGGGCTGCTGGAGATGGGGGACGTGGAGCAGGCCAAAAGCTACGTCTCGCAGGTATCCGCCATGTCCACGTCGCTCGGCGAAGGGCTGCGCGCAAGGATAGCGCCGCCGGAGCTGGCAGCCCTGCTGCTGGCCAAGATCACCGTTGCCGCCGAACAGGACGTACACATCGAGGTGAGCCCTGAGTCCCGGCTGGACCACCCGCAGGTTGACCAGACGGAACTGCTGACCATCGTGGGCAACCTCCTGGACAATGCAGTGGACGCGCTGGCCAACACGCCCCGGCCGCGCACGGTCACGGTAGAGTTTGACGACGCCGATGGCGTTTTCGTCGCCGTGCGCGACAACGGCCCCGGCGTCCCGGCAGAGAAGATCGACCAGGTGGTGGTGGACGGCTACTCCACCAAGGACCCGCGCCCGGGCATGCGGCGTGGAATCGGGCTGGCCCTGGTGGCCAGGATCGTGCACCGGGCCGGGGGAAACTTGGACGTGTTCCCGGGGCCCGGCGGTAATTTTGAGGTGTGGCTGCCGGTAAACCCGCACCACCGGACCATGACAGGAGGGGCGGGCATTGATCAAAACATTGGTAGTTGACGATGATTTCAGAGTCGCCGGAATCCACGCGGCCCGCGTGGCCAAGGTTGAGGGCTTCGAATGCGTGGGCCACGTGTATAGCGCCGCAGCCGCGCGCGAAGCAATCGCACGTCTACACCCGGACCTGCTCCTGCTGGACGTGCACCTTCCCGACGAGGACGGGCTCTCCCTGCTGCGGTCCCTCCAGGCGGCAGGAACCCAGGTTGATTCCATCATCATCACTGCCGCCCAGGACCTTCCCACCGTCAAGTCAGCCATGAGCAGCGGCGCAGTCTATTACCTCGTCAAGCCCTTCAGCTCTGACCGGCTCCGCTCACAGCTGGAGGCGTACCAGAGATGGCGGCAAGAGTTGGCGTCCGCATCAACCGCCAACCAGGCAACCGTCGACAGCCTTTACAACGCCCGCTCCGCCGGAATCAGACCCGCGGCCCCGGCCCCGCGCTTGCAGCCCACTATGCAAAAAGCGCTCGACGCCGTCCGTGCCGCCGGCGGTCCCGTCAGCGCCGCGGAGATCTCTGAACGGCTCGGGATCAGCCGCCCGACCGCCCAACGCTATCTCAGCGCACTCGAACGCAAGGGCCTTCTCATCCTGGACCTCACCTACGGCGGCACGGGCCGGCCGCTGAACACCTACACCGTGCCGCAGACCTGAGCGGTTGAAACCCAGGGTGAGCATCTCACAGCTCCGAACCCAGGCAAGTGAATCTGCAGACCAGAAGCGCCGCCGGGGCGCAGCCGATTCATGCCCAATTCCTCGGTCCCTTCACCGACGGCCGGGGACGAAACGAAAATACCGGCTGAGACCCAACCCGCGATATGCCCCACTGGTGGGCGGGGCCGCCTTTCAGCCCATCCTCCATGACCCGGAGCGACGGACGGGCAGTCGGCGGCATCAGCCACTCCGGTGGTGCTTAATCATTCGACGTTGCAACACTCGGCGCAGCTCTGGTGACGATCACTGCCCAGCTGGCACGCAAGCTGGGCGTCTGAGCGTGTGGGCGTCCGGAGATGGCTGGAGGAGAACTCAGAGGCCGCGGCGCCCCACCCCAAGCGCGTGCACCAGCGGAAGGACCGAGGCGATCATGAGCACGCTGCCGAAGATCGTGTCGTCCGCCCGGACGACGGACCCTGCGATCAGCAGGGCACCGAATATCAGTGCCGATGCCGATCGTTTTGCCGTGCTGTTAAGACGTGCCATCTGCCGTTCGAGGCGCGGGTTGGTAACCGCCAGGGAACCGTCCTCGAGCCGGGTGACGAGCCCGTCCAGGCGTTTCGGGAGGCGCACGGCGACTCCGGCGGCGTCGAGCACCCGCTGAGCCACATCCTGGACGATGTTGCCGCGCTCCTCGCGCAGCAGCTGCGCTGCATACGGCTCGACCGAGTCCCACAGATTGAACCGGGCATCCAGCGAGCTGCACACACCCGAGGTCAGCGACATCGCCCGAATGATGAGCAGGAAGTTCTCCGGCAACTGGAACGGCAACGAACGGACCAGGTCGCCGAACTCCGTCGCAAAACCAAGGAATTCTCGCGGATCCACCTCCCGAAGCTCGGCGAAGCCCATCCCGCCAAACCGGGCGAAGAGATGCGTCATCGCCCGTTCAAGCTCGGCCGTGTCGGCCGACGGTACCAGCACACCTACATCGCTGATCGCGCTGACCAAGCCCTTCCCGTCACGTGAGGCGGCCGCGATCAGTAGTTTCCGCAGGCCGCTGCGGGTAGTTGGTGGAACCTCGCCCATCATGCCGAAGTCGATGAACGTCAGCTTCCATGGGCGCCCCGCGGACGAATCCGTAACCGGAGTGACAAAAATATTGCCTGGGTGCGGATCGGCATGGAAAAAGCCGTTCGTGAACAGCTGGTCGAACATGACAGATGCGAAAGCCGGGGCAACGTGTGCCGGATCGATGCCCGCCGCAACAAGCGCCTCGGCGTCCGTGATCTTGATCGCGGTGACATCTTCGAGGGTAAGCACGCGGCGGCTGCTCCGTTCCCATACGACATCGGGCACAGCCACCGTGCCGTCGTCGGCGAAGTCAGCGGCAAAGCGCTCCGCGTTCACCGCCTCATGCAGGTAGTCGATCTCCTCGAGACTGGTCTGCGCAAACTCCTCCACCAGTGCTGGCATGTCAGCACGATCGGACACGAGGCGCACGCGGCTGAGCCAGCCGCCCACTTTGCGTAGCGCAGCCAGATCGACATCGACGATCGCGTCTATGCCCGGTCGCTGCACCTTCACGACCACATAATCCAGCCCGGTGTCGGCGGCATCAGTGTGAAGAAGCCGTGCCCGGTGCGCCTGTCCGAGGGAGGCGGCGGCGATCGGTGTCTCCTCGACCGAGGCAAACACCCGGTCCAGCGGCGCACCCAGCTCCGCCTCGGCAAGGGCGCGGATTGCAGGGAACGGGACGGGGGGCACCTCGTCCTGCAGCCCCTCAAGCTCCCTGGTGATCTCGGGCGGGAGCACATCGAGCCTGGACGACAGGAACTGACCAACCTTGATCATCAATCCGCCCAGCTCCACCGCGAGCACGTGGAAGCGCTGCGCGAAGCGCCGCATCCTCCTCGCCCGGGTGCGCTCGGCAATGCTGCCTAGTCCGACGCGGGGGAGGAACAGCTCAAACCACCAGGTCACCGCGAGATGCCAGGCGGCGAAGCGCAAAATTCGACGGTAACGGGCCCGGGTATTCCCGGCGCCGGGTGCCGGATCTGCTCGGTCCCGGCGAACCGACGCCACCCCCGTCAGTCCTGGGCGAGGATCGAATACAGCCGGCGGCGTGCCTCGTCGAGCACTGCCACGGCCTGCTGCACCTGCTCCGGCGAGCCCGTGCGGCCCACCTGGGACGCGGCCTGCGCGAGCTCGACGCCGGCCTTGGGCAGTGCCGCGAATCCGGTGCCGGATGCCTGGCCGGTTGACTCCCAGGGCGTTAACGGATCGGCGCGGGCCGCTTCCTCCCGGCCCGCTTCGGTCAGCGAGTAGATTTTGCGGCCGTTGGACTCCTCGGCAAGGATAAACCCCTCATCGGCCAGCAGTTGCAACGTGGGGTAGACGGAGCCGGCACTCGGCTTCCAGCTGCCGCTGCTGCGCTGTTCGATTTCGCGGATGATCTGGTAGCCGTGCATCGGCCGCTCGGCGAGCAGGGCCAGCACAGCCGAGCGCACCTCGCCTCGCCCGGCGCGGGTGCCCGCGCGCTTTTCAAACCTTGAACGCAGGTCTTCAAACGCCTGCCACATACCGTCGATATTGGGGCCGCCAAATCCGCCCGCGGGATATGAATTACGCATGCTGCTCTCCTTGAGTGGGCGAACGATAGTTAACGATACGTCCCGATATACGCGAAAACCAGTAGTCGCCGCGCACACCCGAGAACTGCGGTGGGGGTAGACCGCCGCTCGAGTGCGAGATCCTGGACCCGGTGTGCAGTGGCTTCCTGTTCGGGCCGCAACGGGAAGACCACCAACGGCACCGCGAACTACAGCGCCCGCACGGTCGAATTCATCCCGGTGTGGGAAAGAAACGCGTCGGCGTGACGCAGGACCTGTCGCTGCGGAATGGGAGGGTCGCCCCGCAACGTCCATTGGAATCTCCCCCTGCCCGGAGGCATCCACGCGTTCTCCGATCGCCTTGCAGACGTGCCCGCGGGTCACCTGTTTAACGACGTCGGGGGCCGCCCTACCAATAGCAAATGACCCAGGCCCTGCCCGGCGGGGAATTCGTTGAGCCGCTGTCCGATCTCCTTCCAGGCCGCCAGAAGGCTCGGCCCCAAATGCCCCCTTGGCTACCCTCTACCAGCCCACGGATCGTAGTCAGCGATGAGCTCCTCCTGCGGCGGACGCTCATCTTCGGGGACGTGCTGCAGGTTGACACGCACCCGGTACCAGAGCGAACTCGATCCGCGCATCCCGTCGAGGAGTATGTCCGCAGGATGCAGGAGCGGGACGAGATCCGCGTGCCGGGTTTTCCATTCGTCGAGCGCTGCGAGCGCCTCTGGCGTGGTCTTGGCGCGTGCCACCTCAATAAGGGGCATCACCGACTGCCGGCGGCCGGAGCCGTCGCCGCCGCGGGGCGGCTTTTCGGCCGGGCCGAGCTCGGCGGCCAGGGCGATGAGTGAGTCGAGTGAACCGGCCGCGGTGTCGATGCCGGCGTGGGGGTCGCCCAGCGCCGCGAAGCGCTCAGGCACCGTGGGCACGGTGAACTGTTCCGGGCGGGTGGAGCGGACCTCGTCCCAGCTGAGCGGCGTCGAGACCCGGGCGTCGGGCAGGGGCCGGATTGAGTAAGCCGATGCCACCGTGCGGTCCTTGGCGTTCTGGTTGAAGTCCACGAACACACTCTCGCCGCGTTCCTCTTTCCACCACCGCGCGCTGGCGAGGCCGGGGGCGCGCCTCTCGACCTCGCGGGCCAGGGTCTCAGCGGCGAGCCGCACGTCTCGGAAGGACCACTGCGGTGCAAGGCGCACCAGGATGTGGAGTCCCCTCGAACCGCTTGTCTTCGGCCACCCCACCAGTCCGACGTCGTCGAGCACCTCCCGCGCGACATAGGCGACGTCGACGATCTGCGCCCAGTCGACTCCCGGCATCGGGTCGAGGTCCACCCGCAGTTCGTCGGGGTGCTCGAGGTCCTCCGCCCGTACGGGGTGCGGATTGAGGTCCAGGCATCCAAGATTCATGACCCACGCCAATCCAGCGGCATCCCGGATGACAGCTTCTTCGGCCGATGTCCCCGACGCGTAGTGCAACGTCACCGTGTCGATGAAGAAGGGGTGGTTTTCCGGCACGCGCTTCTGGAAGAACGGTTCAGCGCCGATCCCCTTCGGGAAGCGTTTGAGCACCATGGGTCGTCCGCCGGCACCCCGCAGCGCACCTTCCGCGACGGAGAGGTAGTAGCGGACCAGATCGAGTTTCGTCAGCCCCGATTCGGGGAACACCACTTTGTCCGGGCTCGAAATGCGAACCTCGTGACCTGCAACGGTGAGGATCTCCGGGGGAGTCTTCGACGGGTTCATGCCGTCACGCTAGCAATGATCAGATGTCCCAACCAGACCAGCCGGACAGACTGCTCCCGGAACCCGGCAGCGAACCCGACGCCGCCAGTCAGGGTCCGCGGCCCTGCGGCTCTTCAGATGCACCTCCGCCGGTATTAGGGTGGGGCCTAACGATGGAATAAAGCCGCCCGTCCGTGCGGGCGGGCAAACCAGGAAGGGGCGCCCATGTTGCGCCTGCCGGTAATTGAGAAGCCGCTGAATCCGTTCCCGCACTACGAAATGATGCGGAACAGCGAACCTGTTTTCCAGGACCAGGAAACCGGGCTGTGGCATGTTTTCCGCTATGACGACGTGCAGCGGGTCCTTTCCGAGCACGCCACTTTTTCTTCCCGGATGTCAGGCGGCGATCCGGCCGGGACTGGCCAACTCTTCGCTGCCAGCTTGATCAACACCGATCCGCCGCGTCACCGCCAGCTCCGTTCCCTCGTCACGCAGGCATTTACGCCGCGGGCGGTGGAAGCCCTCGCCCCGCGCATCTCGGAAATCACCGATGACTTGTTGGCTCCGGTCCTCGCTGCCGGGTCCTTGGATCTGATTGGAGAACTGGCGTATCCCCTGCCGGTGATAGTCATCGCTGAACTGATGGGAATCCCGGCGGCGGACCGGGACCGCTTCAAGCAATGGTCCGACGTCATTGTCAGCCAGGCCCGGCCGACGCCGGACGTGCCCGGCCAGGTTGCACCGCAGGAGCACAGCACTGCCGGCGCGGAAATGGCTGAGTATTTCATGGGCATGATCGAGGAGCGCCGACGGCATCCGGGCAACGACCTGATCAGCAAGCTGCTGGCGGCACAGATCGACGGGGAGCAGCTGAGCGTCGTCGAACTGCTCGGGTTCTGCGCCCTGCTGCTCGTCGCCGGCAACGAAACGACCACGAACCTGATCGGCAATGCGGTGCTGTGTTTCACGGAGAGTCAGGGCACGACCGAGCAGCTCAGCGCCGAGCCGGGCCTACTCCCGCATGCGCTTGAAGAAGTGCTCCGGTTCCGGTCCCCGGTCCAGTCCATGTACCGCATCACGGCCACCGAGGCGACGTTGGGCGAACGCCGGATCCCCGCAGGGTCGCCGCTCGTCGCCTGGATCGGATCGGCGAACCGCGACCCGCTGCAATTCCCGAACGCGGAGGCGTTCGACGTCGCACGGTCCCCTAACCGCCACCTCGCCTTCGGGCAGGGCATCCACTTCTGCCTCGGCGCACCGCTGGCACGGCTGGAGGCCGGCATTGCGTTGCAGGCTGTGCTGTCGCGCCTGCCCGGGTTGGCGCTGGACCCTGGTGCGCGGCTGGAGCGCATGGAAAGCTCCATAATTTACGGCCTCAAGGAACTGCCCGTGACCTGGGCGGCCTAGCGTCGCGTCAGAGGACTGACCGGAGCGGTACCAGGACCGCTTCGCTGAACCGGGCAAGCGGGGAGCGGTGCTGCCATTCCTCCAACGTCAGCACCCTGCAGTTCCGGCTGTCGACGTCGAAGATTTCCTGCATGTCTGAGGCAAATGCTTCGTCATGGATTTCGAGGTTTATCTCGTAGTTGCCCGTCAGGCTCAGCCTGTCGATGTTGGCGCTGCCTACGGTTGACCAGGTCCCGTCGATGGTTGCCGTCTTGGCGTGGATCATGGCGTTGCGGTAGAGCAGGATGGTCACGCCGTCCCTGAGCAACGATTGGTAGAAGCCGCGGGAGAGCCAGTCCGAGAGGATGTGGTTTGAGTCCTCGGGGAGGATCAGCCGGACATCTACACCGCGCCTGCTGGCAGCGAGCAGTGCCTTGAGGATTTGCTGGTCCGGGATGAAGTAAGCCGTGGTGACGAAGATGTGGGCCTGGGCCCGGCTGATAGCCTCCAGGTAGACCCCGCGGATGGGGAAGACAAGGTTCGCCGGAACGTTGCTGACGGCGCGGATCCGCGGCTCCCAGACCTCCGGCGTTGTGTGCGGGATTTCGGGACGGCGTCCCTTGGCATTGCCGTTCCAGAGGTTCACGAAGGCCTGGCGGAGATCCCACACGGACGGGCCGACGAGCCGCAGATGCGTGTCTCTCCATTCGGTGGCATACAGGGAACCGATGTTGTAGCCGCCTACGAAGCCGACCTGGTCATCGACGATCAGGAGCTTGCGGTGGTCCAGCCCGGTGCTGCGCACGGTGTTGACGAGCATCGAGGGACGGACCACGGGGAAGCAGTACACTTCGATGGCCGGGTGGAACCTGAAGAACGAGGGTGGCACGACCAGGTTGGCGAACTGATCGTAAATAACAAAGACGCCGACGCCCCGCTCCGCCGCTGCGTTGAGCGCGTTCCTGAACTGCCGGCCTGTGTGGTCGTTCTTCCAGATGAACGTCTCAATGAATATGTGCGTCTTCGCGTCGCTGATCGCCTGGAGCATGTCCCGGTAGAGGTCGGCTCCATAGGTGTACGTCGTGACGCGTGTGTCAGCTATGGCCCGGTCGAAAGTGCCGGGGTGCGGGAATCCCGTGCGCTTGCTTCGACCCCGTTTCTTGACTATGTCCAGAACGACGAGCCCCCCGATCACCGCGCCTTGCAGTGCCGCAAAAGCCAGCACTGAGCGAGCCACCGTCTTTCGGGCGAACCTGGCAACGGGCGCTGGGAGCAATTCATCCATCTGGCGAGCCTAGCGCGTGGTCCGTCCGGGGGCCGGTTCCGGACACGCTGAACCCGTCGACAGGGACCGGAAGCAGGACTAACCTTAAGCCGTCCCAATCCCGAAAAGAATGACGGAGAGGTGTCCATCATGGGCGCTAAAGAAAACGCTGAAGTAGTCCGCCGCGGATACGAAGCGTTCAATGCGGGGGATATGGCTACACTCAACGAACTGTTTGCGGAAGACGCTGTCTGGTACGCAGCCGGCAACGGCGTACTGTCCGGGACGAAGCAGGGACGCGACGCCGTCCTGTCTTATTTCGGCGAGTTGGGAGCGCGCTCGCAGGGCTCCTTCCGAGCCGCGGTCGAGGACATCGTTGGGGGTGAAAACCATACTGTCGCAATCCAGCGAAGCCACGCAACCAGCAGTGGAAAGACCTTGGACGCCGCTTCCACTGTCGCCTTCGTGCTCCGCGACGGCAAAGTCATCGAGGGCAGGGAATTCTTTGAAGACTCGGCCGCGGCGGACGAGTTCTGGACTTAAGCTCCGCAGGGATACGAAACTGGTTGACGCCAGCCGGTGTCATGGCGGGAGCGGAGCCGGTCCCGTGGAGCCGCGGACCGTGAGATGCGCGGGCATCACGGAGCGTTGGCGGGTGCCTCCAACGGGCACGGGTTCAGCTGTGCCAGCAGCATGGACACGGCCACCCGGCCGGGCTGGTCGATGGGAGACGCCATGGTGGTCAGCGGCGGGTTGCAGAAGTTATCCTGCCGGCCACGCTTGCCCCGGAACTGCTACAGGACCTGCTCCGCGGTGAGCTCGGTTTCAACGGACGGATCCGTCGCAGATGAGCAGATGATCGGGCGAACGCAGACATGATCGGCAGCGCCGCGCACCGGGCGGTGGCGGCGGAAATTGCGGACAAGACGGTTACCCTCGTCTAGGACACCGCGAACAACCTGCCGATAACCCCACCCCGGCGACGCACAGGCGGATCCGCTGGCCTACCTGGACACGGTCAGGGACGAGCAGGAAAGCCCCGGCTTCGAAGTGCACCTGTTCAAGACGGCGGATTAGCGTGAAGCCGCGGGGGAGACAGGCGTGAACTTCTTGTCCGTGAGCCGCGTTCGTATTCGCCAACGTCAAGGGCTTCGCGCAGGAGGCGTCCATCCGGATCAAGTGGTCCACCCTGATGTCCGTGGAAATCCCGTGATATGTCACCAAGGTTCCCACGCTGTTCGTGTCGCTGAATCAGCCGAACCACCTCATTGAGGTGCCGATGGTCAGACCGTCATCCACGCCCATGCCGGGACCCGGGAGGCAATCCGGGCCACGGTCGAGAAGATCCAGGGCACGTCCGAGTTCCAGGGCACGTTCAACGGGAACGTGTTCTGCGATTCCTTCGATACCAGGCTCTGACCGACCCAGTTGGGCCGACTAGCGTCCGTTGGACTCGGTGGCCAGGTTCCGTTTGAGGATCTTTCCGCTGGGGCCGAGCGGGAGTTCCGTGAGCAGCCTGATGACGCGCGGGTACTTGTAGGCGGCGAGTTGGGCGCTGGCGAACTCGATCAGCTCCGGCTCGGTGGCCGTGGCTCCCGCATCCAGCACGATCGCGGCGGCGATTTCCTGGCCATGGACATCGTGCGGAACTCCGTACACGGCCGCGCTGACCACCTGCGGATGGGTGAGCAGGATTTCCTCCACCTCGCGGGGATAGACGTTGTAGCCGTTGCGGATAATCATGTCCTTCTTGCGGTCCACGATCCGCAGATAGCCGTCGTCGTCCTTCGTCCCGAGGTCCCCGGTGCGGAACCAGCCGTCGACAATCGCCTCGGCGGTGTCCTCGGGCCGGTTGAGGTAGCCCTTCATCAACAGGTGCCCGCGGATGACGAGTTCGCCCAGCTCGCCGGCGGGCAGCAACTCGATGCTTTCAACGGCTTCTGCCCGGGCGATTTCAATGTCGACGCCCCAGATTGGAACCCCGATGGTGCCTGGCCGGGGCGGTGTGCCGACGTGGTTGAAGGCGGCGACGGGCGACGTTTCGGTGAGGCCGTAGCCTTCGTGGATGTCAACGCCGTAGACGTCCCGGAACCTGTCCATAACAGCCAGCGGGAGGGAGGCTCCGCCGGAGATACAGTAGCGCAGCGCAGCCGGTCGGACGGCAGTGGTCTTGGCCGCTTCAAGAAGCGCCACATACATGGTGGGCACCCCGATGAAGATGTTCACGTTGTGCCGCTCCAGTAACTGGAGGGCGCCCTCGCCGCTGAATCGGGGCATCAGGACGACGGTGGCGCCAGCGCGGAGCCCCGCGTTGAGAACCACCGTCTGGCCAAAGGTGTGGAAAAGCGGCAGCCCGCCGAAGAGGACGTCACCGGGCTTGAAATCCATCACGCTCGTCAGCAGGACGCTGGTTTGTTCCACCAGGGCGAAGTGGGTGCCGAGGGCTCCCTTTGGCTTTCCGGTGGTGCCGGACGTGTAAAGGATCGTGGCCGTGTCCGATGGACGGCACGGGACATAGCCGGGGATGGGCTCCGACGCCGCGGCTTCGGCCTCCAGCCGGGGCAGCCCGTCGTCGCCGGGCGCCATCACCGTCAGCACATCGATCCCGCCGGCCGCGGCGCTAGCGGCCCCCTCCTTCAGCAGCGGGGCGGCGCAAACCAGCAACTTGGCGCTGCTGTCCTGGAGTACGTATTCGATTTCGCGGGCCTTCAGCAGGGCGTGGACCGGAACCACGATGGCTCCGAGCGATAGGACGGCGTAGTACACCCTGGCGAAGTCCGGAACGTTGGGAATCAGGACGGCGACGGCGTCGCCGGGGCCGATGCCGCGCGCACGCAGCGCCCCGGCGTAGGCACGGGTTTGGCGCCACAGCTCGCCGTAGCTGGTCTCGTCCTCGCCGACGATCAGCGCGATGCGCTCCGGCGTCCTGCGGGCGGCCTCGGCCAGGATGGCCGCGACGGAGATGGTTGCGAAGCCGTCGGCGGAAGGGGTGTTGGTCATGGCCTGCTTCTTCGTTGGGATGTTCATGCTTTGAGGATCAGGGCGTCGCCCTGGCCCCCGCCGCCGCAGAGGGCAACGACGCCGGTGCCTCCACCGCGGCGTTTCAGCGCCAGCGCCTGGTGCAGGACCAGGCGCGCGCCCGAGGCGCCCACCGGGTGCCCGAGGGCGATGGCGCCGCCGTCGGCGTTCACGGCGTCGGTCTCGATGCCCAGGTCCTTGGCGGACTGGATGAGGACCGACGCGAAGGCCTCGTTGATCTCCACGAGATCGAGCTCCTGCGCGGTGAGCCCCTCCAGCTTGAGAGCGCGTTCAATAGCGCGGGCGGGCTGGGAATGCAGGGAACCGTCGGGGCCTGCCGTCTGGCCATGGGCGCCGATTTCGGCGATCCATTTCAGCCCCGCGGCTTCAGCCGCCGCCTTGCTGGCGATCACCAGGGCCGCGGCCCCGTCGGAGAGCGGGGAAGCGGATCCGGCGGTGATGGTTGCGCCCTCGTCCTTGGAGAACGCGGGCCGGAGGTGCGCCAGGGATTCGGCAGTGGTTTCCGGTCGGATACCCTCATCGTGCTCAAAGGTCACTGCGGGGCCCTTACGCTGGGGGACCTGGATCGGTGCGATTTCTTCCGCGAACACGCCGGCGGCGCGGGCCGCTTCGGCGCGCTGATGGGAACGGGCAGCGACGGCGTCCTGTTCGGCTCGGCCGATGCCGCGCTCGGCGTTGCCGGCGTCGGTGGCGGCGCCCATCAGGAGGCCGCTGACCGGGTCCTGCAGGCCGTCGTGGTTCAGGGAGTCGAGCATCGGAGCGTCGCCGATAACGACGCCGGCGCGGAGTCCGGGCACGAGGTGCGGGGCGTTGGTCATCGACTCCTGGCCGGCCGCCACGATGAAGTCGGCTTCCCCCGCACGGATCATCCGGGCGGCGTCGATGACGGCCGTGAGCCCGGACAGGCAGAGCTTGTTGATGGTTACCGTCGGCACGTCCCAGCCAATACCGGCGGCCAGGCTGGCCTGCCGCGCGGGGCCCTGGCCCGCGCCGGCCTGGATGACCTGGCCGACGATGACAGCGCCGATTTGTTCCGGGGCGACGCCGGTCCGTTCCAGTGCGGCCCGGATCGCGTGGGCGCCCAGGTCGCTGGATGAGAGGGGCGTGAGGCCGCCGCGAAACCGGCCGAAGGGGGTCCGGGCACCTCCGAGGATGACGGGGATATTTTCGTTCTGGTTCATGAGAAGTCCTTTCGAAAGTGACGGGGCGGCGTGGATCATACGAAGGCTGAGATACCGGTGATGCCGCGGCCGATGATGAGGGCCTGCATTGTCTCGGTGCCTTCGTAGGTGTGGATGGCCTCGATGTCGGCGAGGTGCCGGGCAACACGGTTCGCCAGCAGGATGCCGTTGCCGCCGAGCAGGTCCCGGGCGTTGGAGGCGATGGCCCGGGCAATGCGGGTGCAGGTGTACTTGGCAAGCGAGGCCTGTTCCGGCGTGAGCGCGCCCTCCTCATCGAGCCGCGTCATCTGGACGACCATCAACTGCATCGTGGCGAGTTCGCTGAGCATCCGGGCCAGGCGTTCCTGCACGATCTGGGAAGCGGCGAGCGGCCGGCCGAACTGCAGGCGCTGCCGGGCGTATTGGACCGCGGTTTCATAGCAGGCGGTGGCGTGGCCGACGGCGGACCAGGCAACGCCCAGCCGGGTGGCGAGCAGGACGCGCGCCGTGTCCTTGAAAGTCCGTGCCCCGGGAAGCACGTTCTCGTCCGGGACAAAGACGCCTTCCAGCCGGATGTGCGCCTGCCAGATGGCACGCAAGGCCAGCTTGCCCTCGATCTTCGTCGCGGTGTAGCCGGGGGTGTCCTGCGGGACCAGATAACCGTGGACCCGGCCGTCCCCGCCCCGGGCCCAGACGACGCTTACCCCGCCGACGGAACCGTTGCCGATCCACTTCTTCTCGCCATTGAGCAGGAATCCGCCGGCCGTTCCGGTGGCGGTGGATTCCAGGGCGACCGCGTCGGAGCCGTGGGTGGGCTCCGTCAGCGCGAACGCGGCGTATTCCGTCCCGGCCGCGATTGCCGGCAGCCAGCGTTCCTTCTGCTCGGAAGAGCCGCACTCGGCTATGGAGCGGAGGGCGAGGCCGCCCTGGACCGCGATCATGGTCGCCACCGAGCCGTCGCCCCTGCTGATTTCCATGGTGACCAGTCCGGCCGCCATCCTGCTCATCGCAGGGAAACCGTCCACCGGAACTCCGTCGCGCAGCAGGTCCAGTTCGCCGAGGCGCCGGAGAAGGTGCAGCGGGTAGTCGCCGCGTTCCCAATAGCCGTCAATGACGGGAAGTACCTCGTCTTGGACGAAATGCCGCGCGCGGTCCCAGTACTCCCGGTCTTCGGCCCCGACGCCGGTGAAGACCGACGCCGGATCGGTGCCGAGGGCCTCGGTGAGGACGTAGTCCGGTTCCTCCGTGCCGGTGGGGAAATTGCCCGCGGCGGCCGTGGCGGTGAGCCCGGAACCTGGCGTCGTCGTCGTCATGTCTTAGTCCTCAAGTTCAGCGGCGGCTGCTGGCCGACCGAGTCCTGTGGCCCACGCCACGTCGATTAAGGATGCAATGAAACGCGGTTCCACGTCAAGAAACGCGGTTTCAGTCCGGTCCTGTCGGCCTCAGCGCAGGGCATCGCGGACCGCCTGCGCGACCGTCTCCTTGTCCGCGCCGGCGGTCAGGACGGTCACGACGACGGTCGGGGACGGCTGGGCGGTGGCGAGCGGGCCTAATAGAACCGGCCGGAAGATGCCGGACAGGGCGTGCAGTTCGGCAGCCAGCGCGGTGGATCTCTCCCGGGCCGCAGCGTCGGGTTCCACGTCCCCGGGCGCGCCGGAGGCGGGTGCCCCGTCCTCGGGCGCGCCGCGGAGCCACTGCCGGAGGAAAGCGTTGTGCACGGCGACCACGGCCGCGGCGAAGGCAACCGCCGTGTGCTCGTGACGCACGCCGCCGGGCAGCCTGGCCGTCAGGTGCTGAAGGAAGGCCCGCTCGTACCGGTGGGAGGTAACCAGCTCCCTGTCCCGGAGCGCCGGAACGGCCTGCATCAGCTCGTACCGAGCGCGCGAGGTTTCGCAGCTCCGCAGGTTGTGATCGAAGACCAGGAGCGCCGCGTCTTCAATGGCGGCCAGGGGCTCCTGCCGTGATTCCGCGAGCCGTTCGATAACCTGGCCGAGGATCCGCTCGTGATCGGCGAAGACAACGTCCTCCTTCGACCCGAACTTCCGGAAGAACGTGCTGCGGCTCATCCCCGCGGCCTCCGCGAGTTCTTCAACGGACGTAGCGTCGAAGCCTTGCCGTGCCAGCAGCCCGATGGCGGCGGCAACGGGCCCGTCGGCCTGGTGGATTGTACGGTGCGAGGTCATGCGCCGAAATCTAGCACAGGCCGGACTTGCGGCCCTCGGCGGGGAGCGGGGGAGCTTCCGTCGAGGTGGCTGCCGCAGCAGACGGGCAGCCGCCGTTGCGTCATCTGAACGTGTGGACCCGGTGCTGGCGTTGGTGTGCGGGCCCGCCCCCGGTGCTGTCCAATGCGGCGGATGACCTGCCGGACACAAAACTGTTGTTCCGGCAGAGCCGCTGACCCCGGCGCCCAGCCGGGACTGCCCGACGTCGACGGGCATGGCCGCGGCCGGCACGCCTCAAGGCCCACCTGGCGCATGATCTGGCGCCCCAGCTCGCGCAAACACTCGATCCGTTTCGCGGCCAGGTCGGCGTAGAAGCGCCGGTAGGAGTAGTCGCCGTCGGATTCCTCGAAATTGTGTCGGATCCGGGCGATCAGAGGCTGCCGGGGATGACGAGGCATGCTCTCTAGTTCCTCGTTTGGGCTTTTGGTTCGCGAACGAGAATGGCTACCGCCATGCCGATGGAGGCTCCGATGAGGGTTTCGATTGCCCTGTCCGTCACGAGTGCTTGTCGGCTGATCGGGTGGGCGAGTTGGCTCATGATCAGGATGGCGGGGGTGAAGAACATCATGGCCAGCCCGTAGTGGCGCATCATGAAAAGTTCTGTGGGGAAGAGCAAGACCATGAGCAGAAACGTCAGCGTCGTCCGGTCGAACCCGGGGAGCAGGATGAGTGCGGTGAGGAGGATTCCCGCAAAAGTTCCGGCGACCCGGTGGACGCCGCGAAGGATGCGGCTTTTCCTGTTCGTTGCAGCGAGGGGTACAGCTGCTCCGGCCATGGCCCAATTGGCGTGCCCTGCGCCGCCGAGAACGCCGAGCGTACCGGCAGTGGCGACAGCGATGAGGTAGCGGGCCGCGTGCACCCGCATAGCACGCGGCTGCGCATTAGCCGCTGTCGTAACCTCCGGCGCCGGGGCGGGGGACCAGATCCGGTTCCGGACCCATCCCGTAATGCCGACCAGCATGGAAAACGCTGCGGAGGCTGCGCAAATGCTTATAGCGAGCCAGAACGGGACAGTTGTCGGCACCGATGCGCAGGCGCCGAGCGCGAAGATCGCGTAGAAGGGTCCCGAGGGTTTGAGGCGCAGCCTGTCCGCAGCCAGTGATGCTGCCACGGCGAACAGCGACTCGACAACGACGAGGAGCCAGGGCTGGGCGCCAGCTATGGAGAGCCAGACACCAACAGCTAGGCCCGAGGTGAGAAGGAGCGCAGCGTGCCCCTGGTGTACGAGCCGCGGGCGGTAAGTATCGTTGCGTCCATACATGGCGGTGAACCCACCGAAGACGGCGTAGATGCTTAGGTCCGGGCGGCCGAGGGCGAGCAGACCCAGAAGCGGGACGCTGATACTTAGACCAACACGAAGGGCCGGGAGGTGGTGACCCCGCGCAGGACCTATCCGGACGACTTCCTTCGCGTGTTTAAAAACCTGCTGCACGTCGCCGATTTTATCGGCAAAATCTAACCGGCGCTGGCCAGCCTTGCCCGAGGCCTAGTTCGACTCCAGGTTCCGCACAGTCCAGTGGAACGGCTGCCGCTCCCGCCCGGGGACACTGTTGCGAACGCCTCCAATTGAGAATCTTGGCATTGGTGTCCTGGTGCCACATCAGATCAGGACAGCTTTACGCAAAATGACGGAATCACTGGACGGGGTCACCACCCTGACCAGCGGACACGAGCGGCCCCGCATCCAATTCACGAGACTCGACTCCAGGTATAGGGGGGCCCTAGTCTTTGCAGAGATCATCCTCAAAAACTCCTCCCTCGAACAAGACAGCGGAGAGATCACCACTACAGCATTCCTGTTTGACATGTGGAGAACTTTTGAAGACTTCGTCACCACCGCTTTGGCCCAGGTGAGGAAGAACGCCAGATCCACGAAGTCGTAGGAAGCACAGTGTCTATCCACTGTCACGCAATCGACCTGAACAAGCACCCGCCAGGCCCCCTGGAACTAATGTCACGGTTGGCCGAAGCGATCGCCGTACAGGTCGCATCTCCAATGCCGCCGAATGCTCTGAGCACCTCCGGCCCTGACCTACCTTTCACAAGCTGGTCTGGTTAAGGGTCCCAGCCGCGGGAACGTAATAATCACTGACGAGGGACGCGCCGCCCTGGAGGCGAACCCCTCGCGGATCTACCTTAAAGACACCCGAGGCGTACCCGGCCTACCTGAAAATCAGAGACCGTACCCTTGAGAAAACACCGCCTGCCTCCATGCACGTTGACGATCAGCCGATCAAGGCGACGCCACTCCCTCGGTGGGTGTGGATCGTCTTAGAGGGAAGTTCGTTAGAGTTTTCCATACTTGGAGCTTTCCTACCTTTGGAGTTTTCGGATGTCCTCTGTTTTGCGCCCGTTGCCGATTGGGAATGCTGGCGGCTCCATTATCAACCTGCGCGAACATAACCTGTCCCGGATGCTGGCGGCACTCGTTTCGTCCGGCCCGCTTTCCCGGGCCGAACTCGCTTCGCGCTGCGGTCTGGGTGTGAGCGCACTAACCAAGCTGATTGTCGAATTGCGCGAACGGGACCTGGTGGTCGAAGCCGCCGAAATCGCTCCGCCCGGCATGGGCCGGCCGATCAGCCCAATCAAGTTGGCCGGCCACCGGTGGGCGCTGGTTGGTTTGATGCTCGACAGGCGATCCATCGGCATGTCCGTCGGCATGCTCGACGGTACTGTTATCAGTTTCGAGGAGCTTCCGGTGCCGGAGACGACAGGGATTGAAGCCTATCTTCCCTATCTGGAAGCGGCACTGGAGCGGGCAGCCGGGCGCTGCCATGGGGACGGCCGCCGGATCCTGGCCGTGGAACTGGGCATTGCCGGGGCAGCGGACAGCGGAGCGGGGGAAGTGGTCCGCTCCATAGTGAACGGGTGGTCCCGGTTTCCCCTCCGTGACGCCGTCCGCGGCATGCTTAGCGCGCTGCCGCGCGGGGTAGCCGGAAGCTTTTTGGTCCGGATGGACCGCGAAACAAACTATGCGATGCTGGCGCGTCTCCATCGGCCCGGGGCTGCGGACCAAGGACGTACGGCAGCCTATTTGGGCGGCCGTTATGCCGTTAGCGGCGGCATCTTCAGCAGGTCAATGGTGGAACACGGCTTCTCGGGCCTGGCCGGCGAGTTCGGGCATGTGGTCGTGGACCCATCAGGGAGGCAATGCTGGTGCGGGCGCCGGGGCTGCGTGGAAACCAGGCTGGGCTTGGCAGGGCTGTACGAACGGTGCTCAAACAGGGAGGGATACGGCAACCTGGCAACGCTGGCGGCGGAGCGTGCCCGCATGATCGAAGAGCTGCTGAACCTTGCCGACGAAGGCGACCCGCGGGTTCTGGCCGAACTCGACGACGCCGGCCAGTGGCTGGGCATCACCGTCGACACGGTAGCCGCGGTGCTTAATCCACAGGACTTCATTGTGGATGGATACATCGCCCGGCTTGGCCGGTATGTGGAACGTCCGGCCCGCCGGCAGCTGGACAGCATCGGCGCGCTTCCCTCCATCTCTGCGCTCCGATTCCGCTTCGAAGACGGCAGTGAACAGCCCCTGCACCGGGGGATGCTGCTGGCCGCCGCCCAGGCGATAGCCGCGGAACCCTCGGTCGCCACCGCCTGACCGACGGCATCCGGGGCCCCGGTCAGTCCGTTGGCATCGGTTGTGGTGGAATTTGCTCGACATAATCCACGGCGTGGAATATGATGTGACTCACGGCACTATCACTCCCGGATCTCTCGTCCCCCGTAAAGGAACATCAATGTCGAGTACCCAGCAGACCCAACCTCCGGCGCGGAGCAATCCGGGCCGCATTCCGGTGTCTACCCCTGCGCCGCAGCAGTGGACCGGGCGTCAGCGGCGCTCCCGCCGTCCCGTGTTGGGGGCCATGATTTGCGTGGCTCTGATCGGCGGGCTGCAGGGGGTGGATCCGGCGCTTCATTCGGTTGCCATGCCTCAGGCCGCACGGGAGCTGGGGATGGACCCGGCTGTCGCGTCGTTCATCAAGAGCATCGGTACCATCATCCTGGCCGCCAGCATGCTCGGCGTCGGAATTCTCGGTGACCGGTTTGGCCGACGCCGGGCACTTGTGGCGGGAACGCTTCTGATGGGTGCGGCCGCGGTCATTACTGCCACAGCGGCCACTCCTTTGATCTTTGGTTTGGGCCGGGCCCTGATGGGTGTGGCGACCGCCACCTCGTTTGCCATGTGCCTGGCATTCATCCCGACTCTCTACCCGCGGGAACAGCTGCCCAAGGCTTTCGGGCTGTTCTTCGGTGCAGGGGCCTCTCTGATCGTCGCGGCCACCGCGCTGTCCGGGACCGTTCAGGGCCTGTTCGGCTGGCGGTCCACCTACCTGGCGACCGCGGCCCTGTGTCTGGTGCTGGGCGTGGCCGCACTGCGGTTCATGCCCGAGAACCGCGCCTCCGTTCTGCGGCGGTTTGACGCGCCCGGCGTCTTACTGGCCGCCGTGGGCCTGGTGGCGCTGGTGTACTCCATCGGCCGTGCCTCAACCCTGGGCTGGGGCCACCCTCTCGTGCTCGGTGGGCTCGGCGTGTCTGCCATGGTCCTGGCGGCCTTCGCACTCTGGGAGCTGCGCTGCAAGCATCCTGCGTTCCCGGTCGAGTTGTTCCGGCTTCCGGCCTTTACCGCTGCTTGTTTGGCAGGGGTGCTGTTCAACTGGGCAGATGCCTCTCTGCTGGGACAGTACCCGGCCCTCGCGCTGCCGGCCGGGGTGCCTGCGGCGGCGGTTTCGGCCATCGTGGCACTGATGTATGTGGGCATGATCTGCGGCGCCCCCGCGGCCGGGATCGCCCAGAACCGCTTCGGGCTGAGCAACCGGACCATGTTCACCTCCGGGCTGCTGTTGTGTGCGGCCGGGCTGGCACTGCAGGTGCTGCTGAAGAACCCGCACGATCTGCTGCTGCCCGCCGCCGGTCTGTTCATTGTGGGGTTCGCCGTGATGTGGATGCAGAACCCCCAGAGCGCGGTCATCATGGGCTCCGCCCCGGCAGACCAGCTCGGTGCGGTCGGCGCGGTAAAGCCCGCCGTCGGGCAGTTCGGCTTCGGACTCGGTTTTGCCCTGGCCGGCCCCATCGCCGGCATCTTCATGGACGGCCCTGCCCTGACGGCGCAGGCCTACGGCCTGGGCCTGGCCTCCCAGGCGGCGTTCTTCGTCCTCGCCGCAGCCCTGATCTTCATACTGCTCAAGCCCCGCTCCGCCGCCGCGGCAGCCTGACCCGGAAGGAACACCCATGCAGGCAACCACTGTCTTCATCAACGCCAACATCCACACCGTCGATCCGGACTTCACCACCGTCCAGTCCCTGCTCCTGGCAGACGGCCGGGTCCTTGCCACCGGCGGCAACGAGGCGATGATCGCGTTGGCCGGCCCGGACACCGAGATCAGGGACATGCTCGGGCGGACCATCCTGCCCGGCTTCGTCGAGGCCCATGGACACCCCACCGCGGAAATGAACTTCATCGGCCCCGACGCAATCGATATCCGGGCCTCGGTCTGCGGCAGCGCCGAAGCGGTGCTGGAGAAACTGCGAGAGGCAGTCGCCGCCGCGGAACAGGCCGGCCCGCAGGCGTGGGTTGCCGCCTTCGGCTGGGATCCCCTGCTGCTGCCGGAGCTGCCCCGCATCAGCGGCGCCTTCCTCACGGGCCTCTCTCCCACGGTGCCGCTGTCGGTCATGCACTATTCGGCCCACTCCTCCTGGGCCAACCAGACAGCCCTCACACGGCTAGGTCTGGGCCCCGTCACCCCCAACCCGGGCGCATCGGAATACCTGCGTGATGCGGCCGGGAACCTTACCGGAGAGGCACTGGAACTGCCGGCTTCCATGATTCTCATGGGCCCTGTCATGGACGCCGGGCCGGGCAAGTTCTCCGACTTCCTCGACCACGAACTGAACCGTATGGCGGCCGCGGGTGTTACCACCACCGGGGACCTGGCCTTCCACCCTGACTCCTACCCGCTGATGCAGAAATACCAGCAGGAGCGCACCGCGCCGGTGCGTATCCGCTCCTACGAAATGTCCGGCATCCGCGCCGACATCCCCGCCCCCGGCCAGGACGGCCTCGCCGGTGTCGATCCGGCGCTGTTCCGTCCTGTCGGGATCAAGGTCTGGACTGACGGTTCCCCCTGGGTGGGGAATATTGAAACAAGCTTCGGATACGAAGAAAGCCCCGCTACCGAGAGCATCGGCGTCCCTGCCGGCCACAGGGGCTGCTCCAACTACACCAAAGAGCAGCTTTTGCAGATCTGCCGCAGCCACTACAGCAAGGGATGGCAGATGGCCTGCCACGTCCACGGGGACATCGCCGTCGACACGGTGCTGGATGTCTACGAACAGATCCAGCGTGAATTCCCCAGGGAAGACACCAGACTCCGGATGGAGCATTGCGGAACCATCACCCCGGAGCAGGTCAGAAGGGCGCACCGGCTTGGTGCCACCATCTCCTTCTTCGTGGCACATATCCATTTCTATGGGGACATCCTGCTCGAACTGTTCGGGGAACGTGCCGAATCCTGGACGCCCGCCGGTGCCGCGGCGGAGGCCGGCATGCGCTTCTCGCTGCACAATGATCCCCCGGTCACCCCGGAATCCCCTTTGCTGAATATGCAGGCGGCCATGACCAGGCTGGCCCCCTCCGGAAAAGTGCTCGGCCCCGGCTTCCGCATCGACATCCGGACGGCCATCAAGGCCCAAACCATAGACGCGGCCTGGCAGCTCTTCTCCGACCACGAACTCGGCTCCCTGGAACCCGGCAAACTGGCCGACCTGGTCGTCCTGGACGCGGACCCGCTGCAGACACCGCCCGAAAAGGTCGGCAGCATTTCCGTTCTGGAAACCTGGACAGGAGGACGACGGGTCTACGCCAGTGCGGAGGTCACCGCATCCGCAAACAGCTAGAACCACCCCGAAAACCGGAAGCGGCCCCGCACGGACCCACCAACAGAAAGACTCCCGCATGACCACCTCACCGGCCCCCACGACAATCACCGCCTCCACCGTCAACGAAGCAGACACGCTGTTGGATATCGTGGTCGAGGAATTCCAGAACCTGGCAAGGCAGGACCGCAACTGTGGCATCCTGGTGACCAAAACAGGACCAGGGAAATTCACCGTCGAACTGAGCGACCACATCCCCTACGGGCTTACCCTAGAAGCGTGCACCTGATCCACGGGCCAGGCAACCGGCCCATCCCCGGTTATCAGCGGCGGGTAAGCCCTGCTCCGAGCCCGTCTCCCGGGAGCCGCCCCCGCCCGGGGACCCTCGCACCGCCGGGACGTGCACCGGAGAAGGCATAGGAGCCTGATCCACACATAACGTCAGAGCAGTCATCCCCGGTCTCCGGACCAGGGCATTCGACCAGCAATACATCTCCCGCCAAGACGGGCTCCGCCAGCAAAACCGGGCCCAGCCAAGGAGTTGCCGTGAATCCCAATCCCAAGAGCCTGCTATTAGCACTTGTCCTGCCGTTCGTCCTCATGATCACCGGGGTGGCTGTTCTCGGTCCATCCGACGCCCGGATTTTTGGCGTCCCCGCGATTTTTCTGTTCGTGTTCGTGATGTTCCCGACGGCTTCAGCCCTGATGGCGGTTGCGTGGCGCCGATGGGACCGGCACGACATCTACGATGAGGAAACCCCAGACGTTGAGGGGCCGGCAAAATGACCGCGGTCGCCGCCTTCGCACTTGTCCTGGTCCTGGCCATGGCGCTCGGCATCTACTCAAAACGGGGCGTAAAGACAACGGAGGACTTCCTCGTCGGCGGCCGCAGCTTCGGCGGCTTGCTGCTCTTCATTCTCGTTGTCGGAGAGGTCTACTCCATCGGGACGGTCGTCGGTTTTCCGGGCGGCGTGTACGCAGAGGGCGCCGGCTTCGCCGTCTGGTTTATGGGATATATCCTGCTCGGCTACCCGATCGGCTACTTCCTCCTGCCGCTTCTTTTCAAGGCCGGACGACGCTACTCGGCGGTGACGCTCCCGGACATTCTCCGCGGCCACTTCAATTCCCGTCCGCTCGAGCTTACGGCCGCACTGCTGTCCGTTATTTTCCTGATTCCCTGGGCACAGCTCCAGCTCACCGGCCTGACCGTTGCGCTCACCGGCCTGGGCCTAGGCTTAACGCCTGTCGTCACCGTCATGATCGGCGTCACCATCGCCCTGGCCTTCGCTTTACTGTCCGGCATCAAAGCGCCGGCGTATGTCAGCTTCGTCAAGGACTTCGCACTGGTCTTTGCCATTATCGCTGTGGCGGTATTCGTCCTGGCCATGAACTCGTCGATCCCGGACATCGCGACCCAAGCGGATGCGCTTTCGGGCCACACAACCATCGGGCCCGGGCGACCGATGCTGCACACCATGTCGACCATGCTCTTTCAGGCGGTCGGGTTCTATATGTTCCCCTTTGTCGTTCAGGCCATCATGAGCTCAAAGTCGGCCAGGACCATAAAGCGAACCCAAATCGGCATGCCGCTGTACATGTTGATGTACCCGTTCCTGCTCATCACGGCGTACTACTCGATTTCAGCGGTCCCAGGACTGACCGGCGCCAACACAAATCTCGCCTTCATCGAAGTTGCCCGCGCCCTCTTGCCGGAATTTCTTGTCGGCATCGTCGCCGGCGCCGCCGCTCTCTGTGCCATCGTTGTTCTGGCCGCTTCCGCACTGAGCATCGGAACACTGGTTGCGCGCAACGTCCTGGTGGCCGTACCCGAAAAGCGCCAAAAAAACTATGTCCGCGCCATCATCGCCGCATACCTGCTGATTTCAATCGTGCTCACACTGGTCGTACCCAATCTGATGGGCACCCTCATCAACACCGCATACTACGGCTTCACCCAGCTCATCGTACCCGTCGCCCTGCTGATCTTCGGTTCCAGAACCCGTGCCGGAGTGATGGCGGCAGGCCTCGCCGGCGGTGTGCTGGCCACACTCGGACTCTACATCTCCGGCATCGACCTGGGCGGCCTCAGCATCGGCGTTCCGGCACTCGCCGTTAACCTAGCCATCGTCACCCTCGGGCGACTCATCTGGCCGCGGACGACGCCCACGGAAGCCATCTGGACCCGCGGCCACCCCCGCAGCGAATGGGCCCGGACCCCGGGCCCGGATTCAAATCCCACTTCTTCAACCCGTTCCGGCCGGCAGGGGAAAACCATTGACACAAGTGCCGAGGAGCTCGGTCCATGGATGAAGTGAGGCGCGGCTGGTTTGCCACGGCTGTGCTTTTGGATCACGGCAGGGACGAGGGTTGGGGCTGACGACTCACATGCTTCTCGGCGTATTTGGTGGAGCCCAGTCTTAAGTCCTGCTGGAAGAACACCTCGAACATATCCTGTACACCAACTTCAGAAGAGACAACCAAGCTGTCGCTGCGCTTAGCAAATCCTTGGCGCCGGATATTTCACGTTTTCACAAGCCGCCCTTACCAGGCGCGGGAGCTGCACCGACCGGGCATAATCGAGGCGATGCTTGAGCGAGCGGTGAGGACGCGACTCCCTCAGAACTCGCCAGTTCAGGCTGTATCGCACAGCGAGACCCGACAGCCATATTCGAAGCGCCCTCCGCCTCGCCTAAGGAGGCGAACCCGCCGCGCAGGTCGCCCGCGACCTCGGAATGTCCCGCGCAACATTTTATCGACGGTCCCGGGCACTCACTGCCTGGTTGTAGGTTTGGCGCAGCATCCTTTGCTCTTTCCCCGCGCCGCGCGTGCTTGGACCCGACGCTGCTCGGTCGTGTCCGGGGTTCCAGCATGGAAAGAGAAGCGTCCGGGGAACTGGAAGGGCCTACGTCGATCAACGAACGGCTCGACGAACCAATCAGCAGCGCCTCCGCCCAGCTGGTGTTGCCCGTCCTGGACCAGGTGACGCCCGGTCAGTTCCGTCGCGTGTCCTGACCCGCACCGGCTGCCTGCTGCCGGCCGAACCAGTTCAAGGACGGTAGCCCGGACGGCGGCGCGACGGAGGCCCCGTGCATGCCGGTCCCGGGCCAGGCGCTTGACGGGCTTTCGTTGTTGATCCGTACCGGAGCACGGAGGATCATTTCCGCTCCGGCACTCTGTAGTCCCAGGGTTCCGGCGTGGGGGCCTGCAAGACCGGTCCATCACCCCTGCGGCTGCGAATCAGTTCTCAGAGACCAAGAGCGGAAGGTGACCATGAGTGTTCAGCAGGTACCCACCCCCACCGGCGCGCCCACGCTTCGGCGGCAGATCCTCCCCACCGGCCTGGGTCCCTGCACGGTGCGTGTCCAGCAGGGCGTCGGAGGCCGGTCTCACGCTTCCGGCACAGCGGACGTATACCTTCACGGAGCCGCCGGATCCTGGACTACCTTCCGGCCATTACATTCCGCGGCACCGGGCCATGACCGGGTGCTGATTGACCTGCCGGGCTGGGGCGAATCCACGAAGGGTACCCGGCCGGAACATCTCGGTATCGAGGCGATGGCACGCGCTATCACCGAGGCCCTGAAGGCGCTGGGCTACCGGCGGTGGAACCTGATCGGCCACTCCATGGGAGGCTTCCTGGCATTGCATATTGCCGCGGCCTGGCCGGAGCGGACGGCCAGCGTAGCCACCATTTCAGCCACCACCTTCGGAGCGGCCGAGGCGGCCCGGAGGCCACTGCGCAGCCTGTCCAGCTTCCCGGCGTTTACCGGCATGCTGCTGGCCATGCGCGCCACGGCGGCCCTCGGCCCGGCAGGGCGGCCGCTGGTCCGTGCAATCGGCACCACTCCTGTGATGGGGCTGCTGATGTCCCCGTTCTTCGCAGACCCCGCAGCCATCTCCGCGTCGGTGATCCGCGGGCTCGCCGATGACGCCCGGCCGGCAAGCTTCTCCGCGGCTGCCCGGGACGCGGCGCACTACGATTTTGGCCAGTGGCGCGTCATCCGCTGCCCGGTGCTGGCCACCCGCGGGGACAGCGATGTGTTCACGCTTCCGTCTGATCTGGTCCGGTTGGCCGATATAGTCCCACATGTCCAGACGGCGACGATCCCGCGTTGCGGCCACTTCGCCAACATCGAGCAGCCCGAGATAATTCAACGACTGCTCGATGACCTACTATCGCCATGAGGTAGCCACAAGCGGTGAGCGGACCGACCCTGGGGCCCGGGGCTTGAGGACCAAGGCTCGGAAAAGTCACGCTAAGCCGATCCTGAGTGGTACCGACGGGCACCTCGGTTCGTTGAGCCTGTATGGCTGAACATAAATATCTGACTGCGGCAGAGGAATCGTCCGCCGACCCCGGCGCAGACGACTACTACCTCTAGGACTGGGATTATGGGCCTGAATTGGGCGGGGCGTAGGGTGGAAGTCGGACGAAAAGGAGCACTTCATGAAGAAAGTTCTGATGGTACTGACCAGCGTTTCCGAGATCGGGGATACGGGCGAGAAGACCGGCTACAACGTTGCCGAGGCTGCACATCCCTGGAAGGTCTTCAAGGATTCCGGGCATTTCGTCGACTTCGCGTCCATCCAGGGCGGCCAGCCCCCGCGCGACGAGGTGGACTCAGAAGATCCCATCCAGGTTGCCTTCACAGAGGACGAGGCCGCGCGCGCCGGGCTCTACAACACTGCGCGCGTCGACGTCGTTGATCCCGACCAGTACGACGGCGTTTACCTCGTGGGCGGCCACGGCACCATGTGGGACTTCCCGGACAGCGAAGGCTTGCAGAATCTGGTGGCCAGCGTCTACAACGCCGGCGGCTTGGTGGGTGCGGTCTGCCACGGCCCGGCTGGCCTGCTGAACGTGGTGTTGGATAACGGGCTTCGCCTCGTCGAGGGCCGGAAGGTGGCCGCCTTCACCAATGACGAGGAGGTTGCCGCAGGGAAGGACAAGGTCATCCCGTTCTTCTTGGCAGACCGGCTGGAGGAACAGGGCGCCACCCACGTCTCCGCTGATGTCTTTGAGGAGAAGGTTGTGGTTGACGACCGGCTGGTGACCGGACAGAACCCGGCCTCAGCTGCCGGCGTGGCCAAGGAGATGGAGAAGCTCTTCGCGGAGGTCATCCACCAGGAAAAAGCCGAGGTACAGCACGAGGCGGAGGCTCTGCGCGCCAAGAAAGACGCCGTGAAAGACGCCGAGAAGGCTGCCGCAGAAGCGGAGCACTAACACCGGGTCGCGGATGATCCCGTCCGGGCGGCCTCTCTCCGTCCCGCGTTCCAGGAGGACCAGGGAGGGCTGTTCCCGCTGACGTCATTTGTCCCGGATTGACAGCTTGCGGTTGCCTAATAATCAGTCGGCGCTCAGGCACGAAACCTATTGTTCAGGTGTAGCCGTTCGGTGCCACAAGATCTGGTGCCACAAGCGGTGGCTGTGGGCCGCCTATTGAAGTGAAAGGAACATGAATGTTCACACGAGAAGAACCGGTCTCCAGGATGCCTATGAGAACCCGTATCGGCGTCGGGGCGGCAGCTGTCCTCGCCACCGGCTCGATGATTGGCCTCGGAGTCACTGGCGCCTCGGCGACGACTGCCCCGTCCACGTCCCCGTCCGCTTTTGCAACTGCCGGTGCCTCAGCCGGCGGCCAGGCGAAGGCAAACACGGGCGGCAGCCTGCTGCCTGCGTTGCTGAACATTAGAGACAACAGCCCGCAGGCTGTCGGTGACCGGGCCGCGAAGATCGCCGCCGGCCTGGTCAACCACCCGCAGCTGTTCGCCAAGCTGCCCGCCGCTCTTCAAACGGACCTGACCGCCTTGAAAAACGCCACCCCTGCAGACCGGGTCAAGGACGCGGTCAAGATCAGAACGACTGCCTTGTCCGGAGGGTACGGCGCCGAGTTCCAGAAGCGGGCCGAAAACCTGCAGAAGACCGGGGTGCAGAAGGCCGGATTCGTTCAGGAACTACGCACCGTCCTGAGGTCTTCCAACCCGGGTGCCGGTGCACAAACGATTGCTGAGCAGGTCATCGCCCGCAAGAATCTGTTCGCCAAGCTGCCGGCTGACCTGCAGTCTGATCTGCAGGGCCTCAAGAGCGCCGGCCCGGTAGACGTGGATGCCCAGGCGACCAAGATCAAAACAACCGCGCTCAGCGGAGGTTACGGGGCCCAGATCCAAAAGATCATCGAGCACCTGGTAGCCAAGCACACGGCGACCCCTGCACCGTCCGCGGGTGCCACCTCCTGATGCCTCGATCATGAAGACTGAAGGTCGGGCGGCCCGCGGCCGCCCGACCTTCTCCACATTCATGAAACCAGGGGGACGAGGTCCGCTGTTAGAACTGCAGCGCCTCGCCATGAGAGCGGGATCCTTTCTTGATGAAGCTTGTCTTGTCCACGATGGGCACCCCGTCATTGAAGCCAGGATGCCCGGACCACGTAGGAACGCAGGTCATACCGGAGCCGATCAACGCAAACAAACCACTAACACGGAACATTAGTGGCAGGAATCTCTCAGACCTTGGCTATGCCGGGTCAGTCCAGGACGTGCTCCGGGCGGATGGCCGGCGTGGGGAAGTTTCGCTCGAGGATTTCCAGCACCGCCTCGGTGGTGCGCGGGAGGCTGCGCCTGACCAGTACGGGGGCCGGGACACCGCGCGGCAGATCCGGAACCTGGAGGTCGTCGGAGGCGAACGCATCTACCGCGACCATGGCGCCAGCCAGATCAAACCGGGCTAATACAGGCTTGGACTCATGCCGGGGCGGCGCGAACCCCGGTTGGCGAACGCCAGGGTCGCTGCCTTGGTTCCGGGTCCACCGCGGCCGCCGTGGCATGGGCGCGTGAAGAGCGCTGGGCAGATGTTTTGGCCGGCAGTCGTTCGCGCGGCGGCGGTGTGATCCGTCCGCCGCGCTGTTGTCCGGCTGTTTGTGTTAGTGCTTCTTGAAGGCGTCTTTGACTTTCTCGCCGGCCTGCTTGAGGTCGGCTTTGACCTGATGGCCTTTGCCCTCGGCCTTCAGCCGGTCGTTGTCGGTGGCGTCGCCGGCGGCTTCTTTGCCCTTACCGTGGAGCTTCTCGGCAGCGTTGTGGATCTTGTCTCCCAAACCCATCGCGGTCCTCCTTATTTGGCCGCTCCCGCAACGTGAATGTCGCAGAGGCCGACATCTAATTGTAGGGACGAAACCGTCACGAATGGGTGCCATATACAACCCGAATATCCGGTTGGATATGGCCTTACCGGGGGTCGTTGCCGTCCGGGGGATCCGGGCCGAGATTGCAGGAGGGGGTATTCGCTGCCGGCTTGAGGGCACTAGTACTACAGTCGCGTTTGTTGAGTGTGTCCGCGGGCTTTGTAGTGGTGTTGTTGTGCTCGGTGTTGGTGTTTTCGGCGCCAGAGGGAGCAAT
>NZ_JBEPNK010000026.1:0-57923 GCF_040546245.1 Arthrobacter sp. UYEF3
ATGACCATGTCGGCGCGGGCCCACACGTCGTCGGCATCCATCACGATTTCGGCGCCGGCAATCGCGTATTCCTCATCCGTAATGCCGGAACCCAGGCCGGCACCACGCTCCACCAGGACGGTGTGGCCATGCTGGCGGAACTCGTGCACCCCGGCGGACGTGATGGCCACGCGGAATTCGTTGTTCTTGATTTCTTTAGGGATACCGATGATCATTTTTGGGCTCCAGTGGTGGCGGCCGGTGGGCCGGGCTGTGCGGGGGAAGTTGTGATTCAAGAATATGACCCGTTGTGAGGCAGGCTACTGAGCATCCAGGCCCGCCGCGGGTGCACCTCCCGGGTTTTCGGGGATTTTGAAAAGATGCCCTCGACATGTGTCGACTCGCGGGACGTCAGGTGTCGCCTGCTGTCCGCCGGCCTTTCCGTTCGCCGCGGGACCGCCGGGGCAGTAATGTGGCAACATGCAGCAGCCGGATGTGGAGCAGCTCGTGGAGCTCGTGGCTCTCAGGCTGAGGCGCGGATTATCGCTGGAAGACCTCGACGGCGTCCTGCTCGCCTACAGCTCCAACCAGTCGCACGCGGACCGGGTCCGGGTGAACTTCCTGCTGAGCAAGCGTGTTCCGGTGGACGTCAGCGCCTGGCAGCTCTCCCACGGCATCGCGACGGCGGTGCGCCCGGTGATCGTGCCGGCCAACGAGGAACTCGGAATGCTGGGACGGGTCTGCGTCCCGCTGCTGGTCCGCGGGTTCCGGGTGGGCTATCTCTGGGTCCAGCTCGACGCCGAGGAGCCCACGGCCGGCTCCGTCCTGGCGCAGCTCCCGGACGTGGAGCGCCAGCTGGAACAACTCTCCGCGCTGCTGCTGGACTCGAACACCGCCGAATCCGAGTTCCGCCGGCGGCGCGAGCAGGAGTTCCTGGCCGCCTGCCGGGGTGAGGCGAACGCCGTCGCCGCCGTCGCGGGCTGGAAAGAAGTGCAGGGCCGCGGGCCGTGGCAGCTGGTGACAGTCCTCGACGCCGACGGCTGGGCCGGGGGCTCCGACCCGATCGCGGCAACCCTGATCCACCGATCATCCGCGCTGCAGGCCACCATCGGCGTGGATGCCGCCCTGTTCAGCGCCGGGACGGAGACGCACGCCGTCGTGCTGTTCAAAGAGTCCACCGGGCGCGCCGACCACGCCCAGGTCCTGGTGCATTACCAGCTGGAACTTGCCAAGCGCGGCGGCCGGCCGGTCCAACGGGTCATCCTCGGCACCTCCGAGGGATTCTCCCGGCCGCGCGAGCTGACCGAGGCGTACCGGCAGTCCCGCCAGGCGGCACAGGCCGCGGCAGTGGACCCCCAGCTCGGCGAACTCGTGGACTCGCGCGCCACCGGCCTGTACCAGCTACTGGCCTCCGCGGGCGGGGGCGCCGGAGCGTGGGCGGATGCCGGCTCCGTTTACTTCCGGATGCTCGAAGACCACGACCGCAATGGTGAACTGCTTCCGGTGCTGGAACTCTTCTACGACAACGACAGCTCGGTCCAGGAGGTAGCGGCCAAGCTGCACCTGCACCGGAGCAGCATCTACAACCGGCTCGGCCGGATCCGGCAGGTACTGGGCGTCGATCCGCTCAAGGGCATCGTCCGGCTGGAACTCCACGCGGCGCTGAAAGCGCGGCGCTGGGCCGAACGGCCGAGGCTCTAAGAGCCTTGGGGTTTGTGGCCGTCCCGGAGGGCCGGCTCGGACGACGGCTGCGCCGTTTCGGACGCTGACGCCCGCGCTGCCTCCCGCGCGGCCTCCCGCCTCCGGCGACCAATCCGGCTATCCGTCCACAGGGCCACGGCCACGAACGCCACGCAGCCGGCCATGAAAGCTGCCGTGTAGTTCAGTCCCATCGCGGTTCCGAGGATGCCGGTGAGCACCAGGGCGGCGATGCCGGCCAGGATGTGCCACCCTCTGAACTTACCCACGATTCAAGCGTAACCCCGGCCTCTGCCGCGTTTCCGCGCCGGGCCCGGATCGTTGTTTGATCCTTATCAAGCCGTCACGAACCATCCGAATTTTTCTTCTGGGTCTCCAGCCATGCCATGATGTCGGCCAGCCGGATCCGCCGGTGCGTGCCGCGGTATTCGACCGGGATCTCGCCGCGGTCCGTCATATTACGAAGGTAGGTGTGCGAGATCCCCGCTAGCTCCGCCGCCTTCGACGTGGTCAGCATCTCCTCCACGCTGCTGACCGTGACCGACTCGCCCCGGCTGAAGCGGCCCAACAGGTCGACGACGGCGTCCCTCGCGCCGGGCGGCAGGCGGTGAACGGTGCCGTCGACGAACACCGTGATGTCGTTGCTGCCGTTCAGCGCGTACTGCAGGTTCTGTGCGTCCTTGGCAGGGAGCCCGGCCGTCACCCGGGGAGCAATCAGTGTCATGGACTGCATCCTAACGTCCCGGGTGGGCGTCACAGGCCGGTTACAGGCCCAGTTCCTCGAGCACGGGCAGCTTCGCCCGGACCCACGCGCGCGCCTCGGTGGCGCTCGGGGCGGAGAGGGCAAGCGTGGCCAGCTCCCTCGCCTCGGCCAGCGTGACCGTCTTCAGCACTGCGGCGACGGCGGCAAGGGAGCGCGCCGTCATGGACAAGGTGGTCACGCCCAGTCCGGTCAGCACGACGGCGAGGGCCGGATCCGCCGCGGCCTCGCCGCAGACGCCCACCGGTTTGCCGCGGCCCTCCGCGGTGGCACCCTCCACCGTGAGGTGCACCAGCCGGAGCACCGCCGGCTGCCACGGGGTGTTCAGCCCCGCGAGCGGGCCGAGCTGCCGGTCGGCGGCCATGGCGTACTGGGTGAGGTCGTTGGTGCCCAGGCTCGCGAAGCCCACCTCCCGGAGGATGGCTTCGGCTGTGAGCGCCGCGGACGGCACCTCCACCATGACGCCGGGCGTCTTAATGCCGGCCGTCGCACACAAAGACGCGAAGCGTGCGGCCTCCTCTGCCGTCGAAATCATCGGCGCCATCACCCAGACGTCGGCCGCGGAGTCCTGCTCCGCCCGGGCGATCGCCTCAAGCTGGCGTTCCAGCACGCCCGGGGTGGTCCAGTCCGTCCGGTAGCCGCGGACGCCGAGGGCAGGGTTGGGCTCGGTGGCGTCGGTCAGGAAGGGCAGCGGCTTGTCAGCGCCGGCGTCGAGGGTGCGAAGCACCACCTTCTTGCCCGGGAAGGCGTCGAAGACGCCCTTGTACGCGGCGGCCTGTTCGTCCACGGTGGGTTCGGTGTCCCGTTCCAGGAAGCAAAACTCGGTCCGGAACAGCCCCACGCCCTGGGCATTGAGCTTGGCGGCCGCGACGGCGTCCTTGGCCCCGCCGACGTTGGCGAGCAGCGGGACGAGGTGGCCGTCCGCCGTCGCTCCGGTCCCGTCAAAGGCGGCCAGCAGCGACGCGGTCGCGGCCCAGTTTTCCGCTGCGGCGCGCTGGGCGGCGTCCGGGTCCGCGGTGATGGTGCCTGCGGCGCCGTCGAGAAAGACCTCGGTGCCGTCCGGCAGCGCGTCCACGCCGACGGCGGCAACGACGGCGGGCAGGCCCAGCGAGCGGGCGATGATGGCGGTGTGCGACTGCGGTCCGCCGCCGGCCGTGAGCAGCGCCAGCACCTTCTCGGGATCAAGCGTGGCCGTGTCTGCGGGAGCAAGGTCCTCGGCAATCAAGATGAACGGGGTCCCGGACGAGGGGATGCCCGGGGCCGGGACGCCGCGCAGCTCCGCCACGATCCGGGCCCGGACGTCCAGCACGTCGGTGGCGCGCTCGGCCATGTAGCCGCCGAGGTTGTGCAGCATCTCCGAAACTGAAGCGCCGGCTTCCCAGATGGCCCGCTGGTTGGAGCTGCCGCGGCCGATCAGTTTCGCCGCCGACTTCAGCAGCATGGTGTCCGTGGCCATCAGGGCGGTGGCTTCGAGGACCGCCTTGCCGTCACCGCTGACCGTCTCGGACCTGGCCTTGAGTTCGTCGTGGACTGCCTTGGCCGCCGTCTTCAGCGCCGCCGTCGCATCCTCGGCGGACACGCCGGCCGGGAGTTGTTCGCCTGCCGGCGGCTCACTGACCGCTTTAGGCATCTGGCGGATGGTGCCGATGATCCTGCCGGGGCTGACGCCTACACCTTGGAAGTTCTGCACTGAAATCCTCATTCCCTGCCGTGAGCCAGTAAGTCTGTTCAGGTGCCGCCTCGGTCCGCTGGATCATAGATTTCCTGCGGCTGTCCGCTGCGTCAACCGGCGACTCGCTGTCTCTGGAAAGCCGCACCTGAAAAAAGTGTATGTGATTCACTTCATATAGCGTTGCTATAGGTGCTAGGGTAGCGGTCATGAGTACCAATGGCCAGCTACCGCCCAAAACCCGGCTGCTGCGTGCAGCGGCGGGGTTGCTGGCCAAGTCCGGGGGAGCCGCGGTTTCTACCCGCCAGATCACCCAGCTGGCCGGGGTGACCGCACCCACCCTCTATCACCACTTCGGCGACAAGGAAGGGCTCTTTGACGCCGTCGTGGCCGCCGGATTCGACGAATACGTGGCCGGGGAGCGCGACTTTGCCCCGTCCGGGCAACCGCTGGAGGACATTCGGCGGATGTGGGACCAGCATGTGCAGTTCGGCCTGAAGCAGCCCGAGCTGTACCTCGTCATGTTCGGCAATATCCGCTCCGAAAGCCGTCCCGCCGTCGTCGCTGACGCCGAGGCACTGATGGAGGAAATGCTGAACAAAGCAGCGGTCGGCGGGCAACTCGCCGTCCCGCCCAAGGAGGCAGCCCGGAGCATCCTGGCCGCCAACGTGGGCGTAACACTGATGCTCATCACCGAGAAGGCGCCTGAACGCAACCTTGAGCTTTCCACCATGACCCGCGACGCCATGATCTTCGCGGTCTCCACGGAACAGGCCCGGCAAACCGCACCGGAGGACTCCGGGAAATCCCCGGTGGTGGTGGCAGCCATCGCCTTGAACGCGGCGCTGCAAGCCTCGCACTCGGACCAGCTCTCCAGCTCCGAACTCAAGCTCTTCCTCGAATGGCTTCACCGGATCTCCACCAACTAGCTCGCCGAAAATATCGGACAATCCTGCGGTGCAGCAGGAATCACGGTTAGGAAATCACATGGCAACAGAGACAGTTGCGAAACCCCGGACCAGCATGCGGGTCGGCGTCCAGAAATTTGGCACCTTCCTGTCCGGAATGATCATGCCCAACATTGGCGCCTTCATTGCCTGGGGCATTATCACCGCCTTCTTCATCCCGGCCGGCTTCTCCCCGAACGCCGATCTGGCCAAACTGGTCGGCCCGATGATCACCTACCTGCTGCCGCTCCTGATCGGCTATACCGGCGGCCGCATGGTTTACGGCGTGCGCGGCGGCGTCGTGGGTGCGGCCGCCACCATGGGCGTGATCGTCGGAACGGACATCCCGATGTTCATCGGCGCCATGATCATGGGGCCGCTGACGGCGTGGATCTTGATGAAGATCGAACGCCTCTGGGAGGACAAGGTCAAGCCCGGCTTTGAGATGCTGATCGACAACTTCAGCGCGGGTATTGTCGCCGCCATCATGGCAATCTTTGGCATGCTCGTCATCGGACCGGTGGTGAAAGCCTTCAGCAACGGCGCAAGCGCCGTCGTCGAGTTTCTGGTCCACAACGGGTTGCTGCCCCTCACGAGTATCTTCATCGAACCCGCGAAGGTGCTGTTCCTGAACAACGCCGTCAACCACGGGATCCTCACCCCGCTGGGCACCGAACAGGCGCTCGCCCAGGGCAAGTCCATCCTGTTCCTGCTCGAGGCCAACCCCGGTCCGGGCGTGGGCATCCTGCTCGCCTACATGATCTTCGGCAAGGGCCTGGCCAAGGCTTCGGCCCCGGGCGCGGCCCTGATCCAGTTCGTCGGCGGTATCCACGAAATCTACTTCCCGTACGTGCTGATGAAGCCCATCATCATCCTTGCTGCGATCGGCGGCGGCATGACCGGCATCTTCACCCTCGTACTCACCGGCGCGGGGCTTCGCTCCCCGGCCGCCCCGGGCAGCATCATCGCCGTTTTTGCCGCCACTCCGGCGGACAGCCTGCTGGGCGTGGGCCTGTCGGTGCTGCTCGCTGCCACCGTGTCCTTCCTGATTGCCTCGGTCATCCTGCGAACCAGCAAGACCCCGGACGAGGAAGAACTCGGCGCCGCCACCACCCGGATGGAAACCATGAAGGGCAAGAAGAGCTCCGTCTCGTCCGCCCTCGCGGGAGCCGGCGCCGGAACGGCCGTCGGTGCGGGCGGAGTCGCGGTGCTTGCCGGGCCGGTCAGGAACATTGTCTTCGCGTGCGACGCCGGCATGGGCTCCAGCGCCATGGGCGCCTCGGTGCTGCGGAACAAGATCAAGGCGGCCGGCTACCCGGGCGTCTTGGTCACCAACTCCGCCATCGCGAACCTCAGCGACACGTACGACGTCGTCATCACGCACCAGGATCTGACCGAACGGGCGAAGCCCGCCACGTCCAGCGCCATTCACGTCTCGGTGGACAACTTCATGAACTCGCCCAAGTACGACGAGGTCGTAGAGCTGGTCAAGAGCAGCAACGCTCCAACAGCGACCGCCGTCGCCGAACCCGAAGCCAACACAGAAGCGGGTCCGTCCGGCATCCTGGCGGCAGACAGCGTGGTCCTCAGCGGCACGGCGACCACCCGTGACGCCGCGATCGAGGAGGCGGGCCGGCTGCTGCAGCAGCGCGGCGCGGTCGACGCTGACTACGTGGCGGCCATGCACGAGCGGGAGGAATCCGTCTCCACCTATATGGGCAGCTACCTCGCCATCCCGCACGGCACCAACGCCGCCAAGGACCACATCATGAAGTCCGCGGTCTCGGTGGTCCGCTACCCGAACGGCATTGACTGGAACGGCAAGGAGGTCAAGTTCGTCGTCGGCGTCGCTGGCATCAACAACGAGCACCTCCAGATCCTGTCCTCCATCGCCAAGGTCTTCACCAGCAAGGCGCAGGTCGCGCAGCTGGAGGCGGCAACCACCGTCGATGAAGTGCTCGACCTGTTCGGAAAGGTCAATGCCTAGTGAAGGCTGTTCATTTCGGAGCCGGAAACATCGGCCGCGGGTTCGTCGGGTTGCTGCTGCACGAGGCAGGGTACGAGGTGGTGTTCGCGGATGTCGCGGGCGCCCTCATCACCCAGCTCGCCGCGGCGGACAGTTACCAGGTCCACGAGGTGGGGGACAACCCCGCCGTGCGTACCGTGGACAAATTCCGCGCCCTGAACTCCGGCACCCAGGAAGCCGAGGTCGTCGCGGAAATCGCCACGGCGGACATTGTCAGCACCGCCGTGGGACCGCACATCCTCAAGTTTGTGGCGCCCGTGATCGCCAAGGGGATCGCGGCCCGGGCGGCGGGACTGGCACCGCTGCAGGTGATGGCATGTGAAAACGCCATCAACGCGACCGACATCCTGAAGACCGAAGTGGCCGCCAAGTGGGATCCGGCCGCAGGTTCCCTGGATGACGCCGCCGTGTTCGCCAACTCGGCGGTGGACCGGATTGTGCCCAACCAGGCGCCGGGCCAAGGCCTGGACGTCACGGTGGAGACGTTCTACGAGTGGGTCATCGACCGCACCCCGTTCGCGGGTAAAGCGCCGGTGATTCCGGGAGTGACCTTCGTGGACGACCTGGCGCCCTACATCGAGCGCAAGCTGTTCACGGTCAACACCGGGCACGCCTCCGCCGCGTACTTTGGCTTCCAGGCCGGGCGGGAGAAAATTGCCGAGGCCATGGCGGACCAGGACGTCGCCGCGGATGTGCGCGCCGTGCTGGACGAGACCAAGGAGCTCCTGGTGGCCAAGCACGGCTTCAACCGCGACGAGCAGGAAGCCTATGTGCAGAAGATCCTGGGCCGCTTCTCCAACCCGCACCTTCCGGATACCGTGAACCGGGTGGGGCGGGCACCATTGCGCAAGCTCAGCCGGCATGAGCGCTTCATCGGCCCGGCGGCGGAACTGGCCGAGCGCGGGATCGTCCCCGAGGCGCTGCTCGGCGCGATCGCGGCCGCCCTGCATTTCAACGACCCGGCCGACGCCGAGGCCGTCGAGTTGGCGCAGATCCTGAACTCCTCCACCCCGGAGGAAGCCACGGCGAAGATCACCGGCCTGGACGCGGAGCACCCCCTGTTTCCGGCCGTCTGTGGTCTCGTCGAGGAGGCGAAGGCGGCCGTCTAGCCGGACGCTCCCTCATGTTCTGCGTAAAAAGACGGGCCCTCGCTCACCTGATGTGAGGGAGGGCCCGTCATTTGAGCCGGGGATCTGTGGGAGCGTCTCCCGTGAATCTGCGGGAGCGTCAGGAACGGACGGCGGCCGCGGTTTCGGCGTCGGCCATCGCCTTCCACTCTGTGACCCGCGCCTGGTGCAAGGGCGAACGACGGACGACGAGGTACGCCGCGCCGAGGATCACGAACCAGAGCGGCGTGACCAGCAGGGCCACGAGGGTGTCCGGTTGCGTGGTCAGCGCCCAGACCAGGAACGCGAAGAACGCGAACACCACCCACACCATCGGGATGCCGCCGGGCACCTTGAACGTCGAGGCGGAGTTTAGCTCAGGGCGGCGCTTCCGGAACACCAGGTAGCTGGCCAGGATGATGCTCCAGACAAACATGAAGCAGACCGCGGACACCGTGGTGACCATATCGAACGCCACGCCCACGTCCTTGCCTGCATAGAGTAGTGCGACGCCGGCGAGCAGCAGCACGCAGGACAGGAACAGGGCGTTCTGCGGAACCTTGCGGCTCGAGAGCCGGCCGAAGAGTTTGGGCGCATCGCCGTCGTTGGCCAGCCCGAAGACCATCCGGGAGGTCGAGTAGATGCCGGAGTTGGCCGAGGACATGGCGGAGGTGAGCACCACCAAGTTCACCACCGTGGCAGCCATGCCGAGGCCGGCGAGGGAGAACATGGCGATGAAGGGGCTCTGGCCGGCCTTGAAGCCGGTCCACGGTGTGACCGACATCAGGATGATAAGGGCGCCCACATAGAACAGCATGACGCGCAGCGGGATCGCGTTGATGGCGCGCGGCAGGTTGTGCTCCGGGTTCTTGGTTTCGGCCGCGGCGGTGCCCACCAGCTCGATGCCCACAAAAGCGAACACGGCAATCTGGAAGCCGGCCACAAAGCCCATGAATTCCTTGGGGAAGAAACCGCCGTGGCTCCAGAGGTTGCTGAAGGCGGCGGTGCCGGCGTTCGACTGGAATCCGGTGAAGATCATGACCAGGCCCACCACGATCAGCGCCACGATGGCCACGATCTTGATCAGGGCGAACCAGAACTCGGTCTCGCCGAAGGCCTTGACGGTCGGGAGGTTCAGCAGCAACAGGATGATGATGGTGGCGACCCCGGGGACCCACAGCTGGATGCCGGGCCAGAGTTCCTCGGCGTAGCCGGCAATCGCGATCACGTCGGCCACCCCGGTGACCACCCAGCAGAACCAGTAGGTCCAGCCGGTGAAGAAACCCGCCCAGGGGCCCAACAGGTCGCCGGCGAAGTCACTGAAGGACTTGTAGTTCAGGTTGGACAGCAGCAGCTGGCCCATGGCGCGCATCACAAAGAACAGCATGAAGCCGATGATCATGTACACGAAGATCACGGACGGACCGGCCACTGAGATGGTCTTGCCGGAGCCCATGAAGAGGCCGGTGCCGATGGCGCCGCCGATTGCCAGCAGCTGGATGTGCCGGTTGCTCAACGAGCGGGCAAGATGGGGCGCGGAGTCGCGGCTGGAGACAGTTCTCTGCTCCACGGTTGTCTGGTCGGGCATTTCAACAATCCTTAGCATTATCCGCCGCGGTCAAGTGACGGCGGTTACAAAATCAGCCTCTCAAAGGTACATGCTGGGGGGCTGTGGTGCATCATCGAGCCTTGTCTATTAGGCTCCCTAAATGTTAGGATTCCTAATTGTGAACGAAAAACCGGTGCCGGATGCCGCCCTGATCGCGCTCTCCCGGGATTTTCGGGAGGCCCTGCGACACAGCATTCATATGGTCCGGCGGCTGGACGCCTACGGCGAGCTCAGTGCCGCCCAGCTCGGCACGCTCAAGATGTTGCTGGACACCGTCGACAATAGCGGCGTACGGGTAGGCGAGATTGCCCGGAACCTTGGCGTCAAGGTTCCCAGCGCCACCGAGCAGATCATCAAACTCGAACGGGCCGGCCTGGTCCGGCGCGAGCCTGACCCGGCTGACTCCCGCGCCGTCCGGGTCAAGCTCACCGGCGAAGGCCACACCGCCGTCGAATCCGCCGATACGCGACGCAACGCATTGATGGCCGGGATCCTCGGCTCACTCACGGGCCCCGAACGGCAGGCCCTCGAGGCCGCTATCCCGGTGATCAGCCGCCTCAACGAATCCCTGCAGACCTGACGGCGGCAGGCTTGGCGGACAACAGAACGAATCACGAATTCAGGAGCCTCCCTCATGGATGGCCAGATCTCACCTCTCACCAGCCGCACCTGGTCTAGCCCGCCCCGCACGGGGACGCCCCGACCGCAGCGCCCCTGCGTGGCAGCCGCGGGCATTACTTCTTCCTGGCCGAGCCTTTCGGCACAAAAAGCGTCTCCGCCTGCTCCAGCGCCATGCCGTTGGTTTCCGGCACCTTGAACATCACGAAGAAGAACGACGCCGCCGCGAACGCGGCGTACATGGCGTAGGTCAATGGCAGCGAGGCCGCCGCCATCACCGGGAAGCTCAGCGTGATGGCAAAGTTGGCGATCCACTGAGCGGCCGCGGCAAGGCCCAGGGCGCGGGCGCGGATGCGGGACGGGAAGATCTCGCCCAGCAGCACCCACACCAGCGGACCCCAGGAGGCGCCGAAGCTGATGACGAAGACGTTGGCGGCCACCAGGGCTGCCGTGCCCCAGGCGCCGGGGAGGGTGATGTCGCTGCCGGAGCCGGTGGCCGAGCTGAAGGCCAGGGCCATCGTCGCCAGCGAGACGGCCATGCCGATGGAGCCTGTCAGCAGGATGGGACGGCGGCCCACGCGGTCCACGAGCGCGATGGCCACGAGAGTCACCAGGATGTTGGTGATCGCTGTTGCCACGGAGATCGTGAGCGAGTCCTTCTCCTGGAAGCCCACAGCCTTCCAGAGCGTCGTGGAGTAGTAGAAGATCACGTTGATGCCGACGAACTGCTGCAGCACGGACAGGATGATGCCGATCCAGACCACGGGCTGCAGGCCCAAAGCCTTGCCGCGCAAGGAGCCCTTCTTGCCTGAGGCCGCGTCCTCTTCGATGGCCGTCTTGATATCGCGCAGGCTGCGGTCGGTGTCCTCGTCCGGGGCGATGGACTGGAACACCTTGAGGGCTTCCTCTTCTTTGCCCTTGAACACCAGGAACCGCGGTGACTCGGGCAGCGTAAACGCGACCCAGCCGTAGACGATCGCGGGGACCGCCCCGGCGACGAACATCCAGCGCCAGGCCTCGACGCCGAACCACAGCGGCTGTCCGGCGCCGCCGGCAGAGTTGGCGAACACGGCGTCGGAGAGGAGCGCGGCGAAAATACCGGTGGTGATGGCGAGCTGCTGCAGCGAGGCCAGGCGGCCGCGCACCCGGCGCGGTGAGATCTCGGAGATGTAGGCCGGGGCGATCACCGAGGCGAGGCCGATGCCCAGGCCGCCGACGAGGCGCCAGAAGACCAGATCCCAGACGCTAAAGGCGAAACCTGCGCCAAAGGCGCTGACCAGGAACAACAGGGCGCCGATCTTCATCGCCGGGATCCGGCCGTAGCGGTCCGCGATCCGTCCTGCCAGGTAGGCACCGACCGCGCAGCCCAGCAGCGCCACGGCGACCGCGAAGCCGGTCACGGCCGCGCTGAGTCCGAATTGCCCCTTGATGGCGTCGACTGCCCCGTTGACAACGGACGAGTCGAAGCCGAAGAGGAAGCCTCCAACCGCGCCCGCCGCCGCCAGCCAAATAACCCGCCCGGAAATCTTGGCGACGGACTGGTCCTTGTTGGTCATGGGGGCTCCTCGGCAGATCTCGGTCCTCGGCTCACGCCGCATCCCAAGTCTTACACCGGCACCGCTGGGATGCACCTCACGGAACTGCGGACGCGGTGTTGATAGGACGGTCCCCTGCGGCCTAGTGGGCCGGGGCCGCCTCCCTGGCGGCAGCCTTGGTATCTGTGAGCTTCTTGTTCGGCAGGGCGAAGGTAATGAGGAAGGCGATGCCGGTGAGGGCGGCGGCGGTCAGCATGACGGCGTCGATCGACTGTGCGAATCCTTCAGTGATCGGCCGGGTCAGTGCGGAGTTGGCAGTGTGCAGCCAGCTCGTGTCGTTCAGCGAGTCGTTGCTTGCCCCATTTTTGAAGAATGCGTACAGCTTGGCGTTGGCGGGGTCTGCCGCCACGGCCGGATCCTTGAGCACCTTGAGGTAGTCCGCGTTCTGCACGGCCTCTTTCATGCCCGTGGCGATCTTGTCCGCCGCGAGGCTGAACAGCATTGAGATGAAAACCGCGGTGCCGACGGCGCCGCCCATGGACCGGAAGAAAGCGGCCGAGGACGTGCCTACCCCCATGTCCTTTGCCGGTACGGAGACCTGCATGGCGAGGGTGAGAGGTTGCATGCAGAAGCCCAGGCCCAGGCCGAAGAACACGGCAATCGCGCCGGGAACCCAGAGCGGCGTGTCGACGCCGAGGGAGAGGCCCATGACGACGGCGGCCGAGGTCAGTGCGGCGGTGCCCAGGATCGGGAAGATCCGGTACGTGCCGGAGGCCGAGATGGTCCGTCCCGCAGTGATGGAGCCGGTGAGGATGCCCACCGTGAAGGTGATCATCATCAGCCCCGCCTGGGTGGGGGTGAGGCCCTTGACCAGCTGCAGGTACATGGGCAGCATCGCGATCGCACCGAACATGCCGACGCCGATGATGAAGTTCAGCACTGAGGAAAGCCCGAAGGTGATGTTCTGGAACAGCCGCAGGGGAATTAGGGCGTAGTCGCCGGCACGCTTTTCGGCCAGCAGGAACGCGACGGTGCCGAGCACGCCAAGACCGTAGCAGAGGAAGGCAGCGGGCGAGCTCCAGCCCCAGCTGCGGCCCTGTTCGGCGACGAGGAGCAGCGGCACGATCGCCAGGGTAATGGCCGCGGCGCCCCAGTAATCGATCTTCTGCTTGACGTGTTTCACCGGCAGGTGCAGGAACAGGAACACGACGGCGAGGGCCGCGAGGCCGATCGGGATGTTGATGAAGAAGACCCAGCGCCAGCCGTCGAAGCCGAGGATTGTGGCGGAGCCGGCGAAGGCACCGCCGATCACCGGTCCCAGCACGGAGGAGACGCCGAAGACGGACATGAAGTAGCCCTGGTATTTGGCGCGGTCCTTCAGTGAGACGATGTCCCCGATGATGGTCAGGGCGAGGGCCAGAAGCCCGCCCGCGCCCATGCCCTGGATGCCACGGGCAAGCGCGAGTTCGGTCATCGAGTGGACCGAGCCCGCATAGAGCGAACCGGCCAGGAAGATCAGGATAGCGGCCAAGTAAAGCGGGCGCCGCCCGAAGATGTCGCTGAGCTTGCCGTAGAGCGGCGTAGTCACCGTGGAGGTGATCAGGTACGCCGTTGTTGCCCACGCCTGCAGCGAGAGCCCGTCCAGGTCGTTCGCGATGGTGTAGATCGACGTGGACACGATGGTCTGGTCGAGGGAGGACAGGAACATACCGAGCATCAGGCCCACCATGACGGTGATGGTCTGCCGTCGGGTCAAAACGGTGCCGGGGAGGCGTGTGGACGTGCTTTTGGACATAACTGCTCCAAGGGGAAGTTGCGGGGGCAAGAGCTAAGGTTGCTTTCAGTAACTATCTTAGTGCCCGCTTTCTTCCCGTCCTTCAGGCGGAGCCGCTCAGCGTTCCAATAGGATCCCGTCCGGGTCGCACCAGATCAGTTGGCCGGGCCGGACGGTGACGCCGTCGATTTCCAGCTCTACGTCGCATTCCCCGGCCCCGGCCTTCGCGCTCTTGCGCGGGTTGCTGCCGAGTGCCTTCACACCCAGTGGCAGTCCGGCGATCGCCACCCGGTCCCGGACAGCACCGTTGATCACGACGCCGGCCCAGCCGTTCGCGACGGCGCTCGCCGCGATGAGGTCCCCCATCAGTGCGGTGCGCAGCGAGCCGCCGCCGTCAACCACCAGGACGGCGCCGTTCCCGGGCGTGCCCAGGACCGACTTGACCAGGGCATTGTCCTCGAGGCATCGGATGGTCCGGACCGGGCCGCTGAAGTGCGTGCGGCCGCCCAGGGACTGGAACTGCAGGGGGATTGAGTCCAGCTCCCCGCCCCGCTCATCGTAGAGGTCGGCGGTGTTAACGGGGTCGGCGGGGGTCACGGGGGAGTCGGGCAAGGTGTCTCCTGTTGCGCAGCGGGTGGATGTTGCTGCCCACGATAGTGTGGGCCCACACGGATTATCAGCTTCAGACAATAGTTCCGGGGGGAAACCAGATGAGTCTGTCCGATGGGCCCGACGCCATCGCCGGTTCCGGAGCCAAGGCCGCCAAGGGCGGCGCGGAAGACGCCGCCCTTGCCGAGCCGGAGCGCCGGGTGCGTCCGGTCTGGACCGCGGGCGTCGTCCTGGTCAACGTGGGTATCAACGCGGCCTTCTTCGGCCCGCTCCAGGTGCTGCTCGGCCAGCAGGCGGCGGCGTTCAACGAGGGCGAGAAGGAGGCCATCCTGGCTCTCGTCACCGGGGCCGGCGCGGCGGTGTCGCTGGTGGCCAACCCGCTGTTCGGCGCCTTAAGTGACCGCACCGTTTCGCGCCGCGGCCGCCGGCTGCCGTGGGTTCTCTTCGGTGCCGTGCTCGGCGCTGCCGCGTTGGTGGCGCTCGCCGGCGCCCCGAACGTCGCCGTGATGGCCATCCTCTGGTGTTTCGTGCAGGCGGGGTGCAACGGGGCTTACGCGGCCATCACTGCCGCTATCCCGGACCGGGTGCCGGTGCCGCAGCGGGGGACTGTGGGTGGTCTCGCCGCGATGGGCCAGACCGTCGGCATTCTGGCCGGCGCCGTGATCGCCGCCGTCGTCTCCGGCAACTTCGCGCTCGGCTACGTGGTTTGTGCCGCGGCGCTGCTGGCTGGCGTCGTGCTGTACTTCTTTGAGAACGACGACGTCGCGCTGCCGCCGCAGGGCCGGCCGCCGTTCAAACTGGCCGAATTTGCCCGGGGCTTCTGGATCTCCCCTGCCCGGCACCCGGATTTCGCCTGGGCGTGGCTGACCCGGTTGCTCGTGAACATTGGCAATCACATGGTGACGCTCTACCTGCTGTTCTTCCTCTCCGACGCCGTGCGCCTGCCGGAGACGGAGGGGATCGGGGCGGAGTTGGGCGTCCTGATCCTCACCGGCCTGTATGCGGTCATGGTGATTGTTACGAGTGTGATCGGCGGCCGGCTCAGCGACCGGATGGGCCGGCGTAAGCCGCTCGTCATCCTTTCCTCGGTCATCATCGCCGCGGCCGCGCTGATCCTGGGCTTCGCCCCGACCTGGCCCGGGGCCCTGATCGGGGCCGCGGTGCTGGGCGTCGGCTTCGGCTCCTACCTGGCCGTGGACTTCGCCCTGATCACCGAAGTCCTGCCCACGGCGCTGAACAGGGGCAAGGACCTGGGGGTCATCAACATCGCCAACTCACTGCCCCAGGTGCTCGCGCCGCTCATCGCGTACCCCTTCGTGGCACTGTGGGGCGGGTATGTTTCGCTGTACCTCGCGGCCGCGGTGATTGGTCTGCTGGGCGCGGTCTTCGTGGTGAAGATCAAGGGCGTGGACTAGCTTTCGGGAAGACCGTTTGACTGGCAAATAGCCCCGTGGGGTGCCGTATAGTGGACGGCATTGCCGCGGCAGCGCTGTGGACCAACCGTCCCGGCTGCCGAGAAAATCAACCCCGGAACGCTGCTGATGCCTGAACTTCTTTCGGACCTTCCACCGATGGCCCCGCCGCCCACCCTGCCCCGGCAGCGGGAGCGCTACGCGCGGATCCTCGACGCCGCAGCCGGCTTCGCCCGCAAGGGCCTGGACTCCGTGGTGCTGTCCGAGGTGGCGGCCAAGGCCGACGTGCCGCTCGGCACGCTTTATCGCTATTTCCCCTCCCCGACCCAGCTGATGCTGGCCCTTTACCGCAAGCAACTCGGTGAGCTGCACCTTGGCGTGTGGCCGGCGGGGACCAAGGTTCCCGCGCACGCGCTGGTGGGTGTGGTGATGGAAATCTTCCACATGCGCCTCATGCAGCCTGCCGTGGAACAGTGCCTGAACCGCGTGGTTTATGCGAAGGACACGGACACCACCCGGCTGCTCCGGGACATTGACGCCACGGCGGAGAAGGCCGTGACAACGCTGAGCCGCGACGCCGCCGTCTCGCGGGTTCTGCTGCTCACCGTCACCGGCCTGGTCCAATCCGTCCGCTGCCGCCGGCTGTCGCTGTTCGAGGCCGAGGAAAACTTGAAAAAGGCCTGCTCGCTGCTGGCCGAGGGTCGCCAGGCCCCCCGGTTGGTCTAGACCAGTTACCGGAATGTGTCCCAGTCGAATCTTCGCGCGGGATCGCCGTTGTTTACTATGGCGGAACAGGAACGGCGGCGGCGCCAGCACTCCCGGGAATTTCGCCGCGGGCGGCCCGCCCACCCGGGCCCGCCCCGGAGTTCCCCCCAGACCATCTTGGGCACACCAGTGCCCAAGCAGCCAAGTGCCGTGTGCCCACGGTGAGCCCCAGGAGACAGCGACGTGTCCATTGAAATGATCAATCCCGCCCACCCCAGTTCCCCCGACGGTGCGGTAGCAGCGCTCAGCGACGAGGAGATCTTCGCATCCCACCAGGGCGGCAAGCTCTCCATTACCAGCACCGTTCCGCTCGCCAGCAAGCGCGACCTGTCGATTGCCTACACGCCCGGCGTCGCGCAGGTCAGCCGTGCCATCGCGGCCAACCCCGAGCTGGCCAAGACACTCACCTGGGCCCAGCGCCTGGTGGTCGTGGTCAGCGACGGCACCGCCGTGCTGGGTCTTGGCAACATCGGGGCCAGCGCCTCACTGCCTGTTATGGAAGGCAAGTCCGCCCTCTTCAAGACGTTCGGCGATCTCGACTCCATCCCGCTGGTGCTCAACACCACCGACGTCGAGGAGATCGTCGAGACGCTGGTCCGGCTGCGCCCCAGCTTCGGTGCGGTGAACCTGGAAGACATCTCCGCCCCCCGCTGCTTTGAACTCGAGGAAAAGCTAATCGAAGCCCTGGACTGCCCGGTCATGCACGATGACCAGCACGGCACCGCCGTCGTCGTCCTGGCGGCGCTCACCAATGCCGCCAAGGTGACCAACCGGGCACTGGAAGGCCTCAAGGTAGTCGTGTCCGGCGCCGGCGCCGCCGGAATCGCCGTCGCCGAAATCCTGCTGGCCGCCGGGATCGACGACGTCGTGCTGCTGGACTCCCGTGGCGTGATCAACCGGGACCGGGCGGACCTTGTGGCCGATGCCGGCAGCAAGAAGGCTGACATCGCCGGCCGTAGCAACCCCCGCGGCATCAGCGGCGGCCCGGGCACGGCACTCGCCGGCGCGGACGCTTTCATCGGCGTTTCGTCCTCAAAGCTGGACGAAGAACACCTCAGGCTGATGAACCAGGGCGCGATCGTCTTCGCCCTCTCTAACCCGGACCCGGAAGTCCTGCCGGAAGTGGCCGTGAAGTACGCCGCCGTGGTGGCCACCGGCCGCAGCGACTTCCCGAACCAGATCAACAACGTGCTGGCGTTCCCCGGCATCTTCCGCGGCGCGCTCGACGCCGGCGCACGCCGGATCACTCCGGCGATGAAGCTGGCCGCGGCCCGCGCCATCGCGGAGCTGGCCGAGAGTGAGCTCTCCGTCGACTACATCGTGCCGAGCCCGCTGGACCCGCGCGTCGCCCCGGCCGTGTCCGCAGCCGTCGCTGCGGCGGTGGAGGCGGAATAGCCGCGGAATAAACTACGCCAGGCAGTTCGTCGGCGGTGCCTCCCGTGCCGGGAGGTACCGCCGTCGTCGTCGTCCGGGGGCGTGGACGTCCGCAGTGGGCGTGGCCGCCAACCCTACACTGGGGGCATGAACCCCGGAATCGTCGTGACGGTCCTCTGCGGCCTGGCCATTGTGGTGGGCGTGGCGGGCATTATCATCCCCGTGCTGCCCGGCAGCATCCTGATCGGCCTTAGCCTCCTGGCCTGGGCGCTCTGGGGCGGCGCGGGGACCACCGGCTGGGTGGTCTTCGGGATCGGCCTGGCGCTGGTGCTCGCCGGGATGACCGCCTCTGCCGTCCTGACGGGCCGTAAACTCAGGGAACACCGCATTCCCGGCCGTAGTGTGGTGACGGGGCTCGTCTTCGGAGCGGCGGGCATGTTCCTCATCCCCGTGGTAGGACTTTTCGTGGGTTTCGCCGCCGGCCTGCTGCTCAGCGAATCCCACCGCACTCGCGATTTCCGGACCGCTATAACCACCAGCTGGACGGCCTTCAAAGCCACGGGCGTGGGGCTGCTGGTGGAGTTCGGCCTGGCCTGCCTTGCCGCGAGCACCTGGGTGATCGGCGTCTGGGTGGCTGCGGCCAGTTAGCCCTTCCATCGGCTGCCAAACATGCACTACTAGCATGTAACAATGAGCGCCGGACAGTCTCGAGAAGCCATCTATCACGATACCCGCGACCTCACCCCGTTCGGCAGCCCGCAGGTCCGCACGCCGGCGCGGGACATCGCAGCCGGCGTCGGCGGCATCCTGCACACCGCCTTAGGCGGCCGGAACGGGGCGCTGCTCAGCGTGGATGGCGCCATCCCCCGGCTTAAGCGGATCCCCGGGAAAGCGGCCAAGGAGGTGCACGAGGCGATCTTCCATAACCCCGACCCCAACCGGCTGATCGCCACGGGCCGTACCTACCCCGGCTGGGCCGGGTTTTGCTACGTGATGGCCGGACTCCTGGCGCACAAGCAGGGCGAGTACTTGCGTGCCTCCGAGCTCCTCCAGCGGGGCCTCACCACCAGGAACGACGACGACGCCAACCAGTTCGCGTCCGGCTATCTGACCCGTTTGGTCACCCGGGTCGAAGTCGCCGAGCGCATCGAGGTTCCGGTGCTCTTCAGCGAGGAAGCGGTGTTCCTTGCGCTTTCGCACTCCCTGCGGGAGACAGGCCACCTCGAGGCAGCGCTGCAAACCGTGGCCTCGCTTCCGCCGTCGCTGCCCGCAGCCCTGGCCCGGTGCTCTGTGGCGTTCTCATTGGGCCGGGACAAGGAGGTGATGGTCTGGACGGAGGGGCTGCTCAATGCCGATGACCTCTCGGCCGCGCTGCTGCTGATCCGCGCCCGGTCACTGCGCCGCTTTGGTGCCTCTACGGCCGCCCAGGCGGCATTGAAGGAGGTTCTCCGACGGAAAAAGACCCACCTGGCGCTCCGTCATGATGCCCTGACGGACCGCGCCCTGCTGCTCCTGGACAATGGCCGCAAATCACTGAATCCCCGCGACTGGCTGCGCGGCCGGCCCGCCGCGCTCGAAACCTTTGAAGTCATCCGGAAGGACGTGGAAGAACGCAGGCTTTGGGAACAGGAATGGAAGCAATTGAACGGGGAATGATCCATTGTGGGCGGTGGAGCGCCGGGATACAGATGGTTCACGGAGCACCCGGTCTGAAGGACCCAAATCAGCCTGTTGGCGGATGCTGCAGGGCTACTGCCAGGCGATCCCCGCGACCACCGGGACCAGCTGCTCGGCCAGCAGCAGCACGCCGAGGGCCACCATGATGACTCCGCTGGCCAGGGTGACCCGCCGGGCGGCGCCGGGGCGGGAGTGCAGGAGCTTGCGGGCCAGCAAAGCCACGCAGCTGTAGATGACGGCCACCAGCAACACAAAGGTCAGGCCCAGCAGCCCGGACTGCAGCGGCACCGGAAGAGCGGCGTCCGGGCTGACGAACTGCGGGACCAGGGCGACGAAAAACAGCAGTCCCTTCGGGTTGATGCCGCTGGTGCCCATGCCCTGGAGGAAGACCCGGAACTGATTCGCCTGGGCCGTCACGCCGGCGGCCTCCGCGCTGAAGCTGGCTTCCCGCCACGACCGCACGGTGCTGATGCCAAGCCAAAGCAGGTAGGTCGCACCTGCCACCGTGAGCCAGCCGAGGAGACCGGGGAGGCCGGTGATCACCGCAGCCAGTCCGGCGGCCAGCAGGCCGGTATGCACGACGTACCCGCCGCACAGGCCGGCCACCGCCGGCACGAAGCTGCGGTCTTTGAGCCCGGCTGCGATGGAGTAGGCCCAGTCGACGCCCGGGGTGCACGCGAGGGCCACGGCGACGCCGACGAAAGCAAGAAAGAGCTGGGGGTTCACGGCGGGCTCCTGTTGTAACGGCTACAGGAGTAATCCTAGGAATTTTCGTCCCATAAGTGTTTACTTATTTAGCCCGGATTCCGGTGTCAACGGTAAGGTTATTGCGTGATTGACCATACTGACAGAAATATGTTGCGCTACCTCCGCGAAGACGGACGGATCACTGCCACGGCGCTGGCGGCGAAGGTCGGGCTGACTGTGGCGCCGTGCCACCGCCGGCTCCGCGAACTGGAAGCCTCCGGAGTCATCCGCGGCTACCGGGCGGACATCGACCCGGCCGCCGTCGGCCTTGGCTTCGAGGCGATTGTCTTCGTCACGCTGCGGCAGGTGGACCGTGTCACCATGGAGATCTTCGAGCACCGGGTGGCGGAGAACCCCAATATCGTCGAGGCCCAGCGGCTGTTCGGCGAGCCCGACTACCTTTTTAAGGTCATCGCGGCGGACCTCCCGGCGTACCAGCGCTTTTACGACGCCGAGCTGACCTCGCTGCCCGGCGTCGAGCGGCTGACCTCGACACTGGTCATGAAGAACCTGAAGCCCAATACCGGCCTCCGGTTTAAGCAGCCCGCTCAGTCGCCCAGCAGCCCCGTGGTCCGGTAAGGGATGACCTCGCGCAGGAACATGCTCGTGGAGGTCCGCACTATCCCCGGGCACAGGCGGATTTCTTCCGAAACGCGGTAGAGATCGTCCGGGCTGGTGGCCACCACTCGGATCAGCAGGTCGGTGTCGCCGGCGGGCGCGTGGCACTCCAGGACCTCCGGGATCTTCCGCAGTGCCGCGATCGCCTCATTCAGGTGGCTCTGGTCCAGTTCGGCGCTCACAGCCGCCGCCACCCCGCGGCCCAGCGCGGACGGCAGTACCCTGCTGCTGTTGGGCCGGAGCGCCCCCGAGGCCGTCATTCGCTCCAGCCGGGCCTGGACGGTGCCGCGGGCCAGACCGAGTTTCTGGGCCAGCACCATGATGGGCATCCGGGGATCCGCGTCGAGGGCCAGGAAAATCCGCCGATCCGTAGCGTCGAGCTGCAAACTGATCACTCCCTGCTCATCATGGAGACGCTTGTTGGTCAGTCTGACCAGTCGGGGTAGCGTCCGTTGCACCAACTGTATGACTACTGCTCAAATAGTGACAACAAAGGGATGCGGGCCACCGCCGGCACCCGAAGGCTACAGGTTCCCCGGCACACCTCCCGGACCCTGGATGTGGCCCCCGCAAGGAGCCCGCCGCTGATTGACTCTTGTTCACGCATCGTCTTTCCGCACACCCATATCGGCAAGAGCCCCTGAGCCCCCGACGTCGGATCTTCCGAAGTCATCGGTGGCTGAGGGGCTCTTGTGTTGCCCGGCATAGGCTGGTGCCATGACAGCAGCCGGACGCTTCGCCCCCAGCCCTTCCGGTGAACTGCACGTGGGCAACCTCCGCACCGCCATCCTCGCCTGGCTTTTCGCCAGGTCCACGGGCCGGGCCTTCCTCCTGCGGGTCGAGGACCTGGACCGGGCCCGCGCAGGTGCGGAGGAGGAGCAGCTCCGCGATCTGGCGGCGATCGGCGTGAGCTGGGACGGCGCCGTCGTCCGCCAAACGGACCGTGAACCCCTCTATGCGACGGCCATCGAGCGTCTGACCGGCGCCGGCCTGAGCTACGAATGCTTCTGTACCCGCCGCGAAATCCAGGAGGCGCCGTCGGCCCCGCACGCACCCCAAGGCGCATATCCGGGTACCTGCCGGAACCTGGGCGACGCCGAGCGTGCCGCCAAGCGTGCCGTCCGTCCGGCGGCGCTCCGGCTCCGCGCGGAAGTTGCGCAGGCCACAGTGCTGGACGTCCTGCACGGCAGCTTTACCGGGGTGGTGGATGACTTTGTGCTCCGCCGCAATGACGGCGTCACGGCGTACAACCTGGCCGTGGTGGTGGACGACGCCGCGCAGGGCGTCGACCAGGTGGTCCGCGGCGACGACCTGCTGCCGTCCACCCCGCGGCAGGCCTACCTGGCTTCCCTCCTACATATTCCTGTTCCGGAATATGCGCATGTCCCGCTGGTCCTGAACGCCGATGGCGCGCGGCTGGCGAAGCGTGACGGCGCCGTCACGCTCGCGGACCTGGCTGCTGCCGGAGTCCCGGTGGACCGCGTGCGCGATGCGCTGCTTGCCTCGCTGGGCTTGCCCGCCGGCGCCCTGCACCAGGCGCTCACCTTCTTCGATCCGGCAGTGCTGCCGCGGGAGCCGTGGGTGTGGGCCGGGGTGGGCGGACGCGACGCGTAGGCTGGAATCATGTCAGAACCAGAGTTCATGGAAGCGCGCGGCCCGGAGCCCCGATTCACTGTCGAGACGGCCAAGGTCCTCGCCGAGGTGGCCCACAACCGGCAGAAGGACAAGCTCAAGCGGCCCTACCGCGAGCATGTGATCGCCGTCGGCGATGCGTTGGCTGACTTCGATGACGACATCCGGATCGCCGGCTACCTGCACGACATCGCTGAGGACACCCCCATGACGCGGCAGGCGCTGCTGGATATGGGCATTTCCGAGCGGGCCGTGGACATCATCGAGCGGGTCACGAAGCGCTTCCACGAAAACCCGGACGACTACGAGGCCGGCATCCGCTTCATCGCCGAGGACCACGACGCCACCCTGGTCAAGATCGCGGACAACGCACACAACTCGCTGCCCGAGCGGGTCAAGGCGCTGGCCGAGAAGTGGCCGGACAAGCCGCCGGTCACCCGCTACGACGACGCCCGGCCGGTGCTCTACGAGGCGGTCCCGGTGGAGGAAATCCGCAAGATCCTCGCCCGGATCAACCCGTGGCTGTTGGAGGAACTCGACGCCCGGCTCGACGAAGACGACGACACGGACTACGAAAACCTCTCTTACGAAAGCGCGGCCGAGGACTAATTAGACACGGCCCAGCAGGTCGATGTCCTCGAGGAAACTTTGGTGGACCTCCGGACTGACGGTAGTCCGGGTGTCCGCGATCGCGTCGAGGTAGTCCTGCGTGGCGGGGCCCTTCCGGACCGCCTCGCGGACTGAGACGGCGCCCCCGGAGGCCGCGCCGCCGTCGTCGTACACCGCCTTCTCCAGCGCGCGCTGGGAGGCGCTCCGGGCCGCGTATTCGATGTCCGCGGGGGAGAAGCCCTCGGTGCGGTCCACCAGCAGCTCCACGTCCACGTCGTCCACCACGGCGGCGGGGATGAAGCGCTGCCACATGGCCTCGCGGGCCAGACGGTCCGGCAGGCCGATCGGGATGACGTAGTCGAAGCGGCCGTGGCGCAGGAACGCGGAGTCCAGGGCGCGGATGAAGTTAGTGGCGCAGACCAGCAGCCGGCCGGGCTGTTCGCGGAACGCCGGAATGATCTTGAGCAGTTCGTTGGTGACGCCCTGCAGCGGCGACGGCGGGTCCCCGGCGCGCTGCGAGGCGATCTCCTCCACCTCGTCGATGAACACGACGGCGTGCTCCAGCTCGGCGATCTCCAGGAACGTCTCGCGCAGGGCGCCGGCCAGGCCCAGCGGGTCGGAGGCAAGCCGGGAGGGGAAGACCTCCACGAACGGCCACTCCAGCCGGGAGGCGATCGCCTTGGCAAAGGTCGTTTTCCCGGTGCCGGGCGGGCCGAACAGCACGACGGCGCGCGGCGGGACTACGCCGTACTCGTCGGCGAGGTCGGCTTCGGCCAGCGGCAGCACGAGGCGGCGTTCCAGGAGTTCCTTCTCGTTGTGCATGCCGGCGACGTTTTCCCAGAGGTCGCGGGCCAGGATCCGGCCGCCCAGCTGGCTCAGCGGTTCGAGCTCCTGGCGTTGGACCGGGATTTTGCGCTCGAAGTAGCGCAGGTTTTTCTTCAGCACAAAGCCGCGGCCCAGAAAGGCCTCCACCCTGGTTTCGGACTCCGGCATAAGTGCGGAGAGCTTGTTCAGCCCGTGCGGGGCCATCCGGTTTTCGACCGCGGCCAGCAGGGAGGTGCCGATGCCGCGTCCGCGGCATTCGGGGAGGGTGGCCAGGAAGACGATCCAGCCCTGGTCGTGCGCGGCGCGGCCGACGGCGGCACCCACCACCTGGTCGCCCAGCACCGCAACCACGGCGTGGTCCTTTTCGCAGGAGGCGAGGACCTCGGAAAGGGCGTAGACCGGTTCGACGTTGGTGGCCTTGAGGGATTCCCAGAGGTGCAGGATTCCGTCCAGGTCGGCCGAGTGGAAATCCCTGATCCGCCAGTTGGTCATGTGGTGTCTCCCGGGTGGTTCGTCGTTGAGCCAGGTGGAACTGTTCCTCCGAGCTTAGGCGAACTGCTGGCCCCGGGGCGCTAGACCGGCGGCGCGGGTCGCTGGGCAGGTACGGGCCTTAGAGGTGCTGGATGCCTGCCCGCTGCATCGCGTCCTTGTACACCGCGACGTTCTTGGCCAGGAGTTCCTCCTGCTTGGCCGCCGAGACGGCGAAGGCCCGGCCGCCGAGGGCGGTGGCCTTGTAAATCTTCACGCCGCGGTTCTTCAGCGAGGAGTGGTAGGTCTTTTCGAAGAGCGTCAGGAAGGCGTGGGCGTCGGCGCCGTGTGCGATGACCGCCGTGGTGCGCTTGTTGATCTTCATGAACTGCCGGAACGGCCGCAGCCCGTCGGTCTTTTCCTGGACGTTCAGGGCGGAGGGCAGTTCCGGGTCGCGGACCCAGGGGTATGCGTTCCACGGCATCACGTAACGCGGGTCGAGCTCGACGGCGTCATAGATGGAGGTGGCGCGGCGGGCTGTCTCGTCATCGTTGAAGTGGGAGACGAAGCCCGACTCGGTGCCCTTGCCGGGCGCGATATGCAGACTGACGATCCGGCATTCGTCCTCGTCATGGATGGGGTCGATGTAGGGGACCACGGACCCCGGCTTCTTTTCCATCAGTTCGTCGCAAAGTTGAGTCACGGCCGCGATGTTCGGTTCCTGCAGCAGCGCCTTTTTTTCGTCCCAGTCAATCGTCACGATTTCTCCCTCAGCACTCGGCGTCCAGAATCAGGCGTCTCGTTCCACTCTACGCGTTCAGGCCGGGGGACGTTTTCCGGGAGCCTCGGGGGCTTCGGGCCCCTAGGCAGGACTCTAGGGTGCGGCGTACGCTTAAATTGCGCCTGCAGGTAACCATCAGATTTTCCGGGTCGTTCAGGACATGCAAATGTCCGAGCCAGCTCATAGCGAGATCGCGAAGTTACCTGCAGGTCCTGCGTGCGTAACGTGGGAGATATCCTCGGGCTGGTTGCGGCACTAACGGGACGTTAGTCCGAGCGGGAACCGGCGCGCGCCGGAAGCGTGCCGTTGAGGGCAACGTTGTGGGTAAAAAGGCGAGACTCCAGCGGTCTGGCGGGTTACGCTCCCATCATGAAGCCTCGGGGGATCATTTTGCTTGGCCTGGGTGTCCTCGCCGCTTTGTTGGCGTTGACGCTCTTGCCGGGGCGCATGCCGGGAGTACCCGTAGCGTGCCCGGCCGTGGGATACGCCTACGTGGGGCCGGTAGAGCTTGCCTTTTCCACGCAGCCGGCGTCAGTGGCTGCCTGCTTTGGGGATGGCTGCATCCCTCAGCCCGTGACGGCAGGAGCGGACGGAAAATGGCTGGTGCCGCAGTCCGCGCCATACCTGACACCGCCTGCCAGCGCCACCTCCATCTCGGTGGAGGCAACGGACACCTCGGGTGCCCGCATCTCCCGCGTCCTGCGGGTCGAAACGGAATCGACCGGGGCGCACCCCTACGGGCCTGCTTGTGGTGGTCCGTACAGATTTAAGCCCGTGCAGGTACCGCTTGGGTGAAAGTCCGACGGCGTCCGCGGGGACGAGGGCAGCGTTTCGGCCCCGTCTCAGGCGGCGGCTGCCCTGGGATTGGGACGCTTCAGTGCCTTGGCGAGGTGCCGGAGTTCCCGTCGGTGGCGGAATGCTGCCGCCTCCCGTTCCGCCGTTCCGGGCAGCGGTGGTGCGGTGGAGTGGTAGCTGTGGCCGGTGGGGGTGGTGAGTTGGAGTGTGTGTCTTCGGTGCCCGGGCGCCGGTTCCGGGGTGGGTCGGGCGCTCCAGCCGGGGGTTTCTTTGGTGTGGTTACAGGCGTCGCAGAGCCCGGCGCCGTTGCTGGTGCTGGCCCTTCCGCCGCCGTGCCAGGGGACGATGTGGTCCAGGTGTCTGATGGGGGCGTCGCAGTACGGGGTCCGGCAGGTGTGGTCGCGGGCCTGATGAAGCGGCGCAGCCCGGCGGGGAAGATCCGGGCGCGGGAGTCCATGGCGACCAGTTCGCCGGTGCCGGGGGCGGTGTAGAGCCTGCGCAGCCAGGTCGTGAAGGCGGCCTGGTCGTTAGCGCCCGCGGCTCCCGGAGCCCGGGCCGGATTTTGGCCGGAGCCGCTTTCCTGGAGCAGTGCCCGGGCCCACCCGGCGGGGACCACGCCGTAGCCGGGGAGCCGGGCGGGTTCGCTGTCGGCCTGGAAGAGGGTGCGGTCGGTCATGACGAGCTGGATTTCGATGCCGCTGATCCCTCCCGACGTCCCGGTGGTGCGTTCGACCAGGGTGTCGGCCATGAGCTGGCCCCGGGTGCGGGGATCCCCGGCCGAGCGAAGAGCGTCGGCGTGCCGGGTCAGGGCCGCGTGCATGGCCACGCCGGCGGCGACGGGCAGCAGGGCCGTCAGGTAGCACATGGTGTCCGGGGCCGGGCGGAGACTGACGTGGCGTTCGGTATCGGCGTGGGCGGCGCGCTCGGTCACGGACCGCGGGTCGCGCCGGTACGCGGCGGCCCGGGCCGCGGCCACAATCGCCCGGTCGCCCGCTCCGTCGTAGGTTCCGGCGTCGGCGGCGAGCTCCTCGTCCACCGCCGAACGGTCGGCGGGGGTCAGGCAGGCGGTCTCCCGGACCAGGAGGGTGGCGCGCCATTCGTTGAGCTGGCCTGTTTCGAGGGCGGCGAGGGTGTGCGGCATTTCGGTGACGAGGGCTTTGGCCAGGCCGAGGAGCCGCCCGCCCCGGGCCGGAGATTCGCGCCGGGCGAGGGCTAGTTGCGCGGCGACGCCGGCGCCCTGCTGCTCGGCGGGGATCCCGGCGTCGGCGTGTTCACTCCGCTGCCGCAGGTCGAAGGCCACTGCGTACCGGGCCTGGAGCGCCGCCGCGGCGGACTTCAGGTCCTCGAGTTCGCGGAGTCCATCGATCAGCCCGGCGCTGTCGGCGGGCGGCCGTGCGATAGCCAGGCTGCGGATCATTTCTGTGACCGTAACCGCAAGCGTTGCCTTCGACGCCGCTTCGGACCCCTGCTCGCCGTCCATGGAAACAGTCAATCATCCACCTGTGACAATGTGGCTGGCCACCGGACTGCGTATCCGTAAGCTTTGAAGCAACGTCCGCGCCGCCGAGCCAAGGAACCCATGATCAACCGACAGTCCCTGAAACACGACGGCTTCACCGGTTTCCGGCCGCTCGCAGAGCTGGACATCAACCGGATACCGCAGAAGCCCGGAATTTTCGCAGTGCTGCGGCCCGACGGCACTGAGTCTGCAGGCCTCAGGCCGCAGTTTCTCGCCAAAAGCACCGCGGGTGTCTTCAAGAAGAAGGACCCCACCTTGACGGCGGCAGCGCTCGACGCCGAATGGGTCGAGGGCGCCGACGTCCTCTATCTGGGCAAGGCCGGACCTGGGAGCAAGGGGAACCGCGGGCTGCGCCGGCAGATCCAGGAGTTCGTTGACTTTGGCGCGGGCAAGCCGCCGGGCCACTGGGACGGACGGCTGATCTGGCAGCTCGCCGCAGCGAATCGGCTCGTCATCGCCTGGAAAGAGTTGCCCCCCGACCAGCTCACCGCGGCCGAAGCCGGATACCACGCCGCCTTCGTGGAGGAGTACGGCCGGCTGCCCTATGCGAATCTGGTGCAGGCCCGCGTGAAGGGCGCTTAGCCGTGTGCGGGCCGCTAAATCCCGCCCCGGTGCGTGAACCGCCCCGCCAGCAGCGTCGCGGCCACCGGCATCTTGGCAAACCCGGCGTCCGGCACCGTCAGCGGGTCGGCGTCGAGTACGACGACGTCGGCCGGGTCGCCGACGCTGATCCGGCGCCGTCCGCGCGACGATGCCGCCAGCGCCTCCTGCCGGGTGAGAGCCTGCTCCGGGTGCCACGGACCCCGGCCGTCCCCGCGTGCCCGGGTGGTCGCGGCGGACATCGTGGTCCAGGGTTCCAGCGGCGCCACCGGGGCGTCGGAGCCGAGCGCCAGCGTCGCGCCGGCGTCGAGCAGGGAGCGCAACGGGAACGCCCGCTCGGTCCGGCCCGGCCAATTCGAGTCGGCTGCGTCGCGGTCATCCAGCGCGTGGGTGGGCTGCACGCTGGCGGTGAGGCCCAGGCCGCCGAACCGCGCGAAGTCCTGCTGCCGGACAAACTGGGCATGCTCAATCCTGCCCCCGATCCCTGCCGCAGCGAACGCGTTTAACGCCACCTCGTTGGCGCCGTCGCCGATCGCATGCACCGCCGGGACAAACCCTGCATCACGGGCCCTTAGCAGCAGCTCCAGCAGCTCCGCCTCACTTACCGTCAGCATTCCGTGTCCGCCGTTCGGGTACGGATCCACGCAGTACGCCGTCCGCGTATTCAGGGACCCGTCGATCAGCACCTTCAGCGGTCCCACCCGCAGGAGTCCGCCGCCCCCGGGGACCGGCTGGCCGGTCCGCATGCCCTCGCCGACTGCGCGGTCCAGGTCCTGCGGGTAAACGCCGGCATCCACCCGAAGATAATCGAAGCCCGCCGCGATCCGCCGCAGCCAGGGGTCCCTGTTCCAGGCCATCTCGAAGTCGACAATCCCCACGATGCCGCGTGCAGCAGCGGCCCGTCCGGCGTCACCGATCAGGGCGTCGACCGCCTCGTCGGGCAGGCGCCCCAGTTCCCGGGTCAGCTCAAAGGCTGGATCTTCGCGCAGCAGCCCGTTCGCGCCCACCGTCACGCCGTAGCGGGTGGCCGCCGCGCTATTGAGCCACACACAGTGCAGATCGTGGCTGATCAGCGCCGAAGGGACGCCGGCCGTCGCGTCGTCGAGCAGTTCGAGGCTGGGCGTGTCCCCCCAAACGGCGTCCCGGAATCCCACTCCCACGAGCGTCGGGCCACCGGCATCGGGGCCAAACGCTGCCCCGCCGGAGGCGCGGTATTCAGCTGGAGCAGAACGCTGTTTGGCCAGATGGGAACCCACGACGGCGGCGGCCTCCCGTGCGGAAGCGGCGCCGGAAACGTCGATCCGTCCGGCGGCCAGGGCGCACTGCGTCATGTGGACATGCTCATCCCATAACCCCGGAATGACGAAGCGGCCGTCGAGATCCACTACCTGCGTGCCGTCCAGTGCCGGGCCGGCCACTGAGCCCGCAGGCACAATCTGTGCAACAACGCCGTCCGTAATGAAAATGTCACAAAGCAAAATTTGGCCGGGCTGCCTAACTGCGGAGAGGACGACGCGCGGCCGGGCGGGATCAGGGGCGTTATTCGGCATAGGAACAGGCTAAAGCAGCGATGAAGCGCCAACACTTCCTTTCACATTGGCCACTGCGCCCCCACGCCTCCCTTGCCTGCTCGCCGCGCGCCACGGGCAAGGGACTTAAGCCCCCTTGCCCGTGAACGGCGGCGAAGCCATTCTGGAGTTGGGGCGGTTCCTGCACGGCTATTGGGGGACGAACCGCTCCTTCAAAAGTATCGGTCTCGCTAGGACCTGGAGTGGGGAAAAGGCGGTTGCACTTTCCGGCTTGGGTAGGAAAGGCAGGATACCGGCCACTATGAGCATTCGATTCTTGACCGCAGCACACCGTCGACAAAGAAACCTTTTTCAGACACGTTATCCGCAGGGCGCGTCTGCAACACCGCGAATCAGCTCCGATGCCACATGAGTCACGTGCGCCATCTGAACCACGCGAGCCGCGCTCGGTCATTCAACGCACACCCGTCCCACGGCAATCAGCGCATCAAGGTAGTGATCCGGATCGACCGCACCGAGGAAAGCGCCCGGGTGGAGGTGCGCGGCGTCGTCACGACCGACAACATCCGTGCCGTCTACGTCGTCTGCCGCCGCGTCGCCATTAAACTCGCCGGCTACGAGCTCGTCGTGGATCTCGCCCACGCCCGGGTCACCGCGGCGGCCTTAGAAGAAGTCCGCGAGCATGCCCGCCGGGCCATTGTTTCGTCCGGCATCGACACCTCGGTCACCCCGTGCCGCCTGCGGATCGTCGATCCGCAGGTCATCCTTAGAACAAAGGAACTCGCATGAAAGCCCTCGTGTACGGTGGTCCGGGCCAAAAGTCCTGGACGGAAGTTCCCGATCCGACGATCCAGAATCCGACCGACGTGATCGTCAAGGTGGACACCACCACCATCTGCGGCACGGACCTCCACATCCTCAAGGGCGACGTTCCCGCGGTCACCAAGGGCCGGATTCTCGGCCATGAAGGCGTAGGAACCATCACCGAGACCGGGTCCTCCGTGACCAGCCTCAAAGTCGGTGACCGCGTCATCATTTCCTGCATCAAATCCTGCGGACACTGCGCCAACTGCAGGACGGGCCTCTACTCGCACTGCCTCGGCGAGGAAGGGCAGTCGGGCATCGGCTGGGTCTTTGGCCACCTGATCGACGGTACGCAGGCCGAATACGTCCGCGTTCCCTACGCCGAAAACTCGCTGCACCTGCTGCCGGAGGGCGTGAGCGACGAGCGGGCTGTGATGTTGTCCGATATCCTCCCCACCGGGTTTGAGATCGGGGTGCAGTACGGCCGGGTCAAACCCGGCGACACCGTGGCCGTGATCGGTGCAGGGCCGGTCGGCCTCGCCGCGATCGCCACCGCAGGCCTATACGGCGCCGCCACCATCATCGCCGTCGACCTCGATGCGAACCGGCTGGAAAAATCCCGTGAGTTCGGAGCTACCGACCTCGTGCTCTCCGGGGACGCCGACTGGAAGGACCAGGTTCTGGCCCTCACCGACGGGCAGGGGGTGGACGTGGCCATCGAAGCCGTCGGCATCCCGGCCACCTTCGGCATGTGCACCGAGATTGTCCGGCCCGGCGGCAACGTGGCCAACGTGGGGGTGCACGGCAAATCGGTGGAACTGCACGTGGAAGACCTTTGGATCCGGAACATCAACATCAGCATGGGCCTGGTCAACGCCAACACCACCCCCATGTTGCTCAAGCTGGTGGCCCAGAACAAGGTGCCGGCGGAGAAGTTCGCGACCCACCACTTCACTTTCGACCAGTTTCTGGACGCCTACGACACCTTTGCCCGCGCCGCGGAAACGAAGGCCCTGAAAGTGGTCATCAGCGCATGAGCGCCTACCAGGCGGCGTCATGGGAAACGCCACTGCTCGGGGAGTTGGGCCGGCCATGAGACCGGGCCGGATAGTCATGCTGGTGCTCGGCACGCTTGCTGCGTTGCTGGGCCTGGGACTCTTGGCCGGGGCCGGCTTCACCGGCTGGGCCAACTATCAGCAGCGCGACGGCGGCTTCGTCACCACGCCGTCGGAGCGCTACACCGTGGACTCGTACGCCCTCACGTCGCCACGGCTGAATGTCATGGTCGACGCCGGCCCCTCCGGCGTCGACACGGTGGCGATGGCCGCCAGCGTGTCGTTGCAGGGCTCCGCCGCCGACTCCGCACAGAAGATCTTCATCGGCATCGCACCGCAGGCGGATGTGGCGACGTACCTTAACGACGTCAAACACTCCGAGCTCACCGAGGTCCGCTTTTCGCCCTTCCGGGCCCAATATCGTGATGTGACCGGCACGAAGACGCCCGCCCGGCCTACAGACCAGAACTTCTGGACGGCGTCCGCCACCGGTGCCGGCACCCAGGAACTCAAATGGGACCTTCGCTCCGGGAACTGGGCCGTGGTGATCATGAACGCCGATGCCACCGGCCCGGTCTCCGTGGACCTCCGCGGGGGCGCCCGCTCCGACCTGCTGTGGCCGGTTTTCCTCGGGCTGCTGATCGGCGGAATCGTGCTGCTGGTCGCCGGCGTGCCGCTGATCGTGGCCGGGGCAGCCGGGCTGGGCCGCGGCGGGCCGCACGGCCCCGGCCAGCAACCCGGGCAAGCCTACGGGACCCCCGCTGCGTCACCATACGGCGCGGCTCCGGGTCAACCGGTCGCAAAGACTCAGTACCCTGCGGCTTCCTTGGCCGCAGCCGCTCCGCCGGGTGGTTGCGTCTATCCGGCGCGGCTCAGCGGCTATCTGGACCCGCAGCTGTCCCGCTGGCTCTGGCTGGTCAAATGGTTCCTGGCCATCCCGCACTTCATCGTGCTGTTCTTCCTGTGGTTCGCTTTCGTGGTCACAACCATTGTGGCCGGGTTCGCGATCCTCTTCACGGGGCGCTATCCGCGCTCGCTGTTCAACTTCAACGTGGGCGTGATCCGCTGGAGCTGGCGGGTGGCCTTCTACACCTATTCGGTGCTCGGGACAGATCAGTACCCGCCGTTTACGCTGGCGCGGACCGGCTACCCGGCGGATTTCGACGTCGACTACCCGGAGAAGCTCTCCCACGGGCTGGTGCTGGTGAAGTCCTGGCTGCTGGCCATCCCGCACCTGCTGATTGTCGGTATCCTCACCGGGACCATGCGCGGCTGGGGCGGCGACGGATACCGGGCCGACGTGGAGTGGGTCCAGCAGAACGCCGGCATCTCCTTGATCGGGTTGCTGGTGCTCATTGTCGCTGTCATTCTGCTCTTCACCGGCCAGTACTGGCGAGGCCTGTTCGACTTGCTGTTGGGGCTGAACCGCTGGATCTACCGCGTCATCACGTACGTGGCCCTGATGCGGGATGAATACCCGCCGTTCCATCTGGACATGGGACCGACTGACCCGGGGGACCTTCAGCCGGTCCTGACGGCGGCGCCGCCCGCGGGGCCGCCGGTGGCCCCGGGCTACGAACAGCCGGGCCCGGCCGGGGGTAAGCCGGGCCAGCCGCCGGACTTCTATGGCATCGGCGGCCCCTCCGCGTCAGTTCCACCGGAGCAAGCACCGCTCTAACCTTGACCGGACGCCCAAGCCCCTTTCCCCTTGCCACCGGACCCCGGCGAGAACATAGTTGAGGGAATTCACCACCCGCGGCATAAGGCAGGGACCGATGCTTACTAACGAAGCGCCGACTCGCGGTTTGCTGCAGGGCAAGACGGCGCTGGTCTACGGAGCCGGCGGCGCGATCGGTGGAGCGGTGTCACGGGCCTTCGCGGCCGAGGGCGCCATCGTCTATCTCGCCGGCCGCACCGAATCACGGCTGGAGAAAGTCGCCAGGGACATCAGGGAGGAAGGCGGGCGGGCGGAAATTTCCGTCGTCGATGCACTGGACGAGGATCAGGTGGGCGCCTTCGTCAACGCCGTGGCCAAGAAGGCCAAGCGGATCGATATTTCCTTCAATGTGATTTCCTTCGGCGACATCCAACAGCCCCTGATGGAAATCGATGCGAACGACTTTACCCAGCCGATCACCCTGGCCGCCCGAACCCACTTTCTGACCACCCGGGCCGCGGCAGGCTATATGGTCAAGCAAAAGTCCGGCGTGGTGTTGATGTTCGGCGGCTCCGGCCCGCAGACCCTCCCCGGGCTGGGCGGCTTCAAGGTGGCCCTGGATGCGATGGAGGGCCAGCGGAGGCAGTGGGCACTGGAGCTGGGCAAATTCGGCGTGCGCGTCGTCACCATGGTCTCCGGCGGCATCATCGAGACCATTCCCTGGCAGGTGGAGAGCCGGGAGGAAATCGTGCAAGAGATCGCAGAGGCCGCCCACCTTGACCGCACCGCCACCCTGGCGGACGTCGGAAACGTGGCGTGCTTCATCGCCTCGGAAAAAGCCGGCGCCATCACTGATGCCACCATCAACATCTCCAGCGGCGCGATCGTGGACTACTGAGATTTTTCGCTTACCCGTCCGGCCCCGGGCAATACCGATGAAACATTTAAGGGAGGACAATGGCTGGATAGGGTGCCGGACCGGGCGCCCGCTCATCTGCGGCAGGAGGCGTAACTATGCGGACCAGCGCGTCCCTCCAGCTGCGCCACCGCCGGCTTGCAACGGCGGCAGTGTTGCTCTGCCTGGTGCCGGTGGCGGCGGGCAGTGCGCGGCAGCCGGCCATCACGGCGGCTCCGTCGGCCCGGGTTGTGGTGGTCGGCGACTCGCTGAGCACCGGACACGGCACCTCGCCGGAGCAGGCATGGCCGGCCCTGCTCCGGACCGACCCTGTCCTCGCCGGAGTCCACGTGGTCAACGCTGCAGAGAACGGCAGCGGCTATCTCAGACCGGGCGATTCTGACGGCACGTTCGGGAGCCAGGTGGACCAGTTCGTCACCCCCGAAACCGGCGTCGTGGTCTTCTTCGGCTCGGAGAACGACCTTGGCTACGCCACGAGCGCCCTCGGTGACGCCGCCTCGGCCGCGATTACACACGCGGAGGCCCTGGCCCCGGCGGCGAAGATCATCGTGGTTGGCCCGCCTTCGTATTCCGGCGACCCCGATCCGGGGCTCCTGGACATCCGCGGGCAGCTCAAGTCCGCGGCGCAGGGGGCCGGCGCCGAATTCGTCGACCCGATTGCGGAAGGCTGGATCACCGACGACGTCGAAGACTTGATCGGCCCCGACGGCGACCACCCAACGGTGGCCGGGCAGCACTACCTCCTTGAACGACTCGCCGCCGTCATCGAGCAGGCGTCGCCGGCGTCCCCCGCCGCGCCGGGACGGCCCGCTGAATGACGTGCCGCGCGATGATGAGCCGGGCGTACTCCAAGCAAGAGCGGCTATCCTGAGCCGATGCCGCCCCTCGACGTCGTTCTCACAGCCTGGCAGCTCGACTGGACCGCACTGGCGGCCATGGTGGCCTCCGGCGTGCTGTACGGACTCGGGCTCAAGGCTGCCGCGGCAAAGGGACGCCGTTGGCCGCTTTGGCGGACCGCGGCGTTCTACGTCCTTGGCCTTGGCTCCCTGACCGTGCTGACGTGCGGCTTCACGGGCGTCTACAGCGCCCAGCTCCGGTGGGCGTTCACCCTGAAAATTACGCTGATGCTCTTTGTGGTGCCGCTCCTGATCGGCCTGGGGAAGCCTCTTTCCCTGGCCCGTGCGGCACTTTCGCCGACGGGTACCGCGCGGCTGGACGGCGTGCTTTCCAACCGCATGGTCCGCGTGGTGAGCAACTCCATGGTGGCGCCGCTGCTGGGGTTGGCGCTCTTTTCCACGTTCCTCACCCCGGCGTTCTATACCCTGCGCACGAATCCATTGGCCGAGGCGCTCTTGACCCTCGGGATACCCTTGCTGGGCCTGCTGATGGCTCTCCCGATCATCGAGGAAGCGGACTTTCACCGGTCCAGCGCGTTTATTACCCTGGAAATCCTGTTCGTCTTCATTGAGCTCCTGATTGACGCGGTACCCGGCATCCTCTTGCGCCTGAACGGCCAGGTCCTTGACCACATCACCACCCGGCAGTCGACCCTGGCGTGGTTCCCGGATGCACTGCGCGACCAGCAGCTCGCGGGTGACCTCCTGTGGTTCATCTGCGAAATTGTCGACCTGCCGCTGATCATCCTGATGTTCATGCGGTTCTCCCGGAGTGACGGGCGCGAGGCCCGCGGCTTCGATGAGCTGACCGACGAACAACTCGACGCACTGAATGCCGAGCACCTGCGGCGCGGCCGCTGAACCCCCCGGTTCTATGCGGCCTTTTCCACGGTGACCTTGATCCGTTGCACCACGTTGTTGCCCATGCCCTGGTAGTTCCAGACCGGCTCAAGGGGTTGCGTGGCGCCGCTGGCGTCCGTGGCCCGGCAGGACAGCTCATGGTGCCCCGGATCCGCCACCCACGGCATCGACCAGGCGGACCAGGCGAACGGCGCCGCCGGATGGTCCAGCTGTGCGGCCACCCATTTGCCGTCGATCCCCACCTCAACCCGCTGCACAGCGCCCCGGCCGGACCAGGCCCGACCCGTCAGCATCACCGGGCCCGCGGGCAGGAACCGACTGCGGCTGAAGAAGTCCGGGATGCCCGGCGGGACCATCAGCGAACGGACCTTCATCCAAGTGACCGGGGTGCCGGCGTCGTCCGCGTCCTGCTGGTAGCGGTACGCGACGGACTGCTGGAAACCGTGGAAGGGCTTGGTCAGTACCTTGATCGAGGAGAGCCACTTAACGCTCGCCATCCCGTACCAGCCGGGCACAACGAGCCGCAGCGGGTAGCCGTGCTGCAAAGGCAGCTCAGTGCCGTTCATCCGGTACGCCAGCACGACGTCGGGGCGCAGCGCCTCGTCGATGGGCAGGCTGCGGGCGTACTGCTGGTGCACGCCGCCCTGAATGCCGGCGTCGGCTCCGGTGAACGAGACCTCGACGGCGTCCTCATCCACGCCGGCCCGGGCCAGCAGATAAGCCAAGGGCACCCCGGTCCACACGGCGGTGCCGACAGCCTCCAGCATCCAGGGTTGACTCAGCGGCCGCGGCTTCAGGAGGGAGCGGCCGTTGCCGGCGCACTCCAGGGTGACCGGGACACTGATGCTCGGCGCCCGGCGGAGCGCCCGCAGATTCAGTTCCAGCGACTGTCGCACCGCACCGCCCAACCTCAGGTGCCAGCTTTCCCCGTCGACGGCAGGGATATCGAAGTGATCCAGAAGGTAATGCAGTCCCGGCGGTGTCACGTCGTTTCGCAGGGCCTCGAGTGGCATCGAATGATTCCGCACCGCCAGTTGCAATTCTTCGGCCGTGAGCGGGCCGTTGCTGGGCTCGCCGGGGTTCGGCGCCAGTTTCTGCGTTGGGCGGCGCCCGGCCATACCGGGCGGGGTGTGCAGGGACAGTTGCCTGGGCAGTTGACCGGTCATCGGACTGCGATTCTGTGTGGCGGCGCTGCACCGCGATATCTAACTGCGATATCTAGTGGCGGTCAGTCGGGTCCGGCCGGCGGCGCCTGCCTCTAGCTCTACGCCGCCGACCGGAACCCGTCAACACCAAGTCGCCTCCGTGCCCGGATTAGCCTTTATACGAAGGAGGCGTCGGCGGCTGTTCCGGGTTTTGGTAGCCGGCGGGGTACTGGGAGCCCTGCGGGGGCGCGGCCGGGGGGTTGACCGACGGCGTATCCCACGAAGACGGGCCGGTGGGGCCTGCCTGGGTCCACGCGGCAGTCCCGCCGGGGGGAGTCCCGCCCTGGAGCCTGATGAGCTCAGCGGTATTTTCCGCCGTGCGGATGCCGGCCACCAGAGATTCCAGCCCGATCCTTGCCAGCGCCAGGTAGATCAACGCGAAGAGCGGCCCGAGAACCAGCAGCACGAGGACGCCGAGCAGGAAGTTGCGGCTGGAGAAGGCTGCGATGACGAAGACCAGATACATAATTCCCAGCGCCACCATGATCAGGACATAGACGATCTTGGCGATGGACGGAGAGACGAATCGCGTGAACGACAGGTCAAATAGGTTTTTCAAGAGTTCCCCCAGAGTCGGCCGTCTATAACAACGGTTCCATGCGTGTAACGCAGAGCATATCGGCCCTGCTGGTCGTTCACCGGCAGGAACCCGGCGCCCGCGCGCCTAGATGGTGTGCGCTTCGGCCAGGAAGCGGCCGGTCCCAGCAATTCCCTGACGGTCAGTTCGTGGGTCATAACTTCGGTCCAGGTGGAGTGCAGGGTCACCCGGCACCCGCAATCAGGAGCCGCGCCGAAGAATGAGGTGTACAGGATGTGCTGGACTCCGGCCGCGGCTTCGCGCACCAGGAGGCGCTAGGCGCTGCCCGGGGCCGCCAGCAGGCGGGCCAGTTGTCCGCCCGGTTGTCCGGTGGATCCGGTGACGGCGAGTTCCGGCATCGCGGTCATGGCTAGGCCTCGCGGGAGGCGGGGGACTTGGTCTGGGCCGGGTCGCGCTCGGCGAGGGACCCGATGGCGGCGTCGATCTTGGCCATGATGGCCGGGTCCAGCTTCACGCCGGCTGCGGCCACGTTGCCGGCAATCTGCTCCGGTCGGGAAGCGCCCATAATCGCCGAGGCCACGTTCTTGTTCTGCAGCACCCAGGCGAGACTCAGCTGGGCCATGGTCAACCCGGCCTCCTCAGCGATCGGCTTGAGCTGCTGGACTCCGGTGAGGACCTCGTCGGACATCCAGCGCTCGATCATCCGGGCGCCGCCCTTGGCGTCCGTGGCGCGGCTGCCCTCGGGCGCGGGTTTGCCGGGGTGGTACTTGCCGCTGAGCACACCCTGGGCCATCGGGGACCAGACAATCTGGGAGAGGCCAAGCTCCTCCGACGTCGGAACTACCTCGGCCTCGATGACCCGCCACAGCATGGAGTACTGCGGCTGGTTGGAGATCAGCTGGATGCCGAGGTCCTTGGCCAGGGTATGGCCGTCGCGGATCTGCTTCGCCGTCCACTCGCTGACCCCGATGTACAGTGCCTTGCCCTGCCGCACAATATCGGCGAACGCCTGCATGGTCTCTTCCAGCGGCGTCTCATAGTCGTAGCGGTGCGCCTGGTAAAGGTCAACGTAGTCTGTCTGCAACCGGGACAGGGAGCCGTTAATGGATTCCATGATGTGCTTGCGGGAAAGCCCAAGATCGTTGTGGCCCTTGGGGCCGGTGGGACCGAAGACCTTGGTGAAGATCTCCAGCGACTCGCGCCGCTCGTCCTTCAGCGCCCCGCCCAGAACCGTTTCCGCGGCGGTGTTGGCGTAGACGTCGGCGGTGTCGAAGGTGCTGATCCCGGCGTCGAGCGCCGCCCGCACGCACTGGGCGGCGACGTCGTTCTCCACCTGCGAACCGTGCGTGAGCCAGTTGCCGAAGGTGATTTCCGAAATCTTGAAGCCGCTGTGCCCGAGGTATCTGAATTCCATGGGTTCCAACGTAGCCCAGATGATCTTCAGGGGTAAGGGCTCAACTGGCCTTCCGCTGCGGGTCCTGCCTCTGGCCAGGCTGATGCTGGCGCATGGTTAGCGATCCGGTGTCCCGAATCGGGCTCCGGGCCGGAACCGGCGGATTCGCAAAGGCACGCGGCGCGGATGCGAGGGTGCGGTTCCGGTCCATCGCGGATTCCGCCCCGGCCCGTGCGCTGGCGCGTTCATCGGCGCGTGCGACGGCGGCGGCCCATTCCGGGGAGAGCTGGGGTTCTTTACGGGCCGGCTTCGCGCGGCCCGCGGGTCCGGCTGCCACCGCCGTTTTCGCGGGATTGGCGGATTTCCGGCGAACCGTCCCGGGACCGGACGTGCGGCCCTGGAAGAGGGCTGTCGCCGCCGTGGCAATCAGCCGCCCGCCGCCGGCAAGCAGCAAGGTGATGACGAAGGCGAGGAAGACCCCGAGGAATAAGACAAGACCGATTGCGAGGGTGCCGAAAAAGGTCAGGTTCATGGTGAGGGTTGTCGGGTCTCCCATTTCACCTCTCCAATCCAGCCTGCAGTGAGGTCCGTGCCGCAATCATCGCCAGGCGCCAGCCCCGCTTAACCATACGGACAAATTCGGCAGGACACGTGTGGAAAGGGGCCGTGGCGGCAGGATGTGTCCAAGCTGATACCTTCGTCGCGTCTATAGTCTGAAGCAGCCCAAACCGGCCCTGCCGGCGGGTCGGAAGGCCCCCTGAAAGGACAGCATTGACGCACCAGCACGCAGCCAGTTCAGCCCCCCTCGGGGCCCCTTACGAAGGCAATTGTCCGTGCCTGTCCGGCGAGCAGTACGCCGATTGCTGCGGCAGGTTCCACCGCGGCGAGGCGGAGGCGTCCAACGCGGAGCAACTCATGCGTGCCCGCTACAGCGCCTTCGTGGTGCTCGACGCCGGCTACCTGCTGCGCACCTGGTATCCGGGCACCCGGCCCGCCGGGCTGGAGTTGGATCCGGCCGTGCAGTGGCGGCGGCTGGACATCGTCTCGACGGGACGCGGCGGTCCTCTGGACACCGAGGGCACCGTCGAGTTCAAGGCCTATTTCCGGCACGACGGCGAACGCGGAGTCCAGCACGAAACGAGCCGCTTCCGCCGTGAGGGCCGACGCTGGTACTACCTCGACGGCGTCACGCCCGCCTAGCGCTCCTCGACGCTTTCCACCGGAGTGAAACCCGCGCGGTCCACTTTGCGGTGGAAGCGCATGCCCGCGAGGCCGCCCAGCATGGCGCCGATGAGGGCCACCACCGCCACGACGATGGCCGCGACGATGCCCGCGGTGGTCAGGTCGCCCTCGTTCACGGGGATGCGCGGGAAGCTGTTCAGGTTCGCCAGGACGTTGTACTGCTGGCCTGCGGTCACGGCCAGGACCGCGACCACGATCGCCGCGATCAGTGCCCAGATCCACACCATCATGCCCTGGCGGACGCCGTTGAAACGGGCCATCCGGCCGGCGACGTAGCCGCCGCAGTAATAGGAGACGAAGAGGATCACAAGCAGGGTGATGATGCCCGCAATCCCGACGCTCTGGTTCTTCGAAGCCTGGTTGACGGCGTCGTTGACGTTGGTGTTAGTGGCCAGGCCGACGGCGGTGCCTGCGGCGGCGACCAGGGCGGTCAGCAGGACGGCCATGCCGGTGGCCGCGAGCCAGCCGAAGAAGGCGGAGCCGATCTTGACGCCGCCGAACTGCTCCTTCTCGCGGGCCACCACTGTCTGTCGGGTCGGGACTTCTTCGACGACGGTGTCGTGGACGTGCCGGTCATCGCGGGTCCCGTGGATCACCCGGTTGTCACGGCCGGCGGTGCCGGCGGCAGCGGTGCCGGCGGCAGCGGTGGGGAACGCGCGGGTGTCGTTTGCGCGCTCCGCCCGTGCCTCGGCGCCATGCTCCGCGCCGTCCTGCCGGGCGTCGTGGATCCGGGCGTCCTGGCCAGGGGTTGCATCTTCCTCGCGTGCGCGGCGGGGGATGCGGTCTTCGGGGCCTGCTGTGCTGCTCATGATGGCTGCTCGCTTTCATTGATTGACCCGCGCTCCGTTGTTTGAGCCGGGCACTGCAATGCTTCGACCGTCATCAGGTCTTGCCTCCACCTAACCACGGCGCCGGCATCGATAGCAAGGATGCTTACTATTTATTTGAGCCGTCACGGCGGGGGCATATTCCCACGTCAGCGGTACTTTCGGTGCAGGTTTTCCTTCGCCGAGGCTCGCGGGCTGGCGTCCGCAATCCAGGGCCCTGTCCCTTCGGACTGGTCGAGTACGCCGGCCTCGAGCCACTCGTAGTCCCCGGCGAGCACACTGCGGGTCAGGGCGCGGTCGCCGTCGTCGGTGTTGCGCCAGAGCTGGTCGAAATACTCCTCGACCCGGACCCGCGCCTGCTCGCAGAAGGAGTCCGCGAGCTCGTAGGCCGAGGCGCCGCGTTCGGGGGAGGTCCTCAGCAGCATCTCCGCCCGCGAGCAACATGCCGCGATCGCGTAAAGTTCGGCGCCGATGTCCACGATCCGGCCCAGGAACGCCTGCTTGTGCTCGAGTTTGGCCTGCCAGCGTCCCATGCCGTAGAACGTCTGCCGGGCCAGCCGCCGCGAGGACCGTTCCACGAACCGCAGGTGCTTGCCGAGCCGGCCGAACTCTCCGTAGGAGCGCGGATCCATTCCGGTGCCTGCCACCAGCTTCGGCAGCCACCGGGCGTAGAAACCGGAAGCGCCGACCGCGGCCTTTGCCTTCTCGGAGAGGCTGGCGTCCGCCGAGGCGAGGGCCCCCGCGGCGGCCAGGTGGGCGTCCACGGCTTCGCGCGCGATCAGCAGTCGCATGATTTCCGACGAGCCCTCGAAGATCCGGTTGATCCGCAGGTCCCGCAACTGTTGTTCGGCCTGGACCGCGCGTTCGCCGCGGGCCTCCAGCGAGTCGGCCGTTTCGTAGCCACGGCCGCCACGGATCTGCACCAGTTCGTCGGCGATCCGGCAGCTGATTTCAGTGCACCAGAGCTTGGCGAGGGCGGCCTCGATCCGGACGTCCTTCTGCCCGGCATCGGCCAGTTCGGCGGACAGTTCGAATACGGCGTCCAGTGCGAACGCGCTGGCGGCGATGAAGGCGATTTTCTTGCCCACCGCCTCGTGCTGGCCCACCGGACGGCCCCACTGGGTGCGGGCGTTGGACCACTCACGGGCGATCTTCAGGCTCCAGCGGCCGGAGGCCACACAAAGCGCGGGAATGGACAGCCGCCCGGTGTTGAGCGTGGTGAGCGCGATCTTCAGGCCCTGGCCTTCGCGGCCCAACCGGTTCGCGGCCGGCACCCGGACCTGGTGAAAGCGGGTCACGCCGTTCTCAATGCCGCGCAGCCCCATGAAGGCGTTGCGGTTCTCGACGGTGATGCCGGGGGAATCCATTTCCACGATGAAGGCGCTGATGCCGCCCCGGCGTTCGGTGCCGTCCGGGTCGGTGTGCGCGGGGACCAGGGCCATCACCACCACGAGTTCCGCAATCACGCCGTTTGTGGTCCACAGCTTCACGCCGTCCAGCAGATAGCTGCCGCCGTCCTCGGACAGGACAGCGGTGCAGCCCATCCGGGCCGGGTCGCTGCCGACGTCGGGCTCGGTGAGCAGGAAAGCGGTCACGGCGCCGGAAGCGCACCGCGGCAGGTACTCCCGCTTTTGTTCCGGTGTGCCAAAGACCTTGACCGGCTCGGGAACACCGATCGACTGATGCGCGGACAGGAGGGCGCCGAGGCTGGGGTGCACCGAGCCGAGCAGCGCCAGCGCCCGGCCGTAGTACACCAGCGACAGGCCCAGGCCGCCGTATTCGCGGGGGATCTTCATGCCAAAGACACCGAGGCCTGCCAGCCCGGACAGATACTCGTCGGGGATTCTGGCGTCGCGCTCGATGGTGCGCCCGGACATGGTCCGGCAGTACGCGGTGAGGTGCTCCATGAACGCTTCGCCACGTTCGACGTCGTCCACCGGCGCCTGCGGCCACGGGTGGACGAGGCTAAGGTCGAAGCTGCCAAGGTAGAGGCCCTTGGCGAAGCTGGGCCGGTCCCAGCTGGTCTCCCGGGCGGCTTCCGCCACGGCCCGGGCGTCGGCGGCGGTGGCACCGGAGCCGATCTGTTGGGACGCCACCGGAACTTCGGCGGCGGGATCGTGGGTGGCTGGGTTATCGACGGCGGAGCTCACGGGGCATCTCCTCTAACCGGGTTGGCCGGCTCGAGCCCTGGATCCGCCGCGGGTGGAGGACCCTTCAGCTGTCCCGCAATACTACCCGCGGGTAGGTGCCGGTGCTAGGGGAGGGCTGCCCGAGCAGATCGGCCGGGAAATCGCCCGGAAGCTCCACCGCGGCAGCATGGTGGAGCAGCCGGTCCCAGAGGCTGTTAATACCTTGGACCAGGCCGAGTAGGACACTGGCAGCAACGAACCAGGCCACCCGGCCGACCCCCAGCAGTGCCAATGCCGCGAAGGCCGCAGCCAGGATGAAGAGACCTATCACTAGGGCGAAAAGCAGCGTCCCGAGAAACACCATGGTGCCCGTTTCCACCGCGCTTGGATCGAACTGCATTCTTCCTCCTGCACCGTCGCTTCGGCTGAATCAGTAGCCCGAGCGTAGGGTGCTGGAGGGGAGCCGAGCCAGAGTCGGAGGGCGCGTTGGGGGCGCTTGATACGGGATCGAAATGCTACCCGGGCGTAGGTCACGGTGAGGTCGCGAAAACCTCACCAGCAACTGGAGCCACACGCGCATGGCCGCAGCGGCTCCGTCACGCGTCCGCGCCGCTCAGGGGAGCAGGCCGGCGTCATCCGAATCAGGGGTGTCGGTCGGTTGCGGCGCGATACTGACGCCGGGGACCGGAACGTTCGGGCCCAGCAGTCCATCAGCCGCGACGGCCACCGAGGCGCCGCTCAGGACCACCGCCGTCGACGCCGCACCTATGATCCATGCAGTCTTTGTCCGCATGTCACTCTCCTCCCACGTGGTCCTTCCAGTGTGCTCCCGCAGCGCGACAGGTTCAACGGTGATTACCCGGGCCCTGCGTTAACCTTGTAGTTGGCAGTTTTCTTATATCCGCTGCCCGACCCCACCTCGGCAGCGATAGGAGAACTGCGTGTCCCGTTCCGCCCTGTCCTCCGCCGACGCCATCAGCGCCCGGCTCCGGGACCTCGAACTCCTCACCAAGGGGCCGGCCTGGGCACTGACCCGCTCGGCGCCATGGGTGATAGCCGTGCTGCAGGCCTCCTTCACCCGCACCCGGCCGCAGCTGACGCTGGAACAGTTCCACGCCGACGTCGACGCCTTCCTTGAGCAACTCCGCCGCCAGGACCCGGGACTAGGGGGCTCCGCCAACGGCAAGGGTTTCGGCGACGAGTGGACCCGCAGGAACTTCCTGACCCGCCGCAACCAGTCCGGCCAGATTGTCTACGAGCTCACCGAGCCCGCGGCCCGGGTCCTGGCCTTCCTGGACAGCCTGTCCAGTGAACGTTCCACGCTCAACGGTTCGAGGCTCGGCACACTGCTCGGCGACGTGGAAAAGCTCGCCAACGAGACCAACCCGGACCAGAGCGCCCGGCTGGTATCCCTGGAAGAGGAGATCGGCGACCGCCGACAGCTGATCGAGGAGATCAGCTCGGGCGAGTTCGACGGGCTGCTCGACGACGACGAAGCCGTCGAAGCGGCCGGCAATATCCTGGACCTCGCCGCGAGCCTGCCCGCGGACTACAAGAAGATGCGGGACCGGATCGAGGAACTGGTGGGCGAGCTCCGGAACCAGATCATCGAGGAATCCCTCAGCAAGGGCGCCACCATGGCGCAGGTGCTGGAGGCGGACAAACGGCTCCGGCAGAGCCCGGAAGGCAGGACTTTCCGGTCCTTCACCGCGTTCCTGGAGGACCCGCAACAGCAACTGCGCTTCCGTTCCGCGATCGGGGAGGTGCTCAGCAGGCAGTTCGCCGACGAGCTCAGCCAAGATGAGCGCGAGACACTGAAGAACCTCGTGGCCGAACTGCGCACGCAGCACAGCCAGATCCAGCGGATCTACGGAAAGCTCAGCGAAAGCCTCAACACCTACGTCCAGAGCGACGACTACCGCCAGTCCGTCAGGCTCCGCAAGGCCCTGCGCGAAGCCGAGCAGGCCATCCGCTCGCTGCCCTACGAGCGCGAACGCCCCGGCCTGGTCAGCGGACCGGTGCTCTTCAACGCCGGCTTCGAATCCCTGGCCATGGTCAAGCTCTTCGACCCGGACGAGTTTGCCGTGCCGCCGAAGCTGGCGGACCCGATCGCATTCAGCAACTCCGACCGGACGCGCTCGCCGCGTACCGGCAAGGCCAGCCCCGAGGCGATCCGCACCGCCTTCGCCGGGGTGTCCACCCTGGCGGAGGCCTGGGAGCAACTGCCAGAGACGGAACGCCACATCAACTCCATCCGTGCCCTGCTCTCGCACGCGCTGCACCAGGGTGCCGGCTTCGACCGCGAGGCCTGGGCGACACTGGACTTCGAACAGATCGACGGCTCCGTCCGCACCGCGTACCTGCCCGTCGTCACGCTCAAGAAGGATTGAAGATGACCGAACTTGCCCAGGAAGTGCCCGGCACCGAGCCAGTGGACGAGCCCCAGCACTCGCCCGGGCACGTGCACGCCGATCCCTTCACCGTGACCCCGCGGGACACCTTCGTCGACGGCGCCGCGCTCTTCCCGGGGGACACCGGCGTGCTTCCGATGAAGGTCCGCCAGGCGCTCGTGAAACTCCTCAAGGGCCCCTACATCGACGGCGGCCACGACGAAAAGCTGTGGACCACACTGCTGGACAACCAGCTGATCCTGCGCAGCCGCCTCTCCGAGCTGTTCCTGACGCTCCAGTTGGACCATGAGCGCAAGGTCGCCGTGCTGCGCCCGGTGGATCCCGAGGCGATCGGCGGCAGTACCCGTTCCAGCATCCTGCGCCAGCAGCGTGCCCTGAGCCGGGTCGAAACCATCGTGCTGCTGCGCCTGCGCCTGCTCCTGGACCGCCACGTCACCGCCCAGACCGACCCCACGATCACGCGCGAGGAAATAGCCGATCTCGTCGCCCATTATCAGCCCGCCGGCCAGCAGGATGCGCTGCGCGATTCCGACGTCGTCAACCGCGCCATCACCAAGCTCCTAGCTCGCCAACTACTCCTCAGCACGGGCCTGGACGAGGTCTACACCATCTCCAACGCCCTCCCCCTGGCGCTGCCCTTCCAAAACATCGGTGACATCCCGGCCCAAATCGAAGCCCTCGTCGCCGCCAGCACCGACCCCACCGGAACAGAACCCCTCCTTGACCTCGACGCCGACCCAGCAGCCCCGACGGACGACGACACCGAGGACGACGACGACGCGCTTGTTAACAGCAGCGGCAGCGCCGGGGACATGCGGCAGCATGCGTCTAAGCAGGGCCCACTCGGACAGGGTTCCCTGGCCGAGCTTGCGAGGCAAGGGAGTCCGTGGGGCGGAACGAGCGAGCATGCAGAGCATGTCTCCGGTGGGGCCGCGCGAGGCGACCACAGCGGCTCGACTGCGGAACGCGACCACACAGACGAAGCGGAGGACGAGCAGTGAGTATCGCAACCATGCTCCCGCTGGGCGAGCTCACCAACCCCGGCCAGATGCGCCTCGCCCTAGTCCAGGTGGTCAACTGGGGCACGTTCCATGGCGCGCACACAATGCACGTGGACCGCAACGGCACCTTGCTGACCGGAAATTCCGGCGTCGGGAAGTCCACGCTGTTCGATGCCATGCTGCGGGTGTTCGACGCCCGGCCGCGTTCCAACGAGGCGGCCGCCCAGCGTGCCGGCGGCGCCGTCGAGGACAAACGGACCACGTTCACGTACATGCGCGGCAAGGTGGGGGACAAGGCCGTGGGCGAGGGCTCGGCCAGTGCGTTCCAGCGCCCCGGCGCGACCTGGTCCGCCGTCGGGCTGACCTTTGACAACGCCGCGGGCACCAGGGTGACCATCTCGGCACTTTTCGACGTGCCTAAGAACGGGACCGAGTCCAGCGTCGGCCGGTTCTACCTGATCGACAACAAGCCGCTGGACCTGGCCGCGCTCGAAGGGATCGCAGAGAAGCGGTTCACCAAGTCGGCCCTGGACGCGATCTTCCCGGACGCCCAGATCTTCGACGTCCACAAGGCCTTCGCCGAGCGTTTCCGGCGCCTGTTGGGGATCAACTCGGACCAGGCCCTGCCGCTGCTTCGTGTGATCCAGGCCGGCAAAGGTCTGGGCGGCAGCGTCAACACCTTCTTCCGCGACCAGGTCCTGGATGCGCCCGCCACGCTGGCTGCCGCGGACGACGTCGTCGAGGAATTCAGCAACCTGATGTCCATCCGGCAGCGGCTCGAGGACGTCCGGCAGCAGCGCGACCAGCTCGCCCCCGTCCCCGGACTGAACAAGGAGTATGCCCGGTCCCTGCTCGACGCGAACCGGTTGCGGGACCTCGCGGGCGGGGAGTTCGAGGCCTATAAGCAGCAGCTGGCTGTCAGCGTGCACGGCAACACCCTGGAACGCGTCAAGGCGCTCGCGCAGGACAAGGCCCGTCAGCTCGGCGCCGAACGCGGCGTCCGCGACGGCCTGGCGAAGGATCTGCGCGAGCTTGAGGCGGACTACAACAACCAGGGCGGCAACGCGATTTCCGCGATTGAACAGTCGCTGGAGAACGCCCGGGTGGGCCTCAAGCTCCGCGAGCAGGTCGAGGAGGCCGCCCGTAAGGCCCTGACGGACGCCGGCCTGGAACTTGAGTGGACGCCCGCGGGCTGGGAGCAGGCCCACGAGCACGCGGCCGCACGCTCGGCCGAGCTTCAGGACGACTCGGAGGCGCTCAAGGAGCTTCGCTTCGAGGCGTTCGACAGCCACGCGACCCGGAAGCGGGAGCTCGCGGCCGCCCAGCAGGAACTCCTCTCGCTCAAGACCCGCAAGTCCCTGCTGCCGCCGTCGAGCATTGAAAACCGCGGCGCCATCGCGGCGGCCACCGGCATTCCCGAGGAGCAGATGCCTTTCGGCGGTGAACTGATCGACCTCGCGGATGGCCACGAACAGTGGCGTCCGGCCGCCGAACGTGCACTGCGCAGCCTGGCCACCACCCTGCTGGTGCCCGGCGACCACTTTGCCGCCGTCACCCGCTACCTCAATAACCACCCGGTCCGCGGGGCGCTGCGCGCGGTGGACATTTCGAAGCCGCTCGCCGGCGGCGCGCTGGCCGTGCAGGACGTAGCCAACAGCGATCTGCTGACAAAGCTTGACATCCTTACCTCGGGCCCGGCCGGCAGCTCCTTCGCGGCGGCCGGCGAGTGGATCCGGGAGCGGATCGCCCTCGATTTCGCCTACGCCTGCGTGGAGGATCCGGGCGAGCTGGCCCGGCTGGACAAGGGCTTGAGCCTGGGCGGCGTGGTCAAGCGCAACCGCCACACGGTGGAAAAGGACGACCGCTTCACCTCGCGGCAGGACTACGTGCTCGGGTTCGACAACGCCGCCAAGCTTGGGGTGGTGGCGGCGCAGGTCGAGGAGCTCCGGCAGGAACTCGCCCAGGCCGCCGACCTGGCGCAAAGCCGGGAAGAGTCACACCAGGGCATGGCCCGCCAGCTGGACGCCCTGCGCCGCGTGGCCGGTGACCACCGGCCCTGGGAGCAGGTGTCCGCAGCGGTTGCCGCCGAGGAGCTCGCCAGGATTGAGCAGCGGCTCAGGGACGCCCTCGCCGCGCAGGCGGACCTCGAGCCGCTGCGCGCCAACATCGAAGCCGCCCGGCATAAGCACCAGTCCAGCACCGAGGCCGCGGCCGTCCTCCAAAGCGAGTACAAGGCCCTCGATGCGCAGCTCACCGCGGCGGACTCCCTGCTGGACGCCGCCCGGCAGCGCCTGGCCGAGCAGCCGCCGTCGGACGCCACTGTCACGGCGCTGGCACCCTACTTCACGGGCTTCAGCGAGCTGCTCGAAATGTACGAGCTGGATAACCTCGCCCACCAGGTCCGGACCCGGCTGCTGGCCGAGCTCCACGCGGCCGAGTCCCGCGGACAGGCCACCTCCGAGCGGCTCACCCGCATCTTCGAGGGCTTCGTCCGCGAATGGGGAACGGCAATTTCCGCGGACCACGGCACCTCCGTCGGAGCCGCGGGCGAGTTTGAATCCCGCTACCACGCGATTGTGAGCGACGGACTGCCCGCGCAGGAAGCCGAGTTCCGGCAGTTCTTCAACCAGCGCACGCACGAGTCCTTCAGTACGCTGCTGCACCTGCTGGACGAGGAACGCCGCTCCATCACGAGCCGCATCCTGCCGCTGAACGGCATTCTTTCCGAGGTCAACTTCCACGAGGGCAGCTTCCTGGCGCTGGACATCAAGCAGACCCTGCCGGCTACCGCGAAGCAGTTCAAGGACGCTATCCAGAACGCGCTGAAGGTCCGGCACGCCCGGCCCGGAAGGGCCGCCGCGCCGGCCGCCGTCGCCAGCACACAGACGGACGACGACGACGAGCTCACCAACCGCTACAAGTCGCTCGAAACGCTCGTGAAGCGGCTCGGGTCGCAGACCCCCGAGGACCGGCGCTGGCGTGCCGAGGTGCTGGACGTCCGCGGGCATCTGTTCATCCAGTGCAAGGAGCACCGCGAGGTGCGGGCCCCCGGTTCCAAAGCGGCGGCGAAGGACGGCGCCGGGAACCGTGCAGCGAAGACTGAGGTCTTCATGCACGCGGACACAGGCTCCATGTCCGGCGGCGAGCGGCAGCGTTTCACCGCGTTCATCATGGCGGCGGCGCTGAGCTACCAGCTGGGCATCGCCGAGCAGGGCTTCACCACGTATGGCACGGTGATGATGGACGAGGCGTTCGTGCTGGCCTCGGAGGAGTTCGCCGGCGCTGGGATTAAGGCGCTGCATGAGTTCGGCTTCCAGCTGTTGCTGGCCGCGCCGGAAAACGTGATCGACCTGTCCCGCCACCTTGGTTCGGTGACGGAGATTCTCCGGGACAAGCGCACCAACCGGTCCGGTATCCTTACGGCCCCGGTGATCGCGGCGGGCCCGGGCTCGGAGGGCAAGTGGCGGTCCGAAGCCAACCCGGTGGACATCGTCCTGCGCTGACCCGCATTGGTCCTGGGCTGGGTTGAAAAAGCTGCTGCCCGGCTGAGCTAGCTGTCCTGTAGGTTCTCGTACCCTGGTGCGACGCGGCTGGCATGGAATTCCTCTACGTCGTAGTCGGCGACGCCGTTAACGTAGAAGGGGTCCTTGACAAGTGCCGCGTCCAGCTCGGCGCGGTCCGCGTTGGACAGCAGGAGCGCGCCGGTGCGCGGGATTTTGCGCCCTGCGACCATGAAGACCCCGCGGTCGAACGCATCCTGCAGCCAGGCGACGTGCGCGGGCAGGTGGAAATCGACGATCTCTTCGGGCACCTTGTAGGTCAGGGAGACTACGTACATAGCGCCAGCCTACCGCTTGCGCCGGGCTCGCAGGCGGGCAGTCGGGTGCCCCGGCCCGCACCGACGTTGAACCGTCAATCATCAAGGCTCCTAGAATAGAGCCATGACCGAACCGCGCTGGCTCACCGCTGACGAACGCCGTGCCTGGCTGGCCCAGCTGAGTATCAATACACTGTTGCCCGCCGCACTGGACACCCAGCTGCATGCCGCTGGAAAACTCTCGCTATTCGACTACAACGTCCTGGCCATGCTTTCCGAGGCGGAGGGCCGCTACCTCCCCATGAGCGAGTTGGCGGCCCGCACCAGCGCTTCACTGTCCCGGCTCTCGCACGTGGTCACCAAACTCCAGAACCGCGGGTGGCTCGAGCGGCGGCCGCATCCCGGCGATGCCCGCGTCACCACCGCGCATCTCACCGACGACGGAATGACCACCATTGCGGGGCTCGCTCCGGACCATGTGGAGGCCGTCCGCGCGCTGTTCCTTGACGCCCTGGATCCGGACGACGTCGCGATGATGGCCCGGATTGGCGAGAAGATCGTGTCCCGGCTCGACGCGGGCCACTGGATCCTGCGCGACAGCACGCCTCCCCCCGCGTAGCGCCCCTTGGTTGCTCTCAGCAACCGGTGGCAGACTGGCTCCATGGATTTTACGGCCCGCTACGTTGCTCTCGGAGATTCCTTCACGGAGGGCGTCGGCGACGATCACCAGACCCGCCCGAACGGCGTCCGCGGTTGGGCCGACCGGGTCGCCGAGCAGTTGGGCGCAGCAGATCCGGGATTCGGTTACGCCAACCTCGCCATCCGCGGACGGAAGCTCCGCCAGATCATGGCTGAGCAGGTGGACGCCGCCGTCGCGCTCAATCCGACCCTGGTGACCATCTACGCCGGCGCGAACGACATCCTCCGGCCCAAGGTCGACATCGATGACCTGCTGGCGGAATACGACGCCGGGATCCGCAAGCTGAGAGCGGCCGGGGCCACAGTGGTGATGTTCACCGGCTTCGACGCCCGCGGCTCCAAGGTCTTCGGGACCATGCGCGGCCGCACCGCCATCTACAACGAACTGGTCCGCGGCATCGCCGGAGACCATGACGCCCTGCTGGTGGACTATTGGCGGTTCAGCGAATACTACGACTGGGGCATGTGGGCGACCGACCGCATGCACATGTCGGCAGCCGGCCACGCCAACATGGCCAAGCGCGTCCTTACCGTGCTGGAGCACGAGCACTCGATCGATGTCCCGCCGATGACCCCGGTTCCGGAACTCGGCCGCTCCGATGCGATCCGCGCGAACGCCCGCTGGGTGCGCGAATTCGCCGGACCCTGGGTGCTCCGCCGGGTCACCGGCAAATCCTCCGGCGACGGGCTGTCACCGCGGTACGCTCAGCTCACCCGCCTCTAGCAAGACGCCTTCCGGCACGACGCAAGGAGCAACAACAGGATGAACACCAGCCCTCTCGCCTTCCCGGCCGGATTCCTGTGGGGAGCCGCCACCGCCGCCTACCAGATCGAGGGGGCTGCGCACGAGGACGGCCGCGGGGACTCCATCTGGGACGTCTTCTGCCGCGTTCCCGGCGCCGTCGCGGATGCCCATAACGGCGACGTCGCCTGCGACCACTACCACCGCACGGCCGAGGACGTGGGGCTGATGACGGACCTGAACCTGGCCGCCTACCGCTTCTCCATCTCCTGGGCCCGTTGCATGCCCGACGGCGTGACGCCGAATCCCGAAGGCATCGCGTTCTACTCGCGTCTGGTCGACCAGCTGCTCGCCGCAGGTATCACGCCCTGGGTGACGCTGTACCACTGGGACCTCCCGCAGGCACTCGAGGACAAGGGCGGCTGGGCGGCGCGGGAAACGGCCGAACGCTTCGCCGACTACGCCGCGGTGATGCACGAGGCCCTCGGCGACCGGGTCAGGATCTGGACCACGCTCAACGAACCCTGGGTCTCCGCGTTCCTTGGCTACGCTGCGGGCATCCATGCCCCGGGCCGACGGGACCCTGCTGCCGCGCTCGCGGCAGTACACCACCTGCTGCTGGGGCACGGCCTGGCCGTCCGGAAGCTCCGTCGGCGCGATCTGGAGGCAACCCTGGGCATCACCTTGAACCTAACGGTGGCCGATCCGGCGGACCCCGCCCGGGACGGGGACCTGGATGCAGCCCGGAGGGTTGACGGCCAGTCGAACCGGCTTTTCCTGGACCCGCTCTTCCACGGCGAGTACCCGGCCGACGTGCTCGCCGACGTGGCCCACCTCGGCATGGCCGACGTAATCCGGCCGGGGGATCTCGACGTGATTTCGGAGCCACTCGACGTGCTGGGCGTCAACTACTACCACGGTGCCGCCTTCACCACGGATGCGGAGCAGCCGGAGCAGCATGCGTCACCCCTTGTCGCGGCCGACGGCGTCCGGGAGGTTCTGCGCGGCCTCCCCGTCACCGGGATGGGATGGGAGGTCCAGCCGGAGGGCCTGCGCCGTTTGCTGAACCGGCTGCAGCGCGAATACACCGGCCCGGCCGGAATCCCGACTTACATCACGGAAAACGGCGCAGCCTTCGCTGACGTGCCGGACGCCGCGGGATTCGTCGATGACCAGGCGCGGCTCGCCTTCTTCGACCAGCACCTGCGGGCCCTCCACCAGTCGCTGGCGGACGGCGTGGATGTCCGCGGATATTTTGCCTGGTCCCTGCTGGACAATTTCGAATGGGCCTTCGGCTATCACCAGCGTTTCGGGCTGGTCCGGGTGGAATACGAATCGCAGCGCAGGATCCCCAAGGCGAGCGGCCTCTGGTACTCGCGTGTGGCGGCATCGAACGTCCTGCCCGCATAGGTGACGGCAGACACGGAACGGGCAATGCCGGCGGAAGTCGAGGCGGAGGCGAGCCTAGGCGCGGAACCCCTTCGTGGCGAGGAGGCCGCCGTCGTTCCGGATGGCGAGCACCTCCACGTCCCAGCCGCTGGTCGCCCGGTTAAGCATGGGAACCCCGCCGGCCACAATCGCCGTTGCGAGCACATCCGCGGTGACAATGTCTGCCGCGGCCACCGACACCTGGTGGAATTCACAAAGGCCCGCGCCGCTGGTCCAGATGTGGTCGCCGCGTTCGGCGGAGCCGGAGGTGGCCAGCGCGGCGGCGCCGGTGCCGCCGCCGAGCGGGTAGGCGGCGATCAGGGTGTTGCGGTCCTGCGGATCAACGATCCCCGCCCGCCACGAGGCACCGCTGGCCATGATGGGCGAACCTGCGACCAGCACATCGCCGCCGGCGTTCAGGCACCAGTCGCCGAGCTCCAGTGCCTCCAGCGCGGCCCCGGCTTCCTTGATCGCGAAGCCCTTCACCAGCCCGGACAGATCCGGCACGCCGTCCGGCCGTTCGGGGGTGAACGCACCCTCGGTCAGAAGCCGCCATTCGGCGGCTTCGGCGTAGCGGTCCCGGAAATCCTGCGAGGCCTCGCGCAGCGAAAGCTCCCCGCGTGCCAGCCGGCTGGCCTCGGACCCGGGCCGGTAGAGGCTGAAGCGGGCGTCGAGTTCCAGGAACAGCTGTTCGACGACGACGGTCGCGGCCGCCAGCGCGGCATCGGCCGCCGCGGTCCCGATCTCGGTTCCGGCGGGAACGGTGAGACTGACGACCGTGCCCATACAGCGGAAGGTCCTGGCCTTGAGGCCCGGCCGGCCGAACTCAGAGGTGGGCTGCATCGAGGGCCGACTGGAGTGAGGTCAGGTACGCGGAACTGGTAACGGTGGCTCCGCTGATGGTCTGCACCTTGGCCGACTGCGCCCGGAGGACCTCGGAGCGCAACAACGGGGCGGCGTAGTTGCTGATCTGCACCGACCTGCGATCTTCATTAGTCAATTGCAGGGCGGCGACATTCGATATGGTGCTGCCGCCTACGGCGATCTGCACCTGAACGGGGCCGAAGCGCGTCTGCACGACGGAGCCCGCGAAGGTGGCGCCGGCCGCGGCCGGCGCGCCGGTGGGCCCGGTTGACCCTGAGGACGACGTCGGGCTCCCGGCCGAACCGCTGGAGCCCGTGGCGCCGGACCCGGCTCCGTTAGACCCGGCCCCGTTGGTACCTGCTGCCGTGCCGACGGCGCTGGCCGTAGTGGTGACGTGGGTTCCCGACTGCCAGCCGACCACAAGGATCCCGACCGAGGCCAGGGTTGCTGAAAGAACTGCGCGAATTCTCACCAGTCGAACCTTTCGTAGTGGAGTTGCTCGTCCCGCACGCCGGCCCGGCGCGCGTCATCTAGGACGTTTTGTGCCCAGCCGGAGGGCCCGCAGACGTAGACGTCGGAGTCGGCGAGGTTTGGCGCGTAGCTTGCCAGCCGGTAGCCGGAGCGCGCCTCACTTTCCGGCAGCCATGTGTGCGCGCCCCGCGGACGGCGGCCGGTCAAGTGGAACAGCGTGGCACCGCGGCGTTGGCACAGATCGAGGATTTCCTGGCCGAGGTACAGCCCGGATGGACTGTGGCCGCGGAGGATCACTGTGGCATCGCCCGGTGCCAACGGAGTGCTCTCCAGCAGGGCGCGGATCGGGGTGATGCCGATACCTGCACCAATCATCACAATGTGCTTGCGGCTGCGCGACGCGGTGCTGAACAGTCCGTACGGCCCTTCGACCGCCACCCTGGTGCCGGGTTTCAGCCGTGCCAGGCGTGCCGAACCCCGGCCGAGGTTGCGGACCGTGATCCGCAGCCGTCCGCCGCCGTCGTCGAACTGCAGCGGATCGGCGGAGAGGCTGAACGGATGCGGATGCCACCACTGACCGGGGGTGAGGAAGCGCCAGATGAAGAAGCGCCCGCCACTGCCGGCAAGTTCGTCAAGGTGCCGACCCGCCATTTCGATGCTGACCACGCCGGGGGCCACTGCCACCACCCGGCTGACCCGCAAGCTGAGCCGGAAAGTGGCAACGATCGGCTCAAGGACCCGGTAGTGTGCGAGCGCTGCCCCCGTGCCGATACACACCGCAAGCCAATACCAGCGCTGCCAGGTCCCTTCGGCGAAGAGTCCACCGACGCTGAACTGGTGCGGCAGGGACGTCAGCACCGCGGCATAGGTGAGCAGGTGAACGACGTACCAAAACTCATATGGAAAACGCCGGCGGACGGCCACCAGGGAGGTAACGACGACGGCGATAAACAACGCCGTCGAAACATACGCAAGCCACATGTCCGGAACCTGGACCCACAGGGCCACAGCCTCGCTGACCGGATCCAGTCCCTCGGCCACCCCGTAGCCGACTGCGAGCAGGACGCCGTGGGCCAGCAGGAGGTACAGCGAAGGCTTGCCGAGTTTGCGGTGGAACTCGAGGGCGCGGTCATGTCCGACCGCGCCGTCGATGATCGGAAGCCGAGCCGCGAGGAGCAGCATGAGCAGCACCAGGTCCATGCCGGCCAGCCCGGCCACAATCCCCGCCGCCGTGAAGGCTCCGGCCAAGCTCGAGAAGCCGTTGGCGCCGCCGTCGGCCAGCCACAACGCCAACGCACCCGCCAGCGACGCCCAGGCGATCACGGTGAGGAGGTCTGCTTTGAGCATCCGCCGGCGCTGCTGTCCCTCGAAGGGGTTCCGCTCCACCGGCACCCGACGGACCGCGGGCTGCGAGGCAGTCTGGGTTGATGTGTTCATGTCTCCAGAGTCTGCCCGTTGCCTATCATTTCGCTGTGAAAGAACTGCGTCCCGGGTAAGACTTGCCCGCAGGTGCAGACCGCTTCGCCTTATACACCGCCGGGCCCCGAATTGGTCTTTAATTCGCCGAGCCCGTAGACTTGGTGGGCGCTAGGTGGCGCGGAGCGTGTGCAGTTGCTCCGGTTGACGGAAATGTCTGAGAAATCGGGCACTCCCGGTGGCCGGTAGTTAGGGGCTCAAATTGCGTGCACTCCTGTATTCGCCCAGCATCCCGGCACGCCGCGGTGATTTCCCTTGGTTATCCCGCCCCGTGCCCGTGACTCACAATCTTCGCCGCAGTGAGGACTGCAACTGGCTCAGCCGGTTGCCGGAGGACTGCGGAACGCATGTGGGAGCTGGATGCGGACGTCGCCTGTCGCACGGTTTTGTGGGAACTCCGCAGCCGTTTCATTTTATTTTCATGAGGAGAGTCGTCATGGCAGCACACTGCCAGGTGACCGGAGCCGAGCCGGGCTTTGGACACAGCATTTCGCACTCGCACCGTCGCAACAAGCGCCGGTTCGACCCGAACATCCAGAAGAAGCGCTACTGGGTTCCGTCCCTGCGCCGTAATGTCACTCTGCAGCTGTCTGCAAAGGGCATCAAGACCATCGACGTACGTGGCATCGACGTAGTCGTAGCCGCCATCCTGGCACGAGGAGTGAAGCTCTAGTGGCTAAGGACAAGGACGTACGTCCGATCATCAAGCTCAAGTCGACCGCGGGCACGGGTTACACCTACGTGACGCGCAAGAACCGTCGTAACGACCCGGACCGTATGGTCCTGAAGAAGTACGACCCCAAAATCCGCCAGCACGTCGAATTCCGAGAGGAGCGCTAAACACATGGCTAAGAAGTCAATGATCGCTAAAAACGAACAGCGTAAAGTCATCGTCGAGCGTTACGCTGCAAAGCGCCTCGAACTGAAGAAGGCCCTGGTTGATCCCAACTCAACCGACGAGGCGCGCGAAGCTGCTCGCCTCGGCCTGCAGAAGCTGCCCCGCAACGCCTCACCGGTACGTCTGCGTAACCGCGACATCATCGATGGCCGTCCGCGCGGTACCTTCCAGAAGTTCGGTATCTCCCGTGTTCGCTTCCGCGACATGGCTCACCGCGGTGAGCTCCCGGGCATCACGAAGTCTTCCTGGTAATTCAGTATCCCTGAACCCAGTGGCTTGATGAGGGGCCGGCAACCATGTGGTTGCCGGCCCCTTTCGTATTTAAGCCGGCGCCGCATTTAAGCCGGCGCCGCATTTAAGCCGGCGCCGTTTGAGCCGGCACCGTTTGAGCCGCCTGCGGCGGAGACGTCCGGCACCCGCCGGCGCGGATCAGGCCGGTGACGGAGCGCACACCCTTCATATCTGACTCCAGCCAACGACTTTTACCCTCTCCGGCATGGTTGTGGTGGCTGCTTTCGGTGTGTTTGCGGGTTTTTTGTGGGTGGGGGAGGGGTGTGGGGGCCGATTTGTCCGGGGTGGGTTTGGTGTGTAAAGTAGTTCGAGTCGCCGCCGCTGAAGCGGAAAGATAGCGACCGACCCCCTTGTTGAACAGCCTGGAAGATGGCGCGTTTTGTGCGCGCCGGTGTCCGGGTGGGGGCCTGTTTCGTGGGACCGGGAATCGCGGAAACGTTGATTTGCTAAGTGTCCCGGACTCGGGTAAGTTTGGGAAGTTGCTCCGGAGCGATCTGTGGCCCTGTGGGGTTGTGGTGGTGCCGGGTGTGTCTGTTGTTTGAGAACTCAATAGTGTGCCAAGTTTGTTGATACCAATTTATTGTATTGAATTGGTTGATTGTGCCGGACTGTGCCACCCCG